>JAAENB010000034.1 GCA_024224995.1 bacterium | reverse complement strand
ATCAACATACATGATATCAGACTTATAAAAATATACGCGAAAACCGGTCTCTTCATAACAACTCCTTATGGGGCTTTCTTGCCCCTGTGGTTGTTATATATACCGAAGGCTGAAATAAATCAATCAAAAAACGGTTTATTGTTATGTTATTCCGTTGTCAAAGACTGCAGCACCAGGGAGCCATAATCAGACGCGTACTGAAAATCCCCTGAAATAACGGTTTCCGTAAACGAAGGATTATCATCATCCTGACTTAACAGGTATTCCGCGTAAATAGAATCCAGGTTTGGGCTTCCCGCGCTGCAAAGACTATTTGTGGCGCAGTCTATTTTTATGGAATCCATTACATAATAATCGCTTCCCTCTTTTGTGAGCCAGAAGTTAAACCCGGCTTTCAGATAGACCTTAAAGCCCGTAGAAGCGTCTACCGTAGTATCGGAGTTTATTTTGGTCAGCTCGTATTCATACCGCGGTAAATAATGATATCCTTCGTTATCATCGGTGATCTTTCTTTCAAGGATCTCTACCGAATACAAATGTCCCCATTTATAATCAAATCCCTTTACTGCTGCGTAGAAATTTTCCCAATTCGCCGGCACCTGGTTTGCTTCGCTTTTTCTCCTGAAACTGAGCGCCGGCTGCTCTCCGTCAAGAGATGAGCTCATATAATGATCTATCTCCATGCTTATATTGGTTTCCACAATATCGTCTTTATCGGTCAATTTATCGCAGCCCAAAACAACACCCAGTATTAAAAAACAAAATAATACCAATAAAACAGGCCCAAATACCTTCTTCATAAATCCCCTCTTTTTTTTTCTTGTTCTGTCACTCATAAATATTTTGTACCTTTGAAATATCCTCGGCGCTTATATAACAGGCAAAACCCCAGGATAATCCCGATCCGTCATTTATGGTGATACTCTTTGAAAACCAGTCTTTTGCTCCGCTGGATGCGGAATAATGCATAACACTGCTTATATCATACGGAAAATCCTCTTCCACCAGCAAAGGACTGTCCAACTTCTCAAAATTATGATAGTATTGTGAATAGATATTTTCCCATTGTATGGTTATGGAGTCGTCCCGGTCGGGCCGCTGATGCTCGTGCAGGAGTCCTATTACATGGCCCAGTTCGTGGATTACTGTCCGTTTTGAAAAAAGCACGTTTGAAAGCTGCAATACAGGGTCATCTACCGCCCCCACTGTTGAGGCCGAGTTCCGGTCTGTGCTTCGCTGTATATCGAGGCAGGGTTCGGGGATCTCCAGGGCGCTTTTTCCTGTGTAATCGACAAAGCTTACGGACCCGGTTTTACTTTGCCACCGGCTCATGGCATCCGCGAGCCTGCTTTCTTCTGTTGTGTCAAACTCCCCGGATATATAATAAGAAACAACCCCGCCGGGCCATTTCTTCATTGAATCCACTTTTTGCTGGTTGGTTTTTGTGAGAGAAACCGTTTCGTTTTGGCCGCAGTTTGCAAACAAAACAAAACCCAAAAGAACCATGAGAATAGATATCCAAAAACCTGTTCTTTTTGACACAGATTTAACTCCTTTAAGACTCTTTTTTTTATATATTTTATAGAGACATATTACTATAAATATATAGTTTTTTGAGGCAATGTCAATAAATTTTGTGTTTTTTTCTCTTTTGTGTGTGGGGTTGTGTGTAGGGGAGAGGCATGCCTCTCCCCTACACACGTAATGTTAAATATCACCATACAGGTCAAGCTTCATTAAGAACGCGTCATATCCTCCATTATTTGTCTTTCCTTCAAGGTTTCCCGAGGTATACCCGGTAATATAAAAATCATTGTTGGCATCAACAGCAATATCCTGTGCCACGTCATCGGCGGGGGAACCCCATACGCGGAACTTAAGCAGATCTCCTGAGGTGTTATATTGAGCTAAAAGCAGGTCATTGCTCATATTAAAATTATTAGTGGTATAACCAACCAGGCTAAGAGTATCATTGCTGTCAATTACCATATTATGTGATGCATCATTCCCAGCCGAACCTAATTGTTTTACCCATTCAATTTCCCTGGTTTTATCGTATTTTGCCAGGAATATATCCCATAACCCTGCATGGGTATTTCCCTCCAGGCTGCTGCTGGTATGACCGGAAATGTAAATGTTTTCATTGCTGTCCATCACGAGACCGTAGGGCTGTTCTCCACCGGAAGAACCGTATTGTTTAACCGGGTAAGAAGTTCCCAATGAACTGAACATTGCAAGGAATATATCCGTATCTCCCTGGTTTGTATAACCGGTAAAAGCTCCTCCTGTGTGACCACTCACATAGACAAATCCTGACTTATCCGTAATAACTGCAAGACCATAATCACCCGACGCAGTCCCGATCTGCTCAAGCCATAGCCGGTCTCCTGATGAATTATATTTCGCAAGGAAAAAATCCCAACCTCCATTGCTGCTGCCGCTTTCGTTATCGCCCATGTAACCCATGGTATGACCAACTACATAGATATCATCATTATCAATGGTAAGATTCCAGGCATGATCAGAGGTTGTGCTGCCTGACAGATGTATCCACTGTTTGTCCCCCGATGAGTCATATTTCACCAGGAATATATCCTCATAACCGGTATATGTTTCTCCATCAATGCTGCCCCAGGTCCACCCGGTAATATAGATATTATCATCCTTATCCAGTGCCATATTTTTGGGATGATCATTTTCAGTTGACCCTAATTGCCGCACCCATAATTGCTGCCCAAGCGAATTATACTTTGCCAGGAATATATCAGTATTTCCCTCGTTGGTACAACCGTCAAAAGCCCCACTGGTTTCTCCGCAAATATAGATATTACCCGCACTGTCCAGTGCTGTCGAATAACCCTGATCTTTGTCTGAAGTCCCCATCAGCATGGTCCCATACCAGGATTTCCCTGAATCGGGATTGTCTCCGCTTCCGTCATGTGAACCGCTGCCTTCATCGAAACCGGTTCCGCACCCGGCACAGACTGAAATTACAATAATAAGCATACTCATACAAATTTTTACGATCTTTTTCATTAGATATCGCTCCATATATTAATTAGTTTTATTGTGCTTAAACAAAATGAGAATATGATTGGGGGGCGGAACAAGGTTAAATGTGACCTTAATAAACAAGATATATAAAATATGGCTCATCGTCAAGAGGGGCTGGGAAAAAGTCTCCCCCTCTTCCCCCCTGTACGGGCACGGCGCGCCGTGCCCGTACAGGGGGGGAGAACAAAAGCCTTTCTACGGAGTCTTTACTCCGCCGCAGGCTGGAGTGCAGCCCCTCTCCCGGCGCTTGCGTTGGGAGAGGGGCTGGGGTGAGGGCATCTTCTTAAAACCCCGCGCACTTCTTAAACCCCTCTTCCCGCCAGAATCTGGTACCGCAGAGGAAAGTCTTCCAGTTCTTCTCGTTCAAAGCAGGCTGATCCCGGTGATTAACATTATAATAATTGATATAATTTTCCCGGGCAGAGGGATCTGACTTAATAGCGGAATAAACCTTTAGCAGGGAACCGGCACTAAGGGAATCCTGGCCATAGGTCTTATTAAAGCCATACTCCTTTTTCCAGGAAACGTCGGTGCCGGAAAAAGGCTCGCGAAGATCCAGGTAATAGATACCGTAATCAACAACAGAAAAGGATTTCCTGTCATAGGTGAGAAGCTCAAAACCGGGATTATTCCCAAACTCGGGAGTCACGGAAGGAGCGATCCGTACAAAAGCAAGCCCTTTATTCCCGTCCGCAAGAATCCTGAAATTATCCATATGAGTATGCCCGGCAAAAGAGGCCCCAATAACAGGAGCGAATTGTTTAAGCAGTCCGATAAAACGCTCATTATACACCGGTTTCCACATGGAAACAAATTTTTTGTCATGAATGGAACTGAAGACATTGACACCGGGAGGAATATGCAATAAGACCCAGACTTTTTCATTATTCTTTTGAGCGCTTTTAAGCTGATCCTCAAACCAGGCCAGCTGAGCTTCGGCAGCAGGGGCATTCCCTGTATGTTTAACGGAAAAGAGGATAGAGTTTAAGGCGATAATCCGGTTCCCGGAAGAGCCCGGCACAAGAGCGGAATAATACCCGCCAACAGGATATGTTTTTTTAAAGGCCTGCCTGTTCAGCGGATCAGACAGGAAATGGATAGAGAATACCGGGGTGGTATCACGCAGGAACGCGCCCCCGGGAATGATATTATAATCGCCGGAGTAGGAATCATTATTGCCCAGGGAAAAATAGACCGGGCTGCCGGGGAAATGTTTTTTTATCGTGACCGATAAAAAAACAACGGTTTTTTTGATAAACTCATGAAGCCGGTCAGTGTTTTTAAAATGTTTTTTATACTTATCGTGAAAATCATGGGCGAGAAAATCCCCGGTAAAGATGACAAAATCGGGTTTTTTTTGAACCCGGGTCATATTTTTTAGCGAAGAAACCAGGAGATTAAAATTGGTTTCGTTCTTATGGTACGCGCCAAACCCGGCAACTTTTGAACCGGAAAAGACTTTTTCCCACTGGTAGGCATCAGCTTTCTGCAGAGTGGACAGCAGAGAGGGATCATAAAAGGGATTAAAATGTATATCTGAAACATGGATGACATTTGGGCCGGAAGCGTGGGAACTGCTCTTTTGCTTGCAGGCCCAGGTTCCCGTTAGTAAAACCGTCAGGATAAAAATAGAAAAAATAATAAAAACCGTTTTTTTTTGTGAATTCATGAAATAATTCCCCCTGGTAAATAATGAAAGAATAAACCAGGCGGATAAAAAATTCAAGAAGAATTTCAGCGGTTCCGGAAAATCATTCCCGAAACCGTCCGACCACAAACAGAAAAAATTATTTATATACCAAATCCCATGCTCGCCAGCCATAATCGTCGCTAATGAGTTTAGCGTGTCCTCCGCTTAATACGGAGTAATTCCCCGTAGCTGTACTGTTATACCCGCCGGAAACAACAGCACCGATCCCGGTATGCGTTGTATTGAGTGTCCCCCCGGTTATACTGGCATTATCCCCGTTAGCAGTGTTTGATTGTCCACCGGAAACACCGGAGCGTAAACCGGCTGCTTCATTTAAATACCCTGCTGAGACACTTGCCACGTCACCGGTTGCCTTATTTTCTCTTCCACCGGAAATACTTGAATAATCTCCAATGGCGCTGTTATACCACCCGCCGCTGACACTGGAATATTCACCTTTAGCGAGATTATATCGTCCTCCACTTAAACCGGCATATGCGCCGCGAGCCCTGTTATATAATCCGGCACTAACACTGGAACACCATTCTTCAGCAGCATTAAATCGTCCGCCGGAGACACTGGCATACGCACCGGTGAGATTGTTATTAAGTCCGGCAACAAAGCCGCCATATGAAGTATAATTATTATTGGCTCCCGTAACAATATTATGAGAACCGGAACGGTCATTATAACAGAAGTAACAACTGCTTCCGCAGTCATTGCTGCAGGATCCCCGGCTTTCATTATATCCAACAATAAGATTTCCCAGGCCGTTTACCGTTCCCGTGGTTGAGCCGGAGCCATTGACTATTTGAACATTAACACTGCTAAACTGTATCGTTGAACCATTCTTTGATACATTCGCTTCCGGGAATGCAGCATTAAGCCTCGTTGTTACAGCATTCAAATCCGAAATTGAAACAGTACTGATATTTTCCTCCAGTGAGTTCGTTCGAAACGCCAGGGTTCCTGCCGTACCGGGAGCCAGGTTACCGACATAATCTTCCAGGTTTTTAATACTCTCATCCAGACTGCTTATAGAGATCGCGGAACCTCCCGTAAGACCTGCTATTACCTCATTTTGAGCTGAAATCGTATTTTTTAAATTTTCAATTTCCTCTTTCATTGAGTTAATATTGGAATAGATTTCTGAAAAACTGAAATTCCCGTCTCCGGAACCGTTGGAATCATTTTGGCTAAGACCGGCCTCGCAACCGGAAAAAGCCATTACTGCGAAACAAAACAGGATTATTAATCCAGGTTTAAATTTAATACTCATATTACATCTCCTTATAATGATATTATTAATCATTAATATGCATGTTTTGTGCCAGATGATTAAATTCTCCTTTTTTTTGATAATTGTGTTGATTTTTCCATTTTTTTTCGATTAAATATCAATATAAAGGTCTCTTTATGAAATACACTCATATACTCATATTACTTTTTCTAATATTATTCCCCATTGCCATTTTCGCAATGGAACCGGTCATTATAGATGACACCATAAAAAAAATATCCATTGGAAAAAACATAGAATACCTGGAAGATGTGGAAGGAACATTAACAATTGAAGATATATCTTCAACTTCAGACGATAAAAAATTAAAATGGAAAAAATCGGAAAAAGACTTCCTGGGCTTTGGGTTGGCAGCATCCGCTTACTGGATTAAATTTACCGTGCAAAATAAATCCGAAAAGAACATGGAATGGAATTTGCTGCAAAGCTATGCGCCAATTAATCACATAATTCTATACCGGTCAATGGGCAAGAATAAATTCCAACAAATAGAAACCGGAAATAAATTCAAATTTTCAAAGAGACAGGTTCCCTACAGGGCATTTGTTTTCCCCCAAAAATTATCGCCAAAAGAGTCTTCCCACTATTATATGCGATATCAATCAAAGGGTTCTCTCAATATTGAATTGCACATTTTTACCCCTGAAGAATTTTACCGGATGAAAGATATTGAAGCAATCTTCTTATGGTTATTCTACGGAATATTAATGGTTATGTTTCTGTACAACCTCTTTATTTTTCTTTTCACGCGAGACATGAGCTATTTTTACTATATCCTGTTTATACTGACAATTTTAATAGCATCAATGAGCTTAAAAGGAATGGCGGACCAGTATCTCTGGCCCGGGTTAGCCAGTCTGAATGATTATAGTATACCATTTTCCATAGAGATTATGGTTATCTCGCTTCTCCAGTTCAAAATGAACTTTACCAGGGCTCGCAAGCATTTCAGGATTGTTTCAATACGGTGCCGGGTATATACAATACTGGCCGGTATTGCAGCGGTACTTACTCCCATAATCAATAATTATGCCATAACCGTCAAAATAGTTTCTTTCATAGCGCTAACCAGTATGATCTTCTCAATGATAGAGATTTTTTACATGGCTTTTATAAAAAAATCAAGACAGGCCCGGTTTTTAGCACTGGCCTTTGGAATATTTTTAGTATGCAGCTTGATATATTTACTAACGCTGCTGGCCGCTTTTGAGACAAATATAGTCTTTGTTCATCTTCTTGAACTGGGAACAGTCTTCTTTGTGGTTCTTTTATCACTCGGTCTTGCCGACAGGATCAATGCGATGAGAAAAAAGCTATTGGTCCTAAACCTTAACCTGGAAGACAGAGTTTTAGCAAGAACAGAGGAATTGCTGGCAGCCAATGAAGAGATGGAAGCCATAAATCATGATCTCATTCAAACACGGGACGCGCTGTGGGGAGAAATGCAGCTCGCGAAAAAAATCCAGACCGTACTGCTGCCGGAAAAACCGGCCATGCCCGGGTTTAACATAGCAGTATACATGAACCCGGCAGATGAAGTTGGAGGAGACTATTATGATATCATACATTTTGAAGGTATTGACTGGCTGGTAATAGGAGATGTCTCCGGTCATGGTGTACCGGCAGGACTCATAATGATGATGGTCCAGACCTCTATTCATTCCGTTCTTAATGTTATACCCGACGCGAAACCATCTAAAATTTTAGAAAACGTCAATCATGTTATTTCAGAAAATATAAAAAGACTTGATGAAGATAAATACATGACCATTACAGTTCTTGCCTGTTTTGATAAGGTTTCTTTTTGCTTTTCAGGTCTGCATCAGGATATAATGATATATAGAAATAAGACCGGTACTGTGGAACTCCTGGAAACAGATGGAATATGGATAGGACTCTTTGAGAACCTCACCCGTAGACAAAAAGATGATAAACTTGTTATGCATAGTGAAGATGTTATGCTGCTCTATACTGACGGGATCACTGACGCATGGAAGAAAGGGACAGTGCAGGATCAGAGAGATCCGGAAACAGAGATGTTTGGTAAAAAACAATTGGAAATTATTTTAAAAAACAATGGAACCGGAACCACTGAGGAAATAAAAAACATACTGGTCGACTCGTTACGGGATTACGACTGCATGGATGATGTCACCCTTGTGGTGGTAAAAAAAATGAAATAACCTGCGGGTTATTTCATTATAAACCGTGTCAAGGCCCGGATCTTGTTTTTCGAAAATTTGTGGAAATAATTTTTCTTGTTTTGTTCATTAAAATTTCAATTTGTTCGGGCGAATAGTTCTTTGTTTCAATTGGATCACCCACAACAACTTCGATTGGATTTGAAGTATAGATTACCGTTCCCCTGGGGAAAACTTGCGCGCTTCCGTTAACGGTTATTGGTAATATGGGAAGTCCTGTTTCTATGGCAGCCGCGAAAGCACCTTTTTTGAATTTGTTTATTTCGCCGTTAGCCGACCGGGTTCCTTCCGCAAAAAACAGAACTCCCACTCCCGGAGGAAGCTTCCCAATTCCGTCCCGTATATTCCGCATTGACTCTTCTTTGTTTGACCGGTCAATAAAAATGTTTCTACAGCCATACAGCGCATATCCAAAAACAGGGATCTTCAGAAGTTCCTTTTTAGCGATCCATCTAAACTGAATTCCCAGGCTAGCGGCAATGGCCGGACCATCACAATGAGATTGATGATTGGATATGATAATATAGGTTTCACTTTTATTAATTTTTTCCTGACCATTGATTGTTACGGTAACGCCTGAAACTCCCAGGATAAGGCGAGCCCATATTCGCGAAAGGATAAAGGCAAAATTACCGGTTGAGGTGAAAACAGCTGCAATAATAATCGGGAAAAATACCAGTATTGTTGCTAAAAACAACCAGGAGAAAAGCCAGGTTATTTTGAAAAATCCCACTATATGATTCAATCCTTTATTCATTGTATATATATAGCAATAGATCGATATTAAATCAAGAAGTTTATAATACGGTAAAAAAATGTAATATTTTGCCAATTTTGAAAAAAATTTGTGATGAAAACACTAAATTTGACGCTTATATAGTAGATAGAAAAAATAAGGAGATTAGATCATGTTACATTCAACTTGCGTCATAGAGCAGGAACTCGACCCATTGGAAGAAGAGGAAAACAGGTATTCAGACATCCTGGATGCTCCCGGAGGCGCCTTTTTTGAGCTATATAATGGAAAGAACTATTTTTATACAATCAATTCAAATGAAGCGATAAACGCGATAAATATATACGGGTATATATTCGAAAGTTCTATCGGTTATATTGATTCAACTCAGCAATTAGGAACTGTTCCGCTTTACAGGCTTCACAATAAGAACAATATTTTCTATACTGCCAACAGAACAGAAATGCTGCATTTTACAGAGACAGAAAACTATGAGTGTACAGGAATTGAAGGTTATGTGTACAGAACCCGGAAAGCGCATACGAAACCACTTTACCGGCTGTATCTTGATAATAAGTATTGTTACACAACCGCGTCCATTGGAGACCCGGGAGCCATAGAGCCGAATGATAGTTTTTTATTTGACGGTATTGTTGGTTACATCCATGAGCACCCGGTAGAGTGGTAATAATTTATTTATAGGTTGAGCTCAAAAATCGATTTATATTTTCAACAGGGATTTGCTGCATTAAAAAATCCCTGGATGAAAATTTTATCATCCTGGTGGAGTGTTTGGAACTTTTTTTCCAATGGATCTCAATTTTATATTTTTTATTCAGGACTGCTCGGACCACCTGGTCCCGGGGAATGACCCTTTTTCTTCCGTAAATATATTTAAAAACAATCTTTTCTTCATCAAAAATAATTGTATAGACAAAAACTTTTGAAAGAAGCATTGCAAGGATATAGACGATTCCAAACCAATAACTGAAATAGAGCATAAAGAAAACTGTAATAGCGGTGATAAGAATCAATACAATGATCTTTTCTTTCCATACAGCTACTTCAAAAGGAAGGGCAACGGAGATTTCTTCGTTATACTCCTGCGCTATGGGTTTTACTTTTAACGATCCAACAATAATAAAAGAAAGAACGGTACCCCCAATAGCGCCATTGATACCCATAAAATAAGGCATTATAGACACCCCGGCTGCCGTCGATCCTCCGGGGACAAAAGACCCCATAACTATTGCCCCATAATATATATATGAGCCTAAAACGATACCCGTAAAATAACACGCAAAAAATAAAAATAAAAATAATAAAACGTACCTGCCCGTTGCGACATGCCCTTTTGCCCTGGCTCTATCACTGATCATTCCCGAAATAATAATAAGTGCGATAACTTCCAGCATAATTCCTCGCTTTTCCTTCTGGTTTTAGCCAATAGAGCAGGAAATGGAATCCCTGTCATCATATTAATAAAAAGATTATAGGGACAAATTTGTCCCTATTTTTCGGGATCAAAAATAAAAAATTATTTTCAAATAAACAATTATATGATAGTATTCGTAAATAACTACTCAGCTAATTCGGGGGGATAATATCATCATAGCTCAGTAGTTACCAATATTTATTGTATTATAGTATAAAACCAAAAGGTAAAAAAAATGGATTTTGTTCAATTGGCAGAAGAACTCATTGAAACGATAAAAAAATTAGACAAAATACTTGTTTTTATAAAAGGATCACCCGATCCTGACGTTATTGCCTCCTCCTTTGCGTTAAAAATACTGGGAGATTTATACAAAACAGATATTTCCATTGTCTCTCTGTCTCCCGTATCATTACCCCAGAATGAAGTTTTTATAAACAAATTAGCTATTCCTGTTATATTTCCCAATGAACTGCCCAAACTGTCTGAATATAATGCTTACGCCGTACTTGACCACCAGACATCCTTTGTTGAAGCGATCGGTAAATCTCTTCCATGCGCCATACATATTGATCACCATGAAGAAGCGGAAGACCTGGTGGACGCGGAGTTTAAAATACAATCAAAAGAGGCGGGCTCTGTTTCCACAATACTGGCCCATATTTTTGAGTCCCTGGATATCCACAATAATGAGACTATAGAGGCGGCTCTTATGGAACGTGCAGCTACCGCGCTATCCTATGGGATTTACTCCGATACGGATTATTTAACCCATGCCAGGAGTCTTGACAAAAAAGCAATATCGTACCTTGAGCCCTATGTGAATAATAATATTCTGGAAAGCATTAAAGAGATGCCTTTTTCCGAAGAAACTGTTACCATACTGAGCAAGACTATTTTAAATCAAATTATTTATAAAGGCTGGCTCATTAGCGGTGTTGGATTTCTTCCGGAATCGTACCGGGACAGTATTGCCATTATTGCTGATTTTTTATTGTCCGGAGAAAAAGTTTCTACGGCGATAATTTTTGCGATAATAGAACGGGAAGACGGCACCTTTCACCTTGATGCTTCCTGCCGCACTGCGAATAAACGGTTCGACTTGAACCAGTTCATTAAATCAATTACGCCAAATGGCGGAGCACGAAATTATAAAGGCGCTTACCAGGTAGACCTGTCTTATTTTTCCAAATGCCCGGACAAAACAGCACTCTGGAAAGTTGTACAGCAAAGTACTGTTGAACTGCTCAAGCACCAGAGAGATAATATTTCTTCTTTTGAAGGAGTTACCGGTTTCTTTGCCAGAATGAAGAAGAATGTCCTCAATGTTTTTAACCAGGATTAAAAGAATAAAGGAGTTTCACGATGAAAAGCAAAAGATCCGTTGTTGTAATCATACTTGTTATATGTTTTCTCCAGGCATTTGGACACGCGGATAAAAAAAGGGTTTCCGCCAATTACATCCTTACGATCAAGAAACTATTAAAAGCAAACAAAAAAGTCGCGCTTATTATTTATATTCCTGAGAAATCAATTCACCTCATGGCCAACCCGCCGGTTACGGATAAACAAAACATGCCGGTCTTCAAACAAGCGCTGTCTCAAAAAATATATTCCGGTACCGTAAGAATTTTGACAGGGTATTTCCCCAATAATAAAAACTTCAGCATTGTCAACAGAAATAACTTAACCCGGATTCTCAAAGAACAGGAGCTTTCCCAATCGGGACTTCTTGAAGAGGAGTCCAGGGTGAAAGTTGGCGGGCTCGTTGGCGCCAATTATATCTTATCGATCAATCATACCATGACATTGACGCCGGCGGTAAAAGCCTATTTGACCATTAATAAATTGGTTGAAATACCAACAGGAAAAGAATTATCTTCCGATGAAGCGAATATTGTGAGTACTCAGTCCGGGGGAAAAACGGTGAATACCTATTTTTTTAACGGAAGTGAAGTTATTATGAGGGAGAATAAGATGTATAAAAAAGAATAATGATTCTTTATTCTCCGCGATTCTCTTCAATCACATCAACTTCGATTAAACGATCTTCCCTGTCGAAGATATAACAAAGGGCTGGAATTATAGAATAACTCTTCGACCGGTGATTCCCCTCTTCGTCTACATAATGGCGGCTCCCCTGCTGCTTACGGCCTTCAAGCTCACAGACCAGCATTTCCCCATCATCACTGCACGGTTCATTTTCCCGGATTATTTCCCTTGCAGTTCCCATTGGGTATTTTTCCAGGGAGGCGCTTATGAGATTTCTTTTTTCTTTTTGTGTTATCATACTAATTTTTTTATCGGTAAAGAAGCAAGGTGTCAATTAAGAAAAAAAAATTGACAGTGCTCTTTTTTAGGGGTACACTATAAGAGTTATAACAAATATAAGGGGGACTTACATGAAATATATCACACTATTTTTTTGTTTACTATTATGTTTAACGGTCAACTCATGCTTTGGCGATGATGAAGGCAGCGATTGTAATGATTACGTGGCTTCTATTGTTTACGCAGGAACTCCTTCAAATGACCAGGTTTGTCTCCGTTTTTTTACAACGGCTCCAACGGGAACAGACTGGGCAAGTGCAACACCGGATTACAGCAACTGTCAAGCAGCTACTTCATCTCCCGATACTATGACGTTAAACAACTTTTCCTTTACCACAGCCTACATTTTAGCTTTTTACGATGCAGATAGCGACAGCACACTTGATACCGGAGAGGGTTACACAATTTATATGACTCAAGATAAGAATACCACAAGTGCCACCCTGGTCAATGTCTGTGAAGACAGCATGGGAACCTATAATACCGGTAATGCAACCTGGTAATAACCGGCGTTCTTTTACTGTTCGGAATTGAAAAATTTTTTTTGTGCCTGCCTGTGGGAAACAATTACTTCCGGGTTGAAGAGGTATCATTTCCCTGTTCCCGCACAGTCACCTCTTTACCCTTGAATACAATAGCGAGTTTTTTATAATTGGTTATACCCTTGCCCGTAAGCTCGGTTTCGTATTTCTTTTCTTCAATTTGTTTAAAGGCGCTTGCAAGGGCTTCTTCAATTGTCTCGCTGCCAAAGACGCCAATCTTTTTGAATTCAATAACATAGGCTACCTTTGTTGTATCTTTTGGAATAATCATAACATCATACCGGCCGTAACCCGATTCCCGGTTGCTTGTCACTTCGTGACTTTCGGCAAGCCACACAAAAAGACCAATGACAAATGATTGGTAAACCCGTTCCGATTCATCTCCAAAATCATGATAACTGAACATCTTGAGAACAAGCTCTTTTAAAAGAAGTTCAAAAAGCTCGATGTCGCCATTGATTAAGGCATTGAGCATTACTTCGATTCTTTTATTCTCAATTTTATCCGTAAAATAGGATTTGACAACTTTTGTATAGATATACGAAACTTCTTCATTCGGTATTGATAATGAATAGACACGCTCTTTATTCACCACTCTTTGATTCGTCTGTTTCAAATATCCGCCAAAGAGGAGAAAGCTCCAGATGAGCTCGTCTTTTTTCTCGATATCGGAAAACACAATACTCTCATCAATAGGTTTTTCAATACATTCACCGCGTATGAGAATGTCGATCTCTTCTTTTAATTCTTTGCCCCCGGTAGAAAGCAATATTTCTATAATTTTATTATCTGATGTATTGATCCAGTAGGGGATTAATTCTTTTGATTTGCTGCTGATAAAATTAATAATTGACCAGGGATTATAAACGGTTTCCTGACCAAAAATATAGCCGTTATACCAGAACCTTACATCATTATATTTATTTGAAATATTAAAATCTTGAAGCATCTTTTTGAGTTCAGGATCGGTGAATCCGAATTTATCTGAAAATTCTTCAGAAAGAAGCGTAAAAACCCCGAGGTTATTAAGGCCGGAAAAAATCGACTCCCTGGCAACCCTCATAATTCCCGTAACAACAGATTTTTCCAGGGATGAGTTGTCTTTAAGACCGGAGCCGAGAAACCCGCGCATAAAGTCAGCAATCTCACCATAAAAATTGTTTATATATCCGGCCTGTATTGGTGTATCATACTCATCTATAAGAATAACAACTTTTTTATTGTAATATTTTTCAAGGATTCTTGAAAGAAATGAAAGTGACTTTATATAATCGTTCTTCTCAGCCTCCAAATAAATAATATCTTTAAATAATTTTTTATCCCATTCTTCTAAGATATCACCTTCAAGAAGATAACTATGCCGTTTGAATTCATCTGCCACCGTACTTTTAATGAGTTGAAGACAGTCGGCCCATTCCTGCGATTTAATATCTTTAAACGTTAAAAATATAACAGGGTATTTTCCCTGCTTTGAAGTATATTCTTCTTGCTGCTGCCATATGGCCAGTTTTTCGAAAAGATGTTTATTGTTTTTTTCGGTCTTTTCGTAAAAATACCTGAGCATTGAAAGATTGATAGTTTTGCCGAATCTTCTCGGTCTTGGAACAAGAAGAACTTTAGCCGAATTGTCAATAATCTCTTTAATAAAGAGTGTTTTATCAATGAAATAATAATCTTCTTCAATTACGTCTTTAAAGTCTGAGATGCCTACGGGTAACTTTTTCATTATTTTTTCTTTTTTGAAAGCAACTTCTTTGGAAAATCATTAAAGAGCTCATTGCCGAAAAGCTTAATCAGGGCCTTTTTCTGCCGAAGATCTTTCTTCGCTTCAATGAGCGTTTTGATGGTATATGATCCGTCAAGGTTGTCCGCTGCCTCTTTGATAATAACGCCGCAAATATTCCCTTCAAAAGAACCGGCATAGCCCGGCCCCAGGAGGTTATCAAAACGATCCAACGGCGTTATGATGATATCAAGTTCATCCTGTTTATTTTTATAATCATGATATTTGGCCTTAATCACGGTCGATTCCACGTCGGGTTCGGCTTTTACCACAAGGGTTCTATAGTCGGTCCGTTCAAAAACACCGCTTCTTTTCCCAACCCCTTTAATAGAATATTCCAGCTCATAAATACCGGGAATCCGGACTTCGGAACAGACTCCGCGATAAATCCCTTTATCGCCCTTATGGCTCTCCAGGGATATACGCTCTTCTTTTGTCTGTGTAATGGACTCAAGGGCCTTACTGTCCTGAAGCATGAGTTCCAGTTTTTGTTCTACCGGTGACAGGCCTGAATCACCGGCACTCTCAATTTTTTTAGGCGAAACTTTATATTTTGAGACCAGGGCGCCAAAAGACTCACCCGGACTTTTAACCCGGACTTCGGCAGAATAGAGTTTTTCCAGCGGAGCCCCGTCTTCCCAGATTCTTACGCCAAGAGGAATATCGTCTCCTGCCGAAATCATACCTTCGGGGCATTCAAGCTCATACTTCACTGCCCATTCATCGGCAAAAACCGTAATATGATAGGGAACCGGACGGGAAATATCATCGGGAAATTTTCTTTCAATCTCAACAGTCCAGTCCTCTCCCGGTTCAACCCGGCTGTCATTATAGGACGTCAGTTCCCCCTGCCGCATTATGGGAGATAAAAATTCCTTTCGTTTGTGATACGCCGCTCTCTCCCGGAAAGATATTTTATTTTCACGGTCCTTTTTAAACGCAATCACCGCAATACTATAATTCAGCTTTTCAACCACATTATTCAAATAAATTATTTCATCACCTCTCCTGATGCTGTACGCCAGGGGAGCATCACCGGACCAGCTGATATAGACGGTAACGCTTTTCGCTGAGCTGTTTAATATAAAGGGTTCCTCAACCAGGGCATCACTCGAAGCGATCTCGCCGTGGCGCATGGAAATAATCTGCGGTCCCCTGCCCTGAAAAATTTCCACCAGGCAGGAGTTCAGCTCTTTTTCCAGTCCCGGCCACATACTGCTGCTGTTGATCCGTTCATTGAGATTTTCCCGTATCTGCCGCGGCAGCTGGGAAAGAAAGCGATTATTACCGGAACTAATGGCATGAAGACTAATGCCGCCATTGAGCGAACCGGCAAACTCTTCGGAGACCGGGTTTTCTCCACCAAGGTGAAGCAGCGCCTGGTCCCGGCCCGGCTCCCGTTTTTCTTTCAGGGTTTTCACCGCGACATCAACCCATGAATCAACCGGGGAATATCCGCCATGATTCACCCGGGTGTTGGCTATTTGTTCAATCTCATCAGGAGATATGTCATCAAGAAATTTTAATTCTTCATACGCGGCGCTGTTCCCGGTACCGGAAGAGCCATAATTTTTATAATAAATAACTCCAACCCTGTCATCCGCTTCCAGGTTCGCTTTCCAGGTATGAATAAACGCGTCCAGTGTATCCCGTAAAATATCATTCACGGATCTCGATTCATTGCCCTTTGCCGGTACCATGTCCATTGGACACTCCAGGGCCAGGAGAATATCACAGGAATGAATTTTTTCAACCCGGTAGGAAATACGGTTTTCTTCAAGCGGGTTCCCGGCAGCATCGCTAATTCCCTCTTTCTTTGCGATAAGAAAAATCTCATCATCCTTCGAAACCGGGGCCTCTTCCTCAATTGCTATGGTAAGCTCAAAATCCCGCTCATCAATCTGCTGTATAGAGGCAACCTGCAGCCCCTCTACGGAAAAAGAATAATTTTCCGGTTTTTCAGCGCCAAGAACCGCTTCGGAGTAACGGATCCTGGAAACATGGTTCCTCATGTCGGCATCAATGATCTCAACCGATTCGGCAGCTACAGAGGGGCCTTTTGTGTCCAGAATATAGCTAATGGTTTTCTTTTCAATCACGTTGCCCGACTCATCTTTGAGTCCTTTAATTACCAGCTGCATTGAGCCAAATTCAATAGTTTTGCCGGCAGTTCCCGAAAATTTAAGGGTTACCCGTTTTGTGGATTCATCATACTCATGAACATCCCCTGAGGCGATTTCAATATTTCCGGCGGCGCCTTTTAACGCGTAATGATCCTGCCAGTTTTCGGCTCCCGTAAGCTCTTTGGAAAAATAGATCTTTACCTCATCGAGATGATTCAATACGGTATTCTCTTCGGGCAGAACAGAGGTAACCACGGGCGGACGGGCATCCACGAGAAAAGAAAGCCTGTTCACCAGGAGAAGATTTCCCACATCATCCTTTACCCGCTCACTTTTTACTTCCAGGGCAACTTCGTCTCCATCCTCAAGAGCGGCCCTGCTGTCGATATGGATATTTAACTCATATTGTTTATCACTCAGTCCACTCACTCCCGTAACCCTGATCCCTGCCCGGTTAAACGAATAAATCGCCGGTTCATCGGCTCCAAAAACAGTTTTGGAAAATTCCACTACGACTTTATTGTTTCCCCCTTCGGTTTTACTTCCCAGGACCAGGTTCTCTATTGGAAGCAGTGACGGCGGTTTGGCATCTATACTATAACAAATACTGCTTTCTTCAAGCACATTGCCCACGGCATCGGTTATACCCGACAGGACAAATTCCAGGGTTTCGTTGTCGGCATTTTTACCCGGGTCCCCTTTAAGCTTTAAGACCGCTTTCCGTGTCCGGGCTTCATATTCATGAGCTCCATTTGGATCAATAGCCAGGCTTCCCACTTTTTGAGAGATGGAATAATTGCTCAGCCATTTCTCCGCTCCCAGGACATCCCTGGAAAAATAGACCGATATGGCGTCAAGCGTCCGCAGCCTGCTGTTGTTCGGCGGTTCAACTCTTATGGTAGGCAGCATTCCGTCAATCGTATAGGTGACAGTATTTTCATCCAGGATATTCCCGGCTTCATCCTTAATTCCTTCACGGTTCACTATCAATTTCACGGTATCTCCGTGAGTATAATAAACCCCTTTTTTCATCTCAATAGTGAGACGGTAGCGGGAGGCTCCAAGATCCTCAACTCCCGTGACATTGAGCCCTTCCCTGGAAAAAGAATAATTCTCCGGGTTTTCCGCGCCAAGGACATCTTCAGTATAACTGATTATGGAATAATTGATCCCGTCGGCAGTTTTTGCTCCCAGGCTTAAATTGGGATAGGTACTTTCGGCAGTAACTCCCGGACGCCGGGTATCAATAATATAAGAAACCGTTGTCTCATCAATAAGGTTTCCGGCTTCATCCTTGATCCCTTTCAGAGTCAATTGCATCTCTCTATATTCAATATCCTCATCAAAACTTCCGGTAAACCGCAGGCTAATCTGCCGGTTCAGTTCATCATAGCGGGGAAGCGCCCCGGGATCAATTCCCAGCTTGCCCGATGCCCCGGAGATGATATAATGTTCCCGCCAGTTGTCGGTCCCGGTGACATCCTTGGAAAAATAGAGGGTGACTTCTTCAAAACTGCTTATGGTTGTTTTTTCCGGCGGTTCAACTTTTAGCAGTACCGGCGGCTCCGCGTCAATGGCAAAAGAAAGCCTGTTCTGATCGAGAATGTTCCCTACGGAATCCCGGACGTGCTCCCGGTCTATTTCAAGAATAACTTCTTCTTCATTGACAAATTCCGTTCCGTCTGCGATATGAATCGTAAGCTCATACTTCCGGTCACTGACCGCGGTTGCTCCCGTTACCCTGAGCCCCTCTTTGCCAAATGAATATATCCGGAGTTCTTCCGCTCCCAGTACCGGTTTGGAAAACTCTATTGATACCCGGTTATTTCCCCCTTCGGTCTTTATTCCAAGAACCTGGCCCGTTCCGGTAATAAGAGAAGGCGGCCGGGAATCGATACTATACTGAATCGTATTGTCTGCCGGAATGTTCCCGACTTTGTCGGTTATTCCGGAAAGAATAATCTCAAAAACTTCGTTGTCGGCTTCACTTCCGGGATCTCCTTTTAAATATAAAACCGCTTTTCGATTCGGCGCATCATAATAATGGGCTCCATCCCGGTCAATTTCAAGACTCCCCACCCGCTTGCTTACCCGGTAGTTCTCGAGCCATTGCTCAACACCGGCGACATCTTTTGAAAACGTGATCTCAATCATATTGAGTGTCCGCATGTTACTGCCCCGGGGCGGTTCAACCCGGATATACGGCATATCGGCATCCAGGGTATAGGAAATACTGTTCCGGTCGAGCCAGTTCCCTGCGATGTCCGTAACCCCGCTTTTACTAATTGTAAGGTTGATACTCTCTCCGTGAGAAAGAGCCAGTTCCTGCGCTGTTTTCATAGTGAGCAGGTACCGGCCTTCACCCAGGTCTTCCGAATCCGTGACCCGTATTCCTTCACGGGAAAACGTATAATTCGAAAGTTTGTCGGCCCCCGTAACCGGTTCTGAAAAACTAATAATCGTTGTATTCAGCCCGTCTTCGGTTTTGGCTCCCAGGTGCAGGTTTGGATAGGTATTGTCCGCATGTACATTGGGACGCCTGGTATCAACAACATAGGATATTGTATTTTTTTTAAGACGATTTCCGGCTTTGTCCGTGATCCCGGTAACCGTAATTTCCATAGGACGCTCAACAATCCCTTCATGGAACATTCCGGTAAATTTCAGCGTTGCGGTACAGGTTGTTTCATCATAGGTATGCAGAGAGTTGGCAGCCATTTCAACGCCCCGCAGCAGGCCCTGCATCTGGTAATTAATCCAGTCATCCGCTCCAACTACGGACTTTGAAAAGCTTATTTTTATTGTTTCAAGCTCTTTTATTTTGCTGTTGTCCGGAGGATCGGCTATGAATGTGGGAGGTTCGGAATCAATGGTATACGCAACCTTATTTTCCGGCAGCATATTTCCAACACGGTTCACTACTTTGTCCTGCTCAAGTATGAGGGCAAGCTCCTGTCCGTGGGTTAGAGAAACAGAATCATCAATATGTATGGTAAGCTCGTATTGATTTTCTCCTTTATCCAGAACATCTATAACGTTAATCCCCTCAACTGAAAAGGTATAATTTTCTTTATCGTCAGCTCCCACAACCAGCTCGGTAAATCCAATTACGGAGTTGTTGTACCGGTGTTCCGTTCCCGTTCCCAGAACAAGATTGGATTCATTGTACCCGGTGATTACCTCCGGGCAAAGGGCATCAATTTGATATTCCACAATATTTCCGTGAAGCTGGTTGCCCACGCGGTCCGTAATTTCTCCTTCGTCCAGTTTGAGTATTACATCATCTCCGTGAGACAATGGCGCGTCTTCATCAATATGTATAATCAGCCGGAACTCATTGTTGTCCAATGGTTCAATAGCCGTTACCCGCATGCCCGGCTCCGAAAATGTATAATACCCGAGATTTGTTGCTCCGGAAACAGGTTTGGTAAACCCAATGATCGATGAGCACCCGTGTTTCCCTGTTTTTGATCCTAAAATACGGTTCATGCCGGCTGTGTCCGCGATTACCGCAGGCCGTTTGGTATCGACAATATAGGAAATTGTATTTCCGAGAAGCATGTTTCCCACATCATCAGTAATCTTTTCACTGTTCAGCTCCAGGATTATCTCATCACCGTCGGAAACCGGTAGAATATATTCGATATCTACAGCCAGGGCATATTCATTTCCGCCAATATAGGCTACTCCCGTTACCACAATACCGTCGATGTTAAAAGAATAGTTTTCCGGATTCTGGGCTCCATTTACCGGTTTTGTAAAGGATATGGTAGACAGGTCTTTATCCTCTATCATTTCCGGTCCCAGGATTAAATTTAATCCTTCGGAATCGGCAATCGCAGATGGAGATAATCCATCTACAGTATAGGTAATAACACTCTGATCCAGGGGATTCCCGGAAACCCCGGTTACCTTTTTGTTATCAATGGTGAGCTGAACCGTATCCCCATCATTAAGCGGGGCTCCTTCCTGAACGTGTATGGTCAGTTCATATTCTTCTCCAACCAGGTTTAGAACCCTGGTTACGGCAATTCCCCCGGTTGAAAATTTATAACTGGCCGGTTCCAGCGCCCCGGTTACGGGTTTGGAAAAACTGACTATTGAGGTATTAATACCGTCTTTGGTATTTAACCCCAGGGTCAGGTTTATGGGATCGGAAAGCGGCCGTACTGAGGGTCTGTCAAGGTCCACTTTGTAATGAATTATATTCTCATGCTGGGGAATAACAACCCCTGAGGCATCCTTCAGCGCTGTTCTGTTTATGGTAATAACCAGTGAATTATCCTCGGGATTGTCGATAAATTCTCCCGTCAGTTCAAGAGTAACAGTATTCTCTATTTTGTCATGGTCGCGGTATGAAGCGGAAACGACACGCGTCCCGCCCGCGGCTCCTCCGGAAACCGTATAATTTTCAGGATTTATTGCCGCATTTTCATCAACGGGTTTTGAAAAAATTACCAGGACCTGCTTGAGCTCACTGAGCCTGGTTCCGGTTTCCGGCTCAGTATATGATACTTTTGGCGGTGCCAGGATATTTTTTACCCGCTCAACAACAAATGCTTTGGTATTATAAAAAAGTTCACTATAAAATTTTACTCGAACCGCGTTTTCTCTGCCCGAACGGTCCGCGATTGCTCCGTCCAGTTCGCTGATACCGGTAATAACATATCCGCGATGTTTCAGGACCAGGTGGTTAAAAGATATGGGATCTCCATTACTGCTGCAGTTTTTGCTCCACTTGTCTACAACCAGGTTCTCTTTTGAAAAAATATAGGCAAAAAAAGAATTTCCTGTATTTCCACGAAAAAAGGGGTCCTTGTCCCTGCTAAAAGCATACTCATAATCATAAGCCATAGATGATATCCAGGAACCGTTTGCCATAACAGGAAAAGAAATATCTTCCAGCTTATGTCGAATAATTCGAGCCTGTACCCAGGCTGGAGTTACGGGCCCTTCGTATTCGATCCCTTTTATTACCTCAGCACCGGAATCCTCGTAATTATATACCACGGCCATAACCTGGAAATCATTTTTCGTGACTCCGGGATTATTAAGAATATCCCGGTAAATCGCGTCAAAACGCTCCAGCCATTCCCAACCGTTTATTATATCAATAAATATTACAATGATTACCCTGTCGCTATAATTCGAAAGCTTGTCTCTCCCTCCCTGGAAGGTCGGAAGACTGAGGTTTTCATAGATATATGGCTCACCTATATTTAACATCTGAAATCCTTTTCAAATATATATACCTCCCCCCGCCTTCGGCGGGGGGAGGTATATATTTTCGTTAAATTTGTTGTGTACGGATATAAAATTCCACTTTATTAATATCGGATATATAGCATTTTGTAAAGTACATTATTAATAAAAATTTGCCGGATGCGTATGCTAAAACCTGTTTTGTAGTGCTACCAGCTCTTTAATCCCCTGTGCTGCGAGGTCTACCATGTCATTTAGCTGCGCAATAGTAAAGGAAGTTTTTTCCCCGGTTCCCTGGATCTCAATAAGATTTAAATCGCCATCCATTACGATATTCATATCCACATCAGCCCTGGAGTCCTCACTGTAATCGAGGTCTAAAAGAAGTTCATTATCTACATATCCTGCCGAAATCGCGGCAATATTCGACAGTATGGGGTCTTTATCTATCATTTTCTCTTGAAGCATACGCCGAACTGCCAGTTTAAGGGCTATAAAGGCCCCGGTTATTGAGGCTGTCCTTGTTCCGCCGTCTGCTTGAAGCACATCACAATCAACAGTTATTGATACTCCCGGTATTTTAGCCAGGTCTGTTACCCCGCGCAGTGACCGCCCTATAAGACGCTGGATCTCAACAGACCTGCTGTCCCGTTTCAATAAATTTCTCTTTACTCTGCGTGGTGTTGAATACGGCAGCAGTGAATATTCCGCTGAAAGCCAGCCTGTTCCCCTGCCCACGGCGTGATCCGGTACATTGCTGTCAACACTGACCGCGCAAATGATCCGGGTATCTCCCATTTCCATTAGCACGGACCCGTATGAATTAGGGCAAAAATCCGGTTTAATATTCGGTTTCCGTATCCGATTCTTCTCTCTTTCGCTCTTCCTTGAGTTCTTCATCCAGCTCCTCGTTCTTCTTCATGAGATCTGCTATTTCTTCCAGGTCTTTGATTTTTTTGTCAACATTTTTATGATAAGGATTGTAATCTCGTGCCTGTCTAAATTCATTTATTGATGAATCCAGATCATTCGCGACAAAATATTTAATACCGCTTTTATAATGTCCTTCTGCCTGCCGTTTATCTTCCACTGTAATGACCCGGGGGATCAATTTAAAAGAAACATTAAAAGAATAGGAAGGGCCAAAAACTCCTGAATCGGCAAAAGAACTGTCCACCAGGAATGTAACATCACTTATTACATAGTTAAACCCAAGACCGAGAGTATAGGTTCCTCCATCATTAAAGCGATATCCGCCTCGAAGTGCCAGAAGCTCAAGATAAGTGAACTCCATTCCCATATTCATCCTGAAGCTTTCATCAAACCCATAGGTAAAATCATAGAGATCCGATGCATTAATAAAATTTTCCGTAAAATCGATATTCAAGCCATACCATTTGGTTAGCTTGTAGGAGAGCCCAAAGCGTATCATCCGGGGAAGCGGGTCTTCATTGGCATTGGTTCCCACGTTAAGAATGGAAAACCCTATATGGAAATTCCGTATTGGCGCGTCAAAAGGAGAATACATGTACATCCCCTTTAATACTCCCAGGTCTACTGCTACGGAATGAGTAACAAGTGTATCAATTTTCTGATATATATATTTTATTGATCCTCCCACATACATAAATCCAAGGTCATACCCGTACCCCGTTGTAAAGCAGCCATTAAAAAAAGTTACATCTCCTGTTTTATTGCCGTCTATATCAATTTTATCAAAAGTGGGAACCCAGAAAAGGGAGTTGGATATGCCCATAAATCCCCCCAAAAGAGGAAATCCGCCTGTTACGTTCTCAAACCGGGAATCAACAATAAGCTCCTGGTGCACTATAGACAGAACCGGGTATTTCATGGCAGCAAGACCCGAAGGATTATAATAGAGAGAATTAATATCATTAGTTTCAGCAGTAAATGCCTCTCCCATTGAAAGAGCACGGCTGCCGATTCCAATCTCAAGAAAATCAGCTCCTGAACTTCCGGCAGAACCGGATGCCAATAGGCCCTGCCGGCTATAAACTGCTATAATTATTATTAATATTCCCTGTATTATTAACCTGAAACGCATATTCACCTATATTTAGAATTGCTATGAATACTCAACAAACCACATAAATATACTCAATATTGAAGGGAAAGTCAAATAATATATAGTCTCCGGGGCTACCGGTTACGGAGCGGCAATAATGCCTCCAGACGATTTATATCATTGATTGAGAATGTATTCAGATCAAATGTATGCCCAAAAAACGTATTAAACTCTTCTACCATATCCCGAACCAATTCCACCATTGAATTTTTGGTTAAAACAATAAACCGCTCTTTTGTTACCCTGATTACAAAAGAATCACTGGGGATGAGGACCGACAATTTTGTGTACATATACCGCATCAATAATAAAACCTCTTTATTATGATACTTTGTTGTCTGTATGAGTATCCCTATTTCATTATTGATCCATTTACTTATTTCAAAGGCGTAATCAAAAAACAGGACTATATTATCAAAATCATCAAAGCCCCCCTGTCCAAAACCGGCATTTTCATACTCCGCTAATATAAAAAATGGAACAGAAAACCGTTCTTCCAGAAGCCGGAAGGCTCTTTCACGGTTAAATTCGCCCTCCTTTTCAAGCTGGATTATCATAATTGGTGAGGGAAATATGGAAAAAGAATCTTCTAACTGTCCGCTATTCAATTCGGAATGCAGGTTCGTTGTTGTTTTGTTTACATGTAATAAATATAATGAATTTTTAGACTGTTCCCTGCTTGATAAAAATTTTTTCTTTAAATATACATTATTCTCAATCATCGATTCTTCAAGCACATAACCATAGGGATTTTTCTCAATGTGCTGGTAAATCCCGTCTCTCAGGCTGATAGTTATATTTTCAGTGTTTATTCCTTTGAGGCTGTTGAATATTGGACGGTAACATTTTTGCTCCATGGAATAGGAGAGTATGGCAAAAGCGGGAAAAGATATGGCTTTCATCTCAATCCTGATATAATCAATGAGAGCCTCTTCGAAATCCCTTCCTTTTTGATCTATTTCAAAGGGATTAAAAGACGGATTGATATCTTTTATTTTATCGAGCTGTTTTACTTTGTAAAATAGCTGGTGAAACTTTAAAAGCAGCTCATCTGCCGACAGACTGTCAATATTCCGTATATCTTTTTCCAAAAACTCAGGAGATTCGTCGAGCAATCCGGGCTCATGAGAAAGCGGTTCTTCCGGCACTACTTCGTCTTCCGGGTTTTGCCCTTCATTATTTGAAATTCTGCCCACTAACTGGCGCAATTCCACGTTAAAGGTTCTTTTCCTCAGGAGATTTACCTCTTCTTTTGGCTCATTATCCTGATCTGTTTTTTCACGAGTTCCCGTCAATTAGTGCTCTCCTGTTTTTAATACGAAAGTTCCAGCATCTTTTCAAGGGCCATACGGCTCTTTTCCGCTACAGTCTCATCTACGGTAATTACGGTCTCTTCATTTAATAAGGACTTATAGACCTTTTCAATATCGATTTTTTTCATATTGGGACAAATAAAAGAATCCGTTGCAGGGATATACTCTATGTCAGGAGCGACACTTTTTAACTTGTGTATCATCCCTGCTTCCGTTCCCACGATTATCTTTTTCACTTTAGTTTCCTGTACAAATTGCACCATATGTCCTGTTGAGAATACTTCATCAGCCATATCTATTACTCCGGGCCGGCATTCGGGATGAACCATTACCAGTACTCCGGGATGTTTCTCTTTTATGCTCGCCAGATCCTCTTCGGAAAACCTTTCATGGGTTGGGCAGAAACCTTTCCAGGGGATTATTTCCTTTTTGGTAAACCGCTGTACATAACTGCCCAGGTTCTTATCGGGCACGAATATTATTTTATCGCCATCGATCCGTTCTACTATCTTCATGGCATTGGAAGAGGTGCAGATCACGTCGGACAGCGCCTTGACCGCTGCGGTTGAATTTATATAGGTCACCACCTTCGCGTCGGGATGTTCTTCTTTTAATTCACGCAGATCTTCAGCTTCCGCCATGTCTGCCATTGGGCATCCGGCCGAGATTTCCGGCAGCAGGACCATTTTTTGCGGCGACAATATAGACGCGGATTCCGCCATAAAGTGGACTCCGCAAAATACTATTATCTCAGCGTCATTTTTGGCCGCGATCCTGGCCAGTTCCAGGGAATCTCCTGACACATCCGCCAGATCCTGAATTTCTCCATTCTGATAGTTATGGGCCAGTATTATGGCATTTTTCTCTTTTGCAAGCTTTTTTATCTCGTCAATGTAGTTCATAGTTGATTCCTTTTTTTACTCATTAATTACTATTATCTGTCCCTTAGGCTGTTTTTTCAAGATAAAAAAAGTTTTTTCTAATTTCGAATAAACTTGACATTCAAGGCCTTACAAGCGACTATTTTATTTTTTTAGAGGAGAAAAATTATGCAAACCAGTGATTATCAGCAAATTGCCGAAAACCTTAATAAAAACCCGTTACGAGTCCCCAGACATGAGGGAAATTTCACCGAATCCTTTATGCAATATCTAAAACTTATTTATACACCTGAAGAAGCCGCTGTGGTTAAATATCTATTACCGCTGCCCAAATTCCTCTCCACTGAAGAAATT
>JAAENB010000033.1 GCA_024224995.1 bacterium | reverse complement strand
GCGCAAATTAGTCGCCAAGAATATATCTTGTTACACGTAAATTTTTGCAAATTAGTCGCCAAGAGTATATCTCGTTACACGTAAATTTTTGCAAATTAGTCGCCGAGAATATATCTTGTTACACGTAAATGTTGCGCAAATTAGTCGCCAAGAGTATATGTTATTCGATTGTTGCACGTAAATAAAAATCTATAAAAAACACATGTGTGTGTGTGTGTGGTAAATTACTCGTACGTATTAGCCAAACTTTCCCTGAGTTATCCATAAAAGAAAATTGTCACGGTGTAACGCATGTCTTTAGAAGATAAAGCGATACAGAGAAATCAATATATTTTGTATGCGTGGATGCAACAAAATAAAAAAATTCATCGTCTCGCAGCCCGCGAACGGGTGTGTCAAATGAAAATTTTTATTACGCCAAGTCAAGACAAGTGTGACTGTATTAAGCAGCTGTCTGCAGTTGCGTAAGTGATACTGAATGGGTAAATTTCAGTGATTCACTGTGTGTGTGTGTGTGTGTGTGATTCACGGCTGAAATCGTTACTACTGTAAACAAAATCGTGTGCGTGATGGTAAGTTTAATGTAGCATTTAACACTTATTTAAACTGTCGGGTTAATATAACCACTTGCATGGCTTAATCTTTGAGCTCAAGGAGCGTATGAACAGCCGGCAGGATCGACCAGTTATGATCGAATGTGTGTGTGTAGTGTATGTCAATTGTTTTTATATATATATACAATAACACAAAAGCAGTGAAGAGAGAAAAAATTTTATCACAAAAGATTCACGGGTGTGAATGTGTTATGAGAGAAATAATTCCTTTTCTGTGGTGTGCAAGTGTGTGTCAGGTAAAAATAAAAAACTAAATAATACGAAACACAAATATCGCTGGCAATCACAATTGCTTTGTATTGTGTGGATACAAGTGAATTGCGAATGCTGATATACGTAAACCAACAACTTTGTGGTATGTGCTTTATTGCAAGTGATACACAAAAAAATAATCGGACACAATCATTCATAAATCGCACACAAAAAGACCAAAACTCGAGTTATTAGTGTGTGTCTCAACAAACCGCAAACTGCTTGACTTCTCACGTGTGAAGTGAGTAGCGTATGTTTGTAGATAAATTTACTGATTCCGTGTCGGAGTACGTGTTTATATAAATTTACTGATTCCTGTCAGGAGTACGTGTTTATCTGTGAACTGCTTGACTTCTCACGTGTGAAGTGAGTAGCGTATGTTTAGAGATAAATTTACAGATTCCTGCAGGAGTACGTGTTTACATAAATTTACTGATTCCTTCTCGGAGTACGTGTTTATCTGTGGGTTGTGTGAGATTGTGACATAATATCTCGTGTCGCGCATGTGAGTGTGTGAGATATAAATTCATTCATATAAAATTGTGCATGGTTGCGATATAAAAATTTACAGACAGTGAAGTCATAAAAAATTTACGCATATGTGGGTTGTGCCAACTACTAAGTGATAAATGAATACCCCGAAGCAGATTTAATCAATAAAAGTAAAGAAATCGATTTGGCGCGTCGTGTATGTGTGTGTGTGTGTGTTTTGCGTGTGCAATTTCAGTGATAGAAATATGCATAGTGGCGTGAACTGTGTGCTGCGTAAAATTGAAATTAACCAAAAAGACGCGACAGCTCAAATCGCTAGAGGTGTGTCATAACGTGAAAGTTAAATGACACTCTTCAAATTAATAAAAATTTGAAGCGTAATAAATTACATTGTGTGTGTATGGAATTTATGTGCGATGCTGGATTGCCTTCCGAATAAATAAAATCATTCGTGTGTGAGAAGAGGAAATGTGACAGTGCCGCATTGTACGCTAAGCTACTGAATTTCCGCAGTGAACAACTTCTCTCGCTTTGTGAGTGTGAGAGGAAGTTACAAACCCATGTGAGTGTTCTGCATGGATAAGTATGTCTAAATTAGTAATTACATACATGCATGTATGTATGTGTGTGTGTGTGTGCTGCGTTGTGTGCGAAGGGTACTCTCTGAAAAATTTTTGAAAAAATAACCCCCTGTAGTTATAAATTCTATGCAGTAATATCAATGATCCGAATGCACCCAAGTGCCCGGGGTTGTAACCACCGGATTTTGATATACCCTAGTACCCTCCTTATATATACCGGACGAACGATCAACATTGCCCCCTAGTTTCAAATTTTTTTTTTTAGCCCCCGGTGAAATAACGGAAAAAATGTGACTTTTACCATAGGACGACCCTATGGAAAAATCGCTATTTTCCCAACAAAAATAGCACCGGGTTTTTTTTAAATTTTTTACCATAGGACCGTAAGCCAAATTTGAACCAGGTTAGCCCTATGGTAAAAGTGACTTTTTTGCCGTCAAAAATAGCACCAGGGTTTTTTAACGACTCAAAAAAAGTTAAAGACTTTGACCAAAAATACCAAAGTCTCTAACTTTTTTCGACTTTTTAACACACTTTGCAATAACTCGGTGGTTGCTATAAGGGAACAACTCCATGTGATTTTTAAAAGTGACGATTTCAATAGGACTAAATTTGAATTGATTTTTTTAATCCCACCATACATTTGGCTTACGTTCTCCATAGCAATAACTTGGTTCACACTTCCGTCATTCTCTCCTTAAGACACTTTCCCGTAACCTGAAAAGTTTAGCATAAACCACCAATTTATTTTACCCTGCGCTATTTCAGAATACGCATGAACAATTTTAATTAATGGTTTATGCATAAAGTTTTAAACTATATACATGCACACACACAGTGACTGAAGTGAATTGTCATTCGGTCATACCATGGTGGAAACACCAGATCCCATCCGAACTCTGAAGTTAAGCATCATTGGGCTTGCCTAGTACTGAGGTGGGGGACCACTCGGGAACCGTAAGTGCTGAATGACTTTTTTTGTGTGTGTGTGTGTGTGTGTGTTGTGTGATATTTAT
>JAAENB010000032.1 GCA_024224995.1 bacterium | reverse complement strand
GAAGTTGATGAGACGGTCTATCAGAAAGCGGAAATATGCAAAATTTTCGATTATATTGAAAAAGATTCCGTGTCGCCGGCTGAACGGGCGAAAATGTTCGATGAGCATGGGCTTGAAAAGTTGCAGGATGAAAAATTTGTTGAAGGCAAAATCGAAGGCAAAGTCGAAGGCAAAATCGAAGGCAAAATCGAAGGCAAAATCGAAGGCAAAACAGAAGGCAAAATCGAAGGCAAAATCGAAGGCAAAACAGAAGGCAAAATCGAAGGCAAAATCGAAGGCAACCTCGAAGGCAAAACAGAAACTGCCCGCAAAATGAAGGCAAAGGGCTATGAAACAGGGGAAATCGCTGACCTGACAGGGCTTTCAGATGAAGAAATCAGACTGATTGAGGAATGATTGTTCCCGGAAAAAGAACGCTCAGAACGGGAAAAACAACGTGCGGAACAGGCTGAAGAAGAGAAGTCGCTGCCTTGGAAAACAGTGAAAAATTGATGAATTTTCTTCAGAAAAGGTCTGAACGGGCGTATCTACAAGTTGGGGGACACGTCATTCCGGGTTAAAATCGGAAAATGGATATTTTCCGATTTTAACCCGGAATCCGGGATTCTCGGAGAACAATTTCCCGGATTCCGGGTTAAAATTAAAAAATATTCATTTTTTAATTTTCCCCGGAATGACGCTCCCCCAACTCGTAAGTACGCCCGGTCTGGACAAAAACGCGGAGGACCATTAAATTAAATGATATACAGACTTTCAGATAATTAATTTCACAAGGCCGGAGGAAGGAGATAATACCCACAGTATATCTCCGACCGATAACGCAGTGAAATTATTTATCCGGAAGTCTGCAGCAAAAGAACTGAATCTCTCATAGCCATGCAGGCATGAAATCCGAAGGAGGCTGATTCAAAATGAAAAAAGTGGCTTCACTCCGATACGGAGTTATATTCAAAAAAGCGTTCTGCGACCCGGAAATATTCACGGCTTTTGTGCGGGATATTGCAGGTGTGAATATTGAAATCGATCTGGTTGAAACGGAAAAGGAATTCGATCCGCCCGTCGGTTACGTCAGATCCCGTTTCGACCTGTTTGCCCAGGATCCCGAAAACCGCCTGATTGTCGATATCCAGCATGAACGCTACTCGGATCATTATGACCGGTTTATGCATTATCACATGGCGGCTGTCCTGGAACAGGTTAAAAACGCAGAGGATTACACTCCGCCGATGACAGTGTTTACAATTGTGGTGCTGACCAAGGGCGACAGACACAAAAAAGATATCGCTGTCAGCGATTTCGATCCCAAAGACCTGAAGGGAAATTCAGTGGGTGAAATAAAACATAAAGTGATATACCTGTGTCCGAAATATGTGAATGACGAAACCCCGGAACCGTTCCGGTCATGGCTGCTTGCCATTCAGGATACGCTGGACGGGGAAGTTGATGAGACGGTCTATCAGAAAGCGGAAATATGCAAAATTTTCGATTATATTGAAAAAGATTCCGTGTCGCCGGCTGAACGGGCGAAAATGTTCGATGAGCATGGGCTTGAAAAGTTGCAGGATGAAAAATTTGTCGAAGGTAAAAGCGAAGGAGCAAAGCTAAAAGCGATGGAAACCGCCCGCAGGATGAAGGCAAAAGGCTATAACATGGAAGAAATTGCCGACCTTACCGGACTTGCACATGAGGAAATCAGGGCGGTCGAAATCAAAGAAACAGAGGATATTCAAAAATGAAAAAAGTGGCTTCACTCCGATACGGAGTTATATTCAAAAAAGCGTTCTGCGACCCGGAAATATTCACGGCTTTTGTGCGGGATATTGCGGGTGTGAATATTGAAATCGATCTGGTTGAAACGGAAAAGGAATTCGATCCGCCTGTCGGTTACGTCAGATCCCGTTTCGACCTGTTTGCCCAGGATCCCGAGAACCGCCTGATTGTCGATATCCAGCATGAACGCTACTCGGATCATTATGACCGGTTTATGCATTATCATATGGCGGCTGTCCTGGAACAGGTTAAAAGCGCAGAGGATTACACCCCGCCGATGACAGTGTTTACAATTGTCGTGCTGACCAAGGGCGACAAGCACAAAAAAGATATCGCTGTCAGTGATTTCGATCCCAAAGACCTGAAGGGAAATTCACTGGGTGAAATAAAACATAAAGTGATATACCTGTGTCCGAAATATGTGAATGACGAAACCCCGGAACCGTTCCGGTCATGGCTGCTTGCCATACAGGATACGCTGGACGGGGAAGTTGATGAGACGGTCTATCAGAAAGCGGAAATATGCAAAATTTTCGATTATATTGAAAAAGATTCCGTGTCGCCGGCTGAACGGGCGAAAATGTTCGATGAGCATGGGCTTGAAAAGTT
>JAAENB010000031.1 GCA_024224995.1 bacterium | reverse complement strand
CCGGATCTCTCCCTGGGGCTGGCGGGTAAAAGAACCGGCCATTTGCGGTTCCTGTAAAGATAAATCCTGCGTCCACAAAGACTATACGTATAATTCTATTTCCAAAAGCTGCGGAGTATATCTGCTGCCGGAAAAGCTCGACGACAATACCGCCTGCATCCTGTGTTCCGGGTGCATGAAAGCCTGCAATAAATATAATCCCGAAAAAGTTGAAGGCAGACCAAATCCCGGGTTTCGCTATATTGGTTTCGCCAAAGACCTGTTAAAAAACAAAACACTTTCCATGGCGGAAACTTTTTTTGTGCTCATCGTTAGCGGGTTTGTTATTTATGAAATTTTATCGGAATGGAACGGCACCAAACAAATACTAATGTTCCTTCCAAAGCTGTTAAAAAATTATTTTGATATCCATAGCCCGGTGGTTATTGGCCTGGAAAAATCGACCATACTCTTTTTACTGCTTCCCCTGTTAATTGTTTTTATCCCATTCCTGGTTTCACGCCTGGCACGGACGGCACGGGTGGCTGTTTCATTTAAAGAATACCTGGTTAATTATAGTATTGTACTAATCCCGGTTATGGCTGCCGCCCATATTTCCAAATCGCTGCTTAAAAGTATTTCAAGAATTCCTTATTTTGAGCATATTCCTAAAGATCTAACAGGGCTATCAACAGCTCAAGAAATCCTTGATAAAACGATAGTACTCGATAAAATTCCCTCATGGCTCTCCTGGTCTGCCACCGGGGCCGTTACACTCCTGCTTTTAACCGGGTTCGTTTTAAGTATAAAACTTACTGCAATTGTAAATAAAAAACTCTTTGAAGAAAAAGGGACCGCAAAGGTTTTTTACCTGCTGCCCCTTTTATATTCAGGGATATTTCTTATTACAATCATCGCATGGCGATATTTTTAAATCCGGGGCCTGGCACTCACACTAAACGCCTGCGTCCCGGTATATCCCGATTCCGTTTCCGTTGCCGTAAAGGTCACCGACCCTTCTTCAATGAAATAAAAATTATCCTCTCCGCTGGCCGCCCATACGCCGTCATTGACCCAAAAACTTCCTTCATAGGCAGCGTCTATATTCAGTCCCAGCACTACCATCCATGAGGGATCTGCCGTATACGCATAGCTTCCATTGCCGATAAGTCTCATCCCTGCGTCTGTTACGGGAATAGGAATAAATACTACCTGCGACCCTTCCACAACCGGGATCGCTGCCCCGGTCTGAGTATCGAATGTCCTGTTATTTGGAGTCCGCACTTTGGAAATAATCTCTAATCTGCCTGCTTCATCAAAAGTAAGGGTGATATAATCGATCAATTCCGCTCCCTGCTTTGAAAGTATGGTAAACTTCCCCGGTGAAGTGACCTTCAGAAAGACATCACCAACACTGTTCTTATCGCCCGCGCGCCATAAACCGGTTTGAACACTGGCGTTGGTATCTTCTACATAATGGATAACATTCCCGGGATCGCTTACATCATCGTGATCAATAATAGATACACTAATTCGATGAGTTATTTTTGAAACAAGGGTGGCTGCTGTTAAGCTGGAATTAACATAATAATCCGTTGCTATGGAATATCGCAGGTTGCCTTTCTCGCCATCGGATGCGGTTACATCGCCGCCGCAGGCGATTAATGACAACAGCACTGCCGGAAACAGCACATAAAGAACTACTGATCTAAAATATTTTTTTCCATTCATTGAGTACTCCTTTTAAAAAAAATTCGAGGTTCGAAGTTTTTTGCCGTTGCGGCGGGTTCAAAAACCCGGGCTTTTCTTCTCTCCCCCTTGCACCTTGCTCCTGCTTTATCTATACCTGATTATTATGCATGTTTTATGCCAGGTGAGAAAAACCGTCTCTATACTATTGCAAATTTTCATTACTGTTGCAAGGATGCAACAATCCGGCTAATTCTTTGTAAATCTATAACCTTCTCGCGAAATCATAATAATGACAATACTGGGACATGATGGTTATTGCCTTTTTAAACAAACGCGGACTGATCTTCCATGAGTTCTTTAAAAACCTGAACAACATCTTTGTTACCGGCCAGGGCTCATGCCGGATGTAGAACCAGGTTATATAAAACAGCTTCATCCCTTTGGACAAAGTCATCTTTGAATTCGGATAGAGCGTTGTAAAATATTCTATATTCGATAGCCACCGCAGCGACCGCTCTTCAAATTTTTCCGGCTCATATATACTTTTAAATAAATTATGATGATACTCCGTCAATTCCTCTATTGTCAGTTTTAACGGGATGATATTTGTTGAAAAATGCCATAGCCCCTTAAAATTTTCTTTTATGCGGTTTGCTTTTTTCATCCTGTTATACAACACCGTATCTTCGGGCGCGTTTAAGACACTTATTGATGCGATGGGGCTGGCTGTTTCCGTTAGGAATTGTTCTATTTCCGAGAATGTGGATTTATCATCATGATCAAATCCCACGATAAGCCCTATAAAGGGTATTATCCCGTACCTGGATATGGCCTTTACCGCTTCTATTGGATCATACTTGAGGATGTGTCCCTTATTTATTTCATCAAGACACTCTTTCTTTATGCTCTCCACGCCCAGAAAAATTACCGAAAAACGGGCATCGGCCAGTAATTTCAAAATTTCTTCATCATCACCCACTTTGATCGTTGCCTGGGCGCTAAACGATACTGGATATTTTTGCGAGGTGTTCCATTCTATTATGCGGTTTAATAATTCTACGGTAAATTTTTTATTTACAAAAAAGTTATCTTCGGAAAAAAATATGGTCTCCGCCCCCTGGGCATAGGCGTTCTTTATTTCCATCATGATCAGGTCAATCGATTTTGTCCGGTACTTTCGGCCCACCAGCCGTATGGCATCACAAAAATCACAATTGTTGGGACAGCCCCTGCTTGTCTGAACCGGAAAATAAAGATAATCCTTGCCATTGATCTTTGACCAGTCTATGGGCGGGCTGTGCTCCATGCTCACGAATTCTTTCTGCGTATACCGGGCTGCTGCTGTTCCCTCCTGCCACTCTTTTAAAAACCGGGGCCAGTTATATTCCGCCTCTCCCACAAATAAATGATCCACAATTTGCGCGGCCTCTTCCTTATTCAGAGTCGCGTATGCTCCTCCCAGGGCTACGGGAATTCCTCTTTTTTTAAATTCCCCTGCTATTTCCTTTATTCGATTCGCGTGCAGTGAATAACCCGTTATTGCCACAAGATCGCAGGATATATTAAAGTCTATTTTCGTTACATTTTCATCGCAATACTTATATTCTATTTCCATTTCTTCAGGTGTTAGCGCTATCAATATTCCAAGCGCCGCGTTGGGCATGAGGCTCTTGACTCTCACTGCTCGTACGGTACTGCGCATTGACCAGAAGTTATCGGGTGTATGTGGACTCACCAGGTATATTATTGTTTTTTTATTCATATAGATTCCATAAGCAACAAAATTTATCGTGCTTCGCCTTACATGTACAAACCATTTCAAAATTTATCAGTCAATTACTTTTTTTCTTTTCCAGGTTCTGCGTAAATTCATAATAATGGGCGTATTGCGCTATTATGGCAAATACATGGTTTATGAGCTGCGGGTTTAAATCCTTTGCCAGTTTCAGGCTGCGAAAAAAAAGTTTCCGCACGTTCCTGTTGGCCCGGAATATATAATAGCCGAACATTCTCGCTGCCAGGATCAGCTGCTTTACCGTTATTTTTGGCTTCGCGTAATTTTCACTAAAATACTCCACACTTCTCATCCATTGCTCAAAACGTTTCTGAAACGCCTCCGGTTCATAGAGCTTTTTAAAAAGCTCACGGTATCGCTTTACCAGGATTTCCTTGCTCATGTTCTTTGGGATTATATTACTATATAACTGCCACTCCCCGGAAAAATCTTCCTGTTCCAGTCGCCCTTCTTTTTGCAGCCGCTCATACAGCGGTGTATTGGGCGGCGCGTTCAGCAAACTTATCCCCACTGTTGGGGCATTGGCCCGGTCTATAAAACCATATAATTCGTCAAAGACCGTTTCATCATCATGGTCGAAGCCCACAATAAGCCCTACCAGGGGGATAAGTCCGTAACGGCT
>JAAENB010000030.1 GCA_024224995.1 bacterium | reverse complement strand
TGAAAAAGGATATTCAATTTAGACTGACTACTGAAGAAAAATCCGCTATCGAGCACCGATCTGGATTACTTGAGATGTCACCGAATGAATTTGTCCGGTGTTGCGCTACCCGGTACAAAAGAGAAAAACTCACCCCATATGATGGTGATATTAAACGCGGCACCGACACTAAAATGACTCTGGATAAATTCCCATATGATGATATCTCAGGAGGTTTGTTGCGCCGCTTGGTAATAGCCCAATTAGACGAGTTAAGAGAAAAGCCTTTGCCACTGCCGGACCCATTGCCGGAGAGGGTCTTTGATGAGGCGTTTAAATGTGCCAGCCCGGTAATTTAAAGACAAGGTTAACGGCCAAACTACTATTGTGGAAGAGCATTATCTGAGCCGTTGTAAAAAACAATTATTTATTACAGGAGATGAGTAAAAATGTACAGAGGATACATATCATTACACAGGAAAATACTCGAGTCATGGCTTTGGAATGAGAAGCCTTTTTCCAAAGGACAGGCATGGATTGATTTACTGATGTGCGCAGCTTATACGGATACTGATGTTTTCATTCGGCAATCCCTTATCAAGCTAAAAAGAGGGCAACAGGCACGGTCC
>JAAENB010000029.1 GCA_024224995.1 bacterium | reverse complement strand
TCTGACCTATTTTTCCCCGTTCCACGGGGTCCGCACTCTTAAGAAACTAAAATTTGAACCGGGGCTTCCTTCATCATAACGTGGGGTTAAAACCCAACGCTATGAGAAAACCCATCACCCTGGTGAATTTATTTATAAACAGAGCCTGTTCTACCGGAAGATGTTATCCGGGATTTTGCTCTGCTGCCCTATGGGGTGCGACCCCTCGCGGCAACTATCAGGCATATTCTTTTTCTTTGTCCCCTTTACCGGGTACTGTTTTAATGGAATTGGAACAGGCTCCGTGTATAGAACCTTCTCTTATATTTATGCACGTTTTGTGCCAGAATGGGTGGGAATGGATTAATTTTTGAAATTTTCGGCATTTGCCGGAATTAATTGCTGATATCAAGTAGTTACGGGCGTAAATATTACAGGAAAAATCAAACCTTAAAAGATTCCACCTTCGATTGAAGATGTTCGGACATGGCTGCGGTATTTAAAGCGAGGAGCCGAAGTGCTCTGAGACCGCACCGGTTCCCAGGTGCGGCCCCTGCGAGGTGAATCTATTATTCCAGCTCGGCCTCATAGATCACTGAATTAACATTATAAGAAGAACCATTATGATTATTCGCCACTACCATATAACTCACGTCACCAATGGTAAAAAATTCCCAATCATATGCACCAATTGTACCGATTGACTGAAACTCCTCAAACAAACTTCCATTCCATTTATAGATCTTTGAATCAATCAGGCGGGTTGTGTCATTATGATAATTGGCAACTGCTAAATAACTCTCGCCGCTAACAGTGAAATACTCCCATGCCAGAGCACCGGAGGTTAAAATTGACTGCAATTCCACAAACCGGTCTCCGTCCCATTGATAGATCCTCGATTCCCTGTTATATGTTCCTGAATAATGATTTGCCACTGCAAGGTAACTCGTATCGCCTATAGTAAAAAATTCAGTATCATAACCTCCGGCTGTGGGAATAAACTGGAACTCAACAAAGGAGCAGCCGTTCCATTTATAGATCACCGAGTCTGTGAGGTAATCGGAATCGTCACGACAATTTGCC
>JAAENB010000028.1 GCA_024224995.1 bacterium | reverse complement strand
CAGGGTAATTATGTATGCGTATTTTATGGCCAGCGTCCTGCCTGGGATGTTGAATATATCGGCACCATTGAAGGAGATGAATGGAAAAAGCTGATTGGCAGTTCTCCTTCTACGCTTGTAATTTCCGGGTAAAAGAGTTATGAAACCGGACGAACAGTTTATCAAACACATCAGCAACTATATTTATAACATCGCGATTCGTATGCTCTGGCACCCGGAAGATGCTGAAGACGCCACGCAGGATATTTTAATCAAAGTACTAAACAACATCGACTCTTTCAGGGAAGAAAGCAAAATAGAAACCTGGGTATACAGAATAGCGGTAAACCACCTGGTTGATTTTAAACAAAAAAGATTCAAGGATCAAGAAATCTCCTTTGACGAATTTGCCGCCGACGTAAATGTCAACTATCCGGAAATGCCCACAACCATTGATGACGCGGAGATTAAGATCTATATAGAAGAGCTGAAAGTTGGCTGCACCCATGCCTTATTGCAGTGCCTGGACAAAAAACATCGAATGATTTTTATACTTTCATGCATTTTTAACATAAACAGTACATCCGGCGCGGACATAATGGAAATGGAACCGGCCAATTACCGGAAAAAACTATCCAGGGCCAGGAAAAAAATCCTTTCTTTCATGAAATCAAATTGCGGTTTGTACAACCCCGAAGCAAAGTGCTCATGCAAAAGAAGACTTCCCATAGCACTGGAGAAAAACCGGGTAAATAAAAACGCTATTCTTTTTGCCAACAAAACCAGCGCTACTATTCAGGACTACGTGGACACCATGAACGAACTGGATGAAGTTTCAAGAATATATCAATCCGGTCCCGGTTTTAAACTCAACAATAAATTTTTTGATTCACTGAAGACACAACTAAACGGAAATGCTGCCGACATTTTCCGGGTAGAATAGGCGCTGGTTTCACCTACCCATTATCCTGGCGACAATAAATTGAATAGGCAATAGGACTAGAAGATGGATCACCATCAATAAATGAGCCCACCATAAGTAGCGATGCATACCTCCAGGTATACCAATATCGAATATCATAAATATTTTTGCCAGAGAAAAACCGGCAAAAGACCACACTTCAAACGGAGGCATACCGGTAATAGCAATCCGCATTGATTCTAAGAAAAATCCTGTTATTACAATAACAATAAGAAGGATTGAACTTATTAGAAAAAGTCCCTGCGGCCCATTAAGCTTTTTCATAAAAGCACGAACAAGTGTGATAACGCTCCCAATCAGAAGCATAATCCCGCAGATTTCGCCTATCAACGAGAGTATACGATAGAAGGAGCCGTAAATAAAATGATAATGAAATAAAGGCCCTATGATGTTTTCCTGGATAGCGATTAACAGTGTTACCGCGAGAAGGCCGCTAAAACCCAGAAGAAGGGGCGGATTAACAAAACCGGTACGCTTCTTCCCCGTACCCGGGCTTTTCCTCAAAAAAATTATTAGCATTACAGTAGAATATAAAATAAAATTTAGCATAAGAAAGTAAATAACATGTCCCACAGGCCCGTATGGTCCGCCCACATTAAAATAAAGCTCTCTTGAAAAATCCATTAAACCACTCCTATGAATAAACATTCCTGTATATACAGCATGCTAGGATTTTCCGGTAATATGTAAAGATTTTAATAATATTTTTATTGAAAAAAACAGCTGCTATTAATAAATTGAAAAACACAATGAATATAATAAGAAAAATAAAACAGCAATCAAAATTACTGAAAAATGAGATCCTGGCTTTACACTACGCATACAAAGATCCAAAAACAAAGATCCTGCCAAAAATAATTATCGCCATTGCCATAGGATACGCCTTAAGCCCAATAGACCTCATCCCCGATTTCATCCCTGTTCTGGGTTATCTTGATGACCTGCTTATAGTTTCGCTTCTGATTACGCTTTCAATAAAACTGATCCCTGCGGATATAATGGAAGAATCCAGGCGTAAAGCAGCAGATACCCCGATTAAATTAAAAAAAAATTGGATATGCGGCATACTCATTATTTCAACCTGGATACTATTTTTAATACTTCTGGGAATAAAAATATGGCCAAATTATACAATACATAATCATTGAAGCAGCCAGTGAGAAGCAACGCCTAACAGGGTGCCCAGTATTACAGTAGTAATAACAACAATAGGAACCGCTGGCTTATCTACCTTATAAATCAATGAAATAGTTGGCATTAAAAACAGGATCGATACCACCGGTCCTTTTAACCAGAACGGCAGCCCTATATCTATCCGGGGCATAAAAAAACCTAAAACAACCCAGAACAAAAAAGCTGAAATAATAAACAATTTGTCCAGCTTTTTGGCTATCATGGGAGCACAATCAATAACCGCCGCTATTAGTCCCAACAAAATCGGTAAAAAAATATTCTTCATTTTAGTTCTCCTTGAAAGTGTTTTCATAATAATTAGACTGGAAATCTTTACAAGTGTGACAGTATAAGACCAAAAAAAACAGACATTTTATCTAAAAAACTAATGGACAGGGCAAGAATTTTAGTCCTATACAGCTGATATTGGCCTATTCCGTATTTATAGTCGGAAAAGCAAGGATGGATATTTTTTATGGGACTTTAGAGCAAGAAAACCAGCAAGGGCTGGCCCCGGCATCTTATTTCCCGGAAATATATGATAAGAAATAACTTTATTATCCGCACACAATAAATCGCTATTTTTTAAAGATTTTACCGAATGATCCTTGCTTTTTTCTTTATTGATCCACATACTGATTTTAATGGTGCAACCAATGAATATATCCATAAAAAAGATAACACTATGCATGCTCATCCTCCTCTTCCCACTACACATCCTGGATGCCGGGAGCAAGCCCGAGACTTTTATGTGGAAGGCAGTATCAAACAATACTACAATTTACCTTCTCGGTTCCATTCATGTAGCCAAAAAAGACCTTTACCCATTGAACCAAAAAATAGAACAGGCCTTTAAGAGCGCCCAGGTTCTTGTTGTTGAGGCCAACATCACAAAAACCGATTCTTTTGCCATGCAGGAACTTATCGGCAAATACGGAGTTTATTTACCCAACAAGGGCTTAAAGCAAAACTTAACGCCCAGAGTCTATACCATGCTGAATAGCGAGCTGGCAATACATAATATGAAACCCCAGCACATTGACATGATGAAACCCTGGTTTGCCGCTTTTACAATTATGGAATTACGGTACATGAAGCTTGGATACAGTCCGGAGCTGGGTATTGATTATCATTTTTTAAAAAAAGCTAACGGCAGCAAAAAGATCCTGGAGCTGGAATCCATAAATTACCAATTTGAATTATTGAACAGTTTCTCACCGGAAAACCAGGCGCTCTTCCTGGAAACAACCCTGGCAAATGCCGGGCACTTGAATAAAGAATTGGTTCAGTTATTTCAATACTGGAAAGCGGCAGATGTAAAAAAAATGGAAGAGTTTGTATACAGGTCTTTTAATAAAAACCCGGAAACCAGACCTATCCAGGACAAACTGCTGGATGAACGAAATTACAGGATGGTCAAAAAAATAGAACAATACCTTGAAGATGACGAAATTTATTTTGTCGTGGTGGGAGCTGCTCATCTTATAGGGAAAAACGGCCTGGTAAACCTCTTAAAGAAGAAGGGATTCCGGGTGGAGCAGCAGTAACAGGGAGAAGGTGCAAGGAGAAAGGAAAAAGGAAAAAATGGAAGAAATGGAAGAAAAAAAAACACACGAAGATATTCATCATTTATATAAACTGATCAAAGCAAAAATTCCTATTATTGAAAAAATGGGTTTTTCTCCTTCGTTCTATGACGGTACCACAATCAGGATACAGGCTCCCCTGGATCTGAATAAAAACGACAAGGACACCGGGTTTGCCGGAAGCTTATATTCCCTTGCTGTAGTCACAGGATGGTCTTTTGCTTATTTAAAACTACGTGAGAGCAATATCGATGCCGACATTGCCATTTATAAAGGAGAAGTGACCTATCATAAGCCCGTAACAGATGATTTTGAATCCTGCTGTTTAGCTCCTGCTGAAGAGGAACTAAACATATTCCGGGAAGAACTTCGCAGCAATGGAAAGGCCAGGATACAATTATCCATAAAGCTAATCCAGGGGGGTGAGGAAAAACTTACCTTTGACGGGATTTATGCTGCCTGGCTTAAGAAGACTTAAACCAACTCGCTTTTCTTAGGCAGATAAACACAATAGGGTTCTTCGTCTAAATAACTATCTGTTTCGTAAAAGGCCCTGGCACGGCAGCCGCCGCACACCACTTTGTATTCACAAAGGCCGCACTTTCCTTCCAATTGCTGAACATCTCTAAGAGACAAAAAAAGCTCCGAGTTTTCCCAGATCTCTTTAAAAGGAGTCTTAACCACGTTCCCGGCAACAAGAGGGAGATAGCCGCAGGGCTGAACATCACCACTATGGGAAATGAAGCAGACACCACTACCGGCAAGGCATCCTCTTGTCATGGCAGCCATACCATCAGTTTCAAAACTAAGTTTCCTTCCCTCTTCCCGTGCCCGTTCCCTGATGATCCGGTAATAATGGGGAGCACAGGTTGCTTTGAATTCCATTGACACTTCTTTGGAACGGTCATAGAACCAGTGAAGGGTTTCCTCGTATTTCTCACTGGAGATCATGTCTGTTTCCGCAATTTCCACACCGCATCCTACTGGTACTAGCATGAATATATGAAGGGCAGCAGCTCCTTCTCTTTCGGCAAGTTGAATTATCTCTTCCAGAACCTCGACATTTCTCTTTGTTACGGTGGTATTAAACTGGAAATCTACCCCGGATTTTTTAAGCAGCCGGGCTCCTCTTAAAGCTTCTTCAAAAGAACCGTCAATTCCGCGAAAGGAATCATGAGATTCTGCATTGGGGCCATCTATTGAAATACTGACCCTGGCAATACCCGATTCCCGGATTCGCTCCGCCTTTTCCTCGTCAATAAGAGTACCATTGGTAGCCAGGGCTACCCGCAAATCTTTTGATCCGGCATAAGAGGCAATATCGAATATATCTTTCCGGTAGAGCGGTTCTCCGCCCGTAAGGACCAGAATTGGAGAAGCGAAACCAGTTATATCATCAATTATCTTTTTTGCCCGGTCGAGATCGAGTTCTCCGGAAAAATCAAAATCTTCTGCCTCAGCGCGGCAATGAGCGCATGACAGGTTACATCGTTTTGTCAGTTCCCAGAACACCAGCCGGGGAATATTGGGCATCTTCATTTTACAAATAGCTCCTCAACAAACTTGGTCTTTTTTCGAATCCGCTCAAACTTCGGCACATCGCCCCTGCTCGATTCATGATGGCGCTTCAGGTTCATTATGGGATTATGAAGCGTTTTAGTCATAATCTGTCTCGTCAGTTCTTCTATAGCGGCAAAATCTTCATCGGACAAATGCTTTAACTTCCGCCGGCGATACCGCTCTATTTCGGTTTTCCTGATCTCGTTAAATTTATTCTGGATTGTAACTATTGTAGGAGCCACAGTCAACTCATCATACCATTTAAAAAAATCTTTGGCATTGGAATCAATAAAAACTTTGGCCAGTTCAACCTCTTTTAACCGGTTTGACAAATTTTCATCGGCAATAGACTTCAGGTCATCAATATTATAAAGATGAACTCCCGGAACCTGGCTTACATCAGGATCAATATTACGCGGTACCGCAATATCTATCATAAAAATAGGATGCTCTCCCCGTTTTTCCATTATATCCTGTGCCATATCAACGGTTACCATGTGATGAGGCGCGGCTACGGAAGAAATAATAATATCAACATCATATGCAATTCGTTCAATCTCTTCCAACAAGACAATATTCGCGTCCAGGTTATGCTCCTCTGATATTCGCTCCGAGTTATGAATGGACCGGTTCGCAATTGTAATATCCCCAATCTTGTACTTGGTTAAATATTTTAGTATTAATTCCCCCATCTCCCCTGCTCCAATAAGAAGCGCGGTCCGTTCAGGAATATCCGAAAATATTTTCCGTACCAGCTCGGTTGCGATGTAGGCAATGGAAAGAGGATTGCGGGTGATATCGGTTTCAGTACGAACCTGTTTTGCTGTATGAAAAGCCTGGTGAAAAAGTTTATTTAAAAAAGGACCGGATCTTTTTGTCTCTACGGAAACGGTGTAACAATGTTTCAACTGCCCTACGATCTCGCTTTCTCCAACTACCATTGAATCAAGCGAAGAGGCCACAGTAAGCAGGTGTTTTACAGCCTCTTCCGAATGCTTTATATAAATTGAATTATCAAAATTGTCAAAAGCTATACCGGTATATTCTTCAAGAATAGATATAATTTTTTTTATACCTTCTTGAGAGTCATCAACAGCAATATAAATTTCAACCCTGTTGCAGGTTGAAACATACACTGCTTCTTCGATCCCCGTATCCGACAGTTTTTCATAAAAACCGGATAATTCATCCGGTTCAATAGAAAAACATTCCCTTGTCTCTACAGGTGCAGTCTTATGATTAAGACCAACAAGGGCAATTTCCAGAATTTCATCAGCCATAGGTATATTTATTCCTTAGTTTGTCTAACGTAAGCAAGTTTCAGAGCCAACAGCTTAAAGAAATTTATTCCCTATTATTTTCAAGTAATTAATTATTTATTTTAAAATTTTCACAGCTACTGTAAAGAGCTTAAGAAATGAAGTGATTTCTTCCGATGCAGAAAATAACACAATACCGGTACATATTTGTACCGGCGCTTTATGAGCAAATACTCACAAAAATAGTTGACACCTGGATCACATTTGAATATATTTGACACCATAAAAGGGAGAAAAAAGAGTTTTTTAAAAAAATAAGCCAATATGCAGTCCGGATTTAAATTAACTTGACAGGGATAATCTTTTTTTAATATATTAACTTTTAATATGACAATTCTACCATATTTGTATGGTTTTCCCGAAAATAACAAGGATCTCAAAATTGAAAGCACAATCGAAGAAAAAAACAAACAGCAAAATAATAAAATTTATTTTTGCGGTACTAATAATATTCCTTACCCTCCCGCTTTTTGCACAATCCGCAGCTTATACTCCGGATTCGGGAGTACTATATTACAAAGCACGGGAAATCTCGGAATCTCAGGCTGTTCAATTTAATACAGCGGTATTTGGACTTTTGTTTGATTCATTCGTATTCCTGTATCAATTGAACAAGTACGACATGGAAACAGCTAAAAACGGGCCAGGCAGATCCTATTTTGGATTTGATTTTTCCATCTTTCCCCGTTTTTCCACAAACTCTCAAGGTGCCAGCTATTCCTCATTCAATGAATTTGATACTTTCAGACCCATTGGAGTCGATTTTTCAGTAACCTTCAGGTTATGACCATCCCATCAAACGAACTTAAATCAATATTACAGAACCGCTTTAAGGTAGAGCAGTTTAGAAGTTCCCAGGAGGCAATCATATCCCGTCTCCTGGAAGGCAAGCATTGCCTGGTTCTAATGCCCACAGGTATGGGAAAATCCCTGTGCTACCAGCTCCCGGCTCTCCTTCTTGAAGGGCTTACCCTGGTTATTTCCCCTCTCATATCCCTGATGAAAGACCAGGTTGACCAATTACTTGAACTGGAAATTGACGCGGCATACATTAACTCTTCACTGAGTAAAGCGGAACGCGAAAAAAGATATAAAAATGCAGCTTCAGGTAAATACACGTTACTCTTTATTTCACCTGAACGGTTCAGAAAAAAAGAGTTTATTGAGATCATACAAAAAAGAACCGTTTCACTTCTGGCAATTGATGAAGCTCATTGCATCAGTCAATGGGGGCACGACTTCAGGCCCGATTATTCAAAAATTGAAGCTTTTAGAAAGCTGCTCAATAATCCAACAACCATCGCGTTAACAGCTACTGCCACCAGGAAAGTTCAGGACGACATAATAGTAAACACCGGTATAAATCCTCAGGACATAGAGGTTTATAATGAAGGAATATGCAGACCCAACCTCCACTTAACAGTAGAAGACGTCCTTGACGAAAATGAAAAGTTCGAACTCCTGTATGAGTATATTCAAGAGACTAAGGGGAGCACCATTATCTACTTCAACCTGATCAAAAGTATCGAACGGTTTGCCCATTTCCTGGATCTTAAAAAAAAGAAATATTTCACCTATCACGGCAAATTGCCTCCGGAAAGCAAGCGAAAGTATCAAAAACTATTTATGATAAATAATTCTCCCTTAATGCTGGCAACAAACGCCTTTGGTATGGGGATTGACAAAGCCGACATACGTATGATCATACACGCGGAAATCCCCGATTCAATTGAGTCATATTATCAGGAGATAGGAAGAGCAGGGCGGGACGGTAACGATTCCAGGTGCATTCTCATCTATAATGAAGACGATCTGGCTGTTCAGCTCGATTTCCTCTACTGGAAAAATCCGGAATCCCATTTTATCAAAAAGGCCTGGCATCAGCTCAAATCTCTGGGTGAGAACCTGAATTCATATACCTATGAAGACATACAGGAGATGCTGGTCCACAAAAACAGGGGAGACAACAGGCTGCAAACCGTTTTAAATATCTTCGACCGGCATGGCGCAACCAGGGGAAGCCTGGATACTCTCAACCTGGAAGTAATTTCTGAAATACCGGAAGAAATAATTTCCGATGAATATATCATTTCTAAAATGAGGCACGACAGGGAACGACTTGCCGATATGCTGCGCTACGCGAAAAGCACAGACTGTAGAAGAGATTTCATCCACAATTATTTTGACATGAGCCTGCCGGAAACCTGCGGCAATTGCGATAGGTGTGAAGAAAAGTTTGAAGTTTAAACTTTAAACTTTTCTGCCAGGAGCTTTTCTTCCACCTGCTTTAACGGTTCCTTTAAGACGTATCAAACTCTTAGAAAAAAACTTCAAACCTGGAACTTCAAACTGTCTTTTCTTAACCATGTATGTCTTTAGTGTTCTGAATTCCCATAATAAAACCAACTGCGTCCGGAGATAATTCTGCGGCGTTTGCTTCATCAGTATCGATGTGCATTTCCAGGCGGTATTTATTGCTTACCCGGACCAGAACATCGCCAAAAATAAGCTCCCGGGGGCCCTGTACCCGAACCCGAACCAGGTCTTTATCATCGACCTGCAAAGAAAGTGCATCTGATGGAGTCATATGAATATGCCGCAGGGCGCATATCACTCCCTGGTCCAGCTCCAACCTGCCTTCCGGTCCAACTATGGTAAGACCGGGAGTTCCGTCAAGTTTGCCGCTCGCGCGAATAGGAGCATCTATTCCCAGTTTGAATTCGTCAGTACGAGATATCTCCACCTGGGTTTCGCTTCTTGGCGGCCCCAGAACCCGAACCCGTTCCACAGTTCCCTTTGGTCCGATTACTGAAACAGTCTCATCGCATACAAATTGGCCGGGCTGGGAAAGATCATAAATAGGAGTAAGTTTATGTCCTTTTCCAAACAAGGAGTCAACATCCTCCACTGAAAGATGAATATGGCGTGCCGATATTCCCATAGGAATAGGGATCTGCTCCGGCGGCAGGGTCGACCTGCCAAGGATAACATTCTTTGTATCATGGGCAATCATCCATTCTTCATCTGTGTTAACAACCAGGAGCTTGATCCTGGAATGACGTACGGATATATCGGCCAATCCATTTTGATTTATACCTGAGACGGCATTATTGGCATCTTCATCAATAATTGCTCCTGCGAATTCCATGTTATGGGAAACCCGTTCCCGGATCAGTGCCGAATTTTCCCCAATACCTCCGGTAAAAACAATAGCATCAGCTCCGTCAAGTTCTGCCAGGTAGGCACCAATTATTTTTATTACCCGGAGAACAAACATCTTTATTGCCAGTACCGATCGCTCATCACCTTCCGAAGCCTTTTCAGCAAGATCCTGCATGTCACTGGAATAACCCGATATACCAAGAAGTCCGGATTTTCTATTTAAGATGTTCATTACTTCATTAATGTCCATCCCCTCTTTACTTACCAGGTATTGAATAATTACCGGGTCAATATCTCCCGACCTGGTTCCCATTATGAGTCCCTCCAGGGGACTTAATCCCATACTGGTATCAACGGAATTCCCATAGTTAATAGCACAGACACTGGCTCCATTTCCCAGGTGGCAGGTTATTAGCTTTAACTGGTTTAAGGGTCTGCCCAGGTATTCGGCTGCTTTTAAGGCGGTGTATTTATGCGATGATCCGTGAAATCCGTATCGCCGGATCTTATAATTTTCATACCACTCCATAGGAGTACCGTATAAATAGGCTTTTTTGGGCAGAGTCTGATGAAAAGCCGTATCAAATACCGCAACCTGGGGGAGACCGGGAAAATATTTTTCACAAAGCTCAATACCTTTCAGATTTACCGGGTTATGAAGTGGTGCCAGGGGTATAAGTTCCTGTATCGCCCTTTTGACTTCTTCATCTATTTTTATAGCTTCACAAAATTGTTCACCACCATGGACAACACGATGCCCTATTCCCTCGAAAAGAGGTCCTTCCCCGGTAATAAAACCTTTTTCATTAAGAAAACCGTTCAACAATTCCAGGGCATCCGCATGACTTTCTATTTTCACGGTTTCTTTTTTAGATTCTTCTCCAATCCTATAAGAATGAGAAGCCGGAGCATCACCTGAACTACCCGATCCTATAGATGTAAATTTACCGCTCAAAAGAGCTCTTCCCTGTTCCATATCCATAAGATCATATTTTAAGGATGAACTCCCACAATTTATTACAAATACTTTCATTTTTCAACTCCCAATATTCAATACCGCATTGGCATTTATCATGCAGTATACTACAAGGACTCTGTAGAAGGGTCAAGGATAAAATTCTCCCATACCGTCGACACTCTCCGAAAAAGCGTATCAAAATACATTGACAAGTGCTATCAACATGCTATAATTTAAAAATGTCCCATATTAAGTCAGGATTTTATTCAGGTTTATATTTTAATGAAAAAAATAAAAGTTCTCATAGTAGACGATTCGGCTGTAATGCGTCGATTTTTAACGGATATTATATCGAGTTCACCGAAGCTCGAAGTTGTGGGAACCGCTATTGACCCCTATTTCGCAGTAAAAAAAATCAAAAAATTCGACCCTGATGTATTAACCCTGGATGTTGAAATGCCCCGAATGGACGGTCTCACCTTCCTGGAAAAACTGATGATATCTCACCCCCTGCCGGTAGTTATGGTATCGGTTTTTACCAAAGCGGGTTCGGAACAAACAATAAAGGCACTACAGCTTGGTGCTGTTGACTTTATACTAAAACCAAAATTTCAGGATATTAGCGAAAAAAAATCGCTGCTTGAATTTTCAAAAGAATTAATCAAAAAAATAATCGTTGCCAGCGAGTCCAGGATAAAAAGAAAAAACAGTCCACACCACATCTTCACCCCCAAAAATCCGGGTTCGAATCCAACTCCCACGAAAGCAAGTCATTCTGTAATCGCAATAGGAGCTTCTACCGGGGGGGTGGAGGCCATAAGCGAAATAATACCCTGTCTCCATGAAAACACACCTGCTATTCTTATTGCCCAGCACATGCCGGAAAAATTTACCGAATCATTTGCGCAAAGACTGAATGATACATCAAAAGTTACAGTCAAAGAGGCAAAGGATGGCGATAGACTCTTAAACGGATCAGTTTTTATTGCTCCAGGCAACAGGCATATGGTTCTCGATAAAGACAACGAAGGGTACCTGGTACGGCTAAATAACGGTGAGCTGGTAAACAGGCAAAAACCTTCAGTAGATGTTTTGTTCAGATCAGTAGCAGAGATAGCGGAAGATAAAGCAATAGGAATAATCCTCTCCGGAATGGGCTCCGACGGAGCCAGGGGACTTCTTGAGATGAAAGAAACCGGAGCAGTCACAATCGCCCAGGATAAAAATTCTTCAATTGTCTTTGGAATGCCCATGAAAGCTATTGAACTAAACGCGGCAACCCTGGTTAAAAATCTCGATGAGATAACTATGTATATAAATAACTTAAAATAAATATAACAAAGTACAAGTAATGAATAAGTTTGATATAGACAGCAAAGAACACTTTCGACTCATCTTCGACCAGAGCGCTATTGGCATTGCCTTTCTAGCGGCCAATGGACGAATGCAAAAAGTCAGTAAAAAATTATGGGACATTTTCGGATATTCGGAAAAAGAGCTCTGTGAAATGAATTTTCTGGATATAATAAATCCCGGGGAAAGCTGCAAGGAAATCGAACAGGTAAAAGAACTGTTCAATGGAAAATTTGATTCTTTGTGGGTTGAACTCTCTTATATAAACAGGTATGAAATAACCGGCTGGATCAGTCTTAACGCGACCCTGGTCCGTGACAGAGAGGGAAACAGGTCTCATTTTATCTGCATAATAGAAGATACTACAAACAAAAAATTCTCGGAAATAGAGCTGAAAAAAAAGACCAGGGAACTGGAGCGGTCAAGTAAATATAAATCGGAATTCCTGGCAAATATGTCTCATGAACTTCGCTCTCCTCTTAATAGTATGCTTATTCTTTCCCAGGATCTGGCATCGAATAGTGAAAAAAATTTATCTGAAGACCAGGTAAAATCGGCTGAGATAATTTACATGGGAGGCAATGACCTTCTCACTCTAATCAATGAGATCCTTGATCTTTCAAAAATCGAAGCCGGAAAAATGATCCTGTATATCGATCCAATCAGGGTTACGGATATCGCCAAAAATATTGAGCTGTCGTATGCCCACCAGGTGAAGAAAAAAAAAATTATTTCTTCACCTGGTGTATGACGAGGGAATACCGGAATTTATACAGTCCGATTTCCAGAGATTAAACCAGGTTTTTAAAAACCTGTTGTCCAACGCGATCAAATTTACCAGGGAAGGAGGAATAACCATTACTTTAAAACGCCCTTCTCCCGAAATAGATCTTTTCAGCAGCGGTCTTAATCCGGATCAGACCCTGGCAATTGAAATCAGTGATACCGGCATTGGAATCCCTGGAAATGTACAGAATGCTATTTTTGAAGCTTTCCAGCAGGCAGATGGAACAACATCAAGAACCTACGGAGGCACGGGCCTTGGGCTTTCAATATCACGGGAACTGACCAGGCTTCTGGGAGGAGAAATCCAGCTAAAAAGTGTCGAAGGAGAAGGAGCAGCTTTTACTGTTTACATTCCCGAACAACTGAAAAAATCGGAAACAGCACATAAAAATAAACGAGCAAAAGAACGCAGCATACTATCGGATTTGCAAATACCTCAGGAAAGCAAAATACTTAACGGTAAAAGAGTACTGGTTGTTGATGATGACATGAGGAACCTTTTTGCCATATCAAATATTCTTAAAAAAATTAACATGATTGTTTTTAAGGCTAAAGACGGCCTTATGGCCCTTCAGACCCTTGAAAAAGAATCGGGTATTGATATGATTCTTATGGATATTATGATGCCCGTAATGGATGGATATGAAACGATCCGTAGAATCCGCACCATGAAACAGTTTAAAGAGATCCCGGTCATTGCACTCTCGGCAAAAGCCATGCCCGAAGATCTTGAAAAGTGCCTCAGTGCAGGGGCAAATGACTTTTTACCAAAACCGGTAAAAGTGAACCTGCTTCTCCAAAAAATGGAGAAATTAATCACTCCGGAATAAAACATACATTCGTCAAAAAACGTACAGGAAAATGCATATTTTAATCCCCGAAAGCTATACATTCCTTTAGTGAAAATAAAAATTTAATCAATAAATAATGAAAACAATTTGACTCTATACCCTGTTTATTGTTATATTTACTGTCAAGTTGAACTTTCTAAAGTTAAACATTGTAAAAGGAATAATTAAAAAAGAAAGAGGTTTCTATAATGAAAAACAAAGGACTAATTATAGCCATTGCACTTATAGTACTTGTCAGCTTTGCCAACTGTAGAAAAACCGGTGGCGGAACAAGAGGCGGCGGTTCCCGAGGCGGAGGCGGAGGCGGAGGAGGATCAGTAGAGAATATGGTAGGTGAAGCTACCGGCTACGCCACAATATTCGATGACGACACCGCTCTGGCCAGGGATAGAGCTACGGATCATGCAAAAATAAAGCTCGTAAGAAAAAAGCTGGGAGAAACAATTACCGGGAAAAGTCTCATGAAAAACTTCGAGCTGGTTTCAAACATTGTTGAAGGCAAAACAAGAGGGATGGTAAAAGACGACGAGATCATTAAACAATGGAAAGGCGGAAATGAATACTTCGTTACCATTCGAGGACGAGTTGAGGTCGCAGCAGTAGGAGATGCCATTGAGGATGCCTTACGGACCTATGGCCGGCCTAAGTTTATGGTACTGGTAAAAGAAAGATTCGACGGCAGCATGAATATGCCCGGTTTCACGGAAACAGAGATGATCATGCAGGAACTCATGGGCGATTCGGGATTTGAATTTGTTGATGCCAATATGACCCAGGAACTGATGAAAAGGGAAAAAGCCAAAATGGACAGAGCAATGGCCGGTAGTATTAACGAAGATGTAAAGACCCTTCTTTTAAATGACGCCGGCGCGGAAGTAATAATTGTCGGGCAGGCGGAAACAAGAGATCAGTCCGGAACAATACGGAAATACTCCAAGAATATGCAGTCGAAATCAGCTATTATTAGAGTAAAAGCTATTGATGTGTATACAGGAAGAATTCTTACTACCATGAGTAGAAATGCTCCGGGAGCTCATATAGAATCAAATACCGCTTCTAAAAAGGCTATTGAGAACGCGCTTAAAAAAATCGTTGGCAAAACCAACAAAAACTCCGGAAAATTCGTATCCGGAAAATTCATGAACAAGATTATCGAAAAATTCGTTAAAGCTTCTACGGAAAGGCAGATCAATCTTACCATTTCCGGTCTTGATTATAATCAACTGAAAAAATTCAGGAACCAGCTGGAAGGCAGGATCAGGGGAGTTTCAAAGGTTATTTCAAGAGGCCAGGCAGGCAGCTACTCAAAAGTAGAAGTTATTTTTGCCGGGAAAACAGATGATTTCACTGATGAGCTTTCAGCAAAGGCCGACAAAATCGGTTTTAGTGTTACCGTTAAAGAAAGCTATCCGAATAAACTGGTTCTTGATGTTAAAATGAACCCGTAAAAAGATTCACCCTCTCTAAAATTATCAAAAAAAGGCTGCGCATTTTAGCAGCCTTTTTTTGTAACAAAGCACTTATCGCAGGCAATGTATTCATTTGAAAGGAGAGAAAAAAATGAAGAAGATTATTACTGTTTCAATTGTGCTGTTTCTTAGTTCTATTATTTCATGCGGTTCCGGCTCAAATAGAAAGATTTCAAATAAGGGCTCTCTTCCCTCAGAGAATGATGCCATTATAAAAATCTCTCATGAGATTTACTCCAAACAAGCAGTTTTACAGAATAAAAAACTGGCAATATTCAATTTCACCAATCTCGACGGGAAAGAGATCGAAGAAGGGAAACGAATCTCCAAAAAACTCCTTGAAACAATGCTCAAAAAAGGCGGCCTGAGATTTGTTGAACGATCTGAAATTGGCAAAATACTTGAAGCCCAGGGAATAGAGCAGACCGGGCTTGTAGATCCCGATTCAGTTTCCGAATCGGGAAAAGTTCTTCCTATTGATGCCATGATAAACGGCACTATTGCACAGATAGGGGGGCACGGAGAACTTTCCGTTAAAGTGGTTAATATTTCCACTGGAGAGATATATTTTGTTTCCTCTATTGAATACATCCCGGCCGGGAGCTTTTCATACAGTGAAAACAAAAAAAAGTTAGAGCTTCATAAAAAGTCCCCCGGCACGGTTGACAACATAAACAGAACATTTCAAACCCTCGATTTTATGAGCAAAAAAAACAAATCCGTTTTTCTAATCGCTGTATCCCAAAAAAATGACCCCCATTACAGGGACGCCCGGCAGCTTGCGAAAAGATTAAAAAGAAAAGCGAACAAGATCCGGGAAAATAACCCGCAGCAATGGAAACGGCTTAAACGGCTGAAAAAAGGAGTAAAACTCCTGAAAGATCATGACCAGCGCAAATACAATTTTCTTATGGAGAAAAAAAGAGAGTTCATTGTAGAATTATCAAATAAAGAATTCGACGGCAGGGAAGGAAGAGAAGGAAGAAGAGGGAGACGCGGCAAGAGAAGAGGCGAAAGAAGACGCTTCAGATGAGAACTCTAAAAATAACACGGCAAAATGCGGTTAACAAACCGCATTTTGCACCTTGCTCTCAAGAAACTAAATTGTGCAAGTGAGCGGGCCTGGAAGCAGATCGCAATACTATTTAGTTTCTGACGTATTTTTTCCCCTCGCAGGGGTCGCACCCCGCTATACAGGGTCGGTCGTGTCTTAATATACCGAAAAACGT
>JAAENB010000027.1 GCA_024224995.1 bacterium | reverse complement strand
TGATAAATACCAGGTGATAATCCAGTTTATAATATGTTTTTGCTCTTTTCATGTTCTATCTCCCATCTAAAATCTTTTTCTCATAACGTGGGGCTTTGAGCCCCTCGTTATGAAGAGGAAAGCCCGTTCCTGATTCCCGTCATGATGACCCCACGTTATGAAGAGGAAAGCCCGTTTCTGATTCCCGTCATGATGACCCCACGTTATGATAAGGAAAGCCCGTTTTCTGATTCCCGTGTGGAAACGATCCTGCGCGAATAGTTGCTACAGTTACTAAAATTTATACAGTCAAGGAGGTCGGGAAATGGCAAATAGATTCTACAAGAATAATGAAAAAAAGCAGCGCCATACTTGTGGTTCCAGCTTGTATTGGGGCAGTAAAGAAGAAGATGCGGTCTCGCCCTATATTTCAAGGGCGATAATGCTCCGTTGGGCAGGTCATTTTTATATTACTTGTATTTACTCATGCACTCTTTGGCCAGGCGAGTAAAATCCGGTATTTCTATATCTACCTTTTTATCTACCTTTTCATCTTTTTCATCATCATCATTTTCATTTTCATTTTCATTTTCATTTTCATTTTTCTTTTTCTTTTTCTCCTTCTCAAATATCACAAAAAGTTCAGCGCCTGGTACGTATTTGGCCAATGGTCCCTTTCCCTGCTCTTCGAATTTTTGAAGCCATACCGATGTTGCCAGGATTTCAAGAGCTGCTTTGTTGAACGTTTGCCCAGCTACCTTAAATGTTCTTATTTCTATAACGATGTTGTTATTCTGTTTCACCTGAATATATCCTGTTGCTCCAACGGGCAATTCTTTTATATTCTTCCCGTACAAAACATAATCCAGAAAGTCCAGAACTTTCCAGTCTTTGTCACCGATGACGCCTCTGTAAATTCTCCCTTGCTTATTGACAATATTGTTAGTGAATTCCAATAAAAATTCCGGACTAATTTCATTTTTTACACTTTTGTAATATTCATGCCAATCGGTTCTCAAAGACAACTTATGGAAAACATGAGCAGAATAAGAGCCTTTCGCAGAACCCACCGTCCTCATTGCTTGCTGACAATACAGGCCCCACAGCAGGAGAAACCCCTCGCTTTTCGGCTTCACTCCCTTCGGGAGTTGCGCACTTGGACCGTATAACCCATTTTCTTTGGCTGATGAGGTTTTGCCCGGGTATTTCGAGTACAAAAAATCAACGACTCTATTAATGGGTATATCGATAGTGGCCTGAGGCGCGAAATCGGGTTCTCCCTTGTTTAAAAGCCCCTCCACCCTGCTCTCTACAGAGGAAAGATCCTTCGGAGAAAATACCTTGATGAATTCGTAAAATTCCTTCCAATAGAAATAGTCTGAATGTATAAACGCATAGTGATCTACGTCCAGCTTTTCCCATGTATGGGTCTTCATTCTGCACGCCATTTTAATTGCCTCTTTTCCTTTCAACCAGGCGGAATGTAGTTCCTTATCCTTAGAAAGAATCGTCTGAGCCAATTTAGTGTAATGTTTAGCTGCTGTCTCCAGTCCCGTACAAAGCTTTTGGAGGCCATTGAATGGTTCACTAACATACTCTAAATCGCGGTACTTGATAAGGTTGTTTTCAAAGTAATTTTTTTTCGTAAAATACCTATAAAAAGGCAGATCCTTGTCTGTATCCCTGAAAGGGCCTCCATATACTGCAAAGGGAAGTAAAGCCCCGTTCTTTTTATTCCTATTAAGGTATTCAAATCCATTTTTTTTAAAGAAGGGAAGGACTACCGGGCTCTTGTCTGTCATTGGAGTCACGATGAAACGAGAATCCGGAGTGAACCGATCGTTAGTAATAGATACTCCATTGCCCAGTTCCATGATTTTACATACGCCTCTTTGTGAAACTGAAAGCAATTTATTATCGTATCGCCAGGAAGCTTCCTTTTCGTCCTGTACTATTTCGAAAAGGCTGATTAGTATTTCAGATGACTCCATTTCAAAACCCATATTAAATGCCAGTAAACTCTTAGTGCAGCAGATAAAAAAAATGAATACTCCAATATATTTCATATTTTACTCCAGGAATAATAAGATATGGTCTTCACCCGGTCTTCCGGAAAATCCATGAAATATGAGTAACCTATACGTATAGATATTTCAAGTAAAAAAAGAGGAAAAGCCTAAAAAAACATAACTTCTCATTGGCAGGTTTAATAGTGATTTTGGCTTTTTCAGGCTGTGAGACCGGTTTATCCTGCCGGCGGCATTGATGCAGAAACGGGAAACAAAAAATTAGCAGCTTGACAAATTCAATAGAAAAATAAGAATCTCCAAAACAGGATATCATCCCGGGGAGAAAAGCAATTATGATAAAAACAGGAAGAAACGAACCATGTCCCTGCGGGTCGGGAAAAAAATACAAACGCTGCTGCATGGAAAAGACCGGCCGTTATTATGGAAGTCAACAAGAAGATTCATCCTCGCCATCATCCGGACTAATAGAAGAAATAAAAAAAGAGCTGAAAGAAGAAAGTGAAAAAAGAGGAATTGAATCCCCGGAAGATTTCGACCAGTTAGCAAAAGAATTATTTATAAAAAAAAATCAAGCGGGATTGAAAAATTTTCTGGGGCTTTCTCCACAACAGATGAGAACAATATTGTATAAATCTTTTGAAGAATGCGGCGATATTGTATTATTGGATATAAACATAAAAGAAATTGAAGCGCCGGGAATACCACAATTAGAAAAGGCATGGTTCTTTTTAAACAGGCTCCGGGAGCAGGAACCGTTAAAAGCAACGCAAAAAGGAAATTTACCACGCAAGTTTGTATTAGACTTATTTGAAAACCTTATTGATAAGGAGAAAAAGTTCCGCTATACACCCAGGAAAGAAGAGGATTCATACGATATAAATTCTTTGCGCCATATCCTCTCCATGGCCGGGTTGATTAAACTGCAAAAAAATAAATTTACTTTAACGAGAAAAGCCAAAACCATAATAGAGAAAAAGGACAACAATGCCTTATACCGGGAACTATTCATGACAGCAGGCGAAAATTTCAATTGGTCATATGGCGACAGGTACCAGGAATTGGAAGTGGTTCAACGGAGCCTGGTTTTTAATTTATATATCTTACGGGAAAAGGCAAATGATTGGATAGAGGGAAAGGAATTAGGAAAAATATATTCAACGGCATTTCCACCAATAGAGAAAGAAATAGAACATAAATGGACTACACCGGAAAATATCATAAGCAATATATTTTCCTTTAGGTTTCTAAGAAAATTTTGCGAACCAATGGGACTTGTAGAAAAAAAAGTTATCGGGAGAGATGAGAATACTATATCCGATAAATACTCTTACCGGGCAACCGAACTGTTCAAAAAAAGTATTTTTAGCTGGAAGCTGTAGATGCCGTGAACAGGGGCTTTTTCGGGGGTGCG
>JAAENB010000026.1 GCA_024224995.1 bacterium | reverse complement strand
TCCGGAAATAATCCTGTGTTTTCTACAGACAGTGCGGAGGGAAGCTATTCTGTTGAATTCAATGGTGTTGATGATTATCTCTACACAAACTCAGGTCAATCATTTAACAGTGATTTTACCTGGACCGCTTATATTAAGACCGCTTCCGATGGGACTATTATAGCAAAGGCTCCATTGACCGGCGACTGGGCACAGGGAGGTAAAAGTCTCTTTGTCCGCAGCGGAACACTGCAGTTTGATGTGGGCTGGGTTGGGGCACTAAATTCAGGTGCTGTAGTTAATGACGGCGGGTGGCATCTTGTCGCTGTTACTGCACAGATCAATAGCGGCAGTACTACAGATACGGTAAAGATCTATGTTGATGGCCAGTTGAAAGCAACTAAAGCCAGCTGGAGCATTGATACCTATTCTGAAGCCGGCATGGCGATGAAAATTGGTTGTACCAATGATAATTTTCCATCAGTGCCTTATTTTGACGGTTTAATCGATGACCTGCGGATCTATGACCGGGTCCTGGATGAAGATGAAATTGCCGGTTTACAGTAATTAGCATACTGATCAACAAACTTTGAATCCAGGCCGAAATATTTGAAAAAGCCCTTTAGCCTCAATGCCATTGAGACTAAAGGGCTGGGATTAAAAATCCGGAATTGAACTAGTCAAAGATTGTGAATCGGTCGCTGAATAAACTCCTGAATTTTTCAGGGATTTCCTGTAACTTTTCTCTCCAGGTCATCTCCCTGCTCATTGCTTCGGCCAATTGATCCTTATAGTCTTGAGCACTTGCTTTATTCTCATTACCCCAGAGTCTGGTAAAGTCTTTATCATGCCATTTGACATTATATTGGATAGAATCAGATCCGTCAGCACGGCCTAAAAGGGCCCAATTCAGATGTGTGTATAGTGAAAAAGCCCGGTTATGAACGAATTCGTCAGGCTTGCTTTGAAAATCTGCCACCTGTGGGACCAGAAGTTTTATAATAACAAATGGAAAATGCTCATAACGAGAGGTAAATGACATATTCCATGTTGTATATAAATTTATCCACTGAACTTTCAATGGCATGGTGACCAGAACTGCATCCTGGTTTTCAGACCACCGTGCTCCACAATCTTCTTCTACTATTTTACAAGATGTTCCACCGGGACGGTTAACAGCAAGAGTAAAACCAGCCCTGGCATTGTCAAAGTTGTTCAACTTTATATCAACCAGTGTAGCTTCGAGAACATTGGCTGACATCATTACATCGCAAAAGTTGTCTTTCACCTCGCCAGTCTTGTAAAACTCAATGATCTTTTTAACAGGATATTCAACAGATGCCAGCTTGGCAAAATCAAAAGCTTCCATATTCTCAGTAACATTTGCTTCGTCTCTTCTTTCCTGCCAAATTTCCACACACTTGTCAGCAATTCTCCAGTCGTTGCGTTCTGCTTTTGTCAAACGTTCTAAAACAAAGCCATAAGCGATTACACTGGGATACATTTGCCGGCCTTCAGTCTCTATCTTGTAAGACAGGTTATCAAAATTTTCCTTAATAGCTCTGTTTACAAAATTATTAAGGTATGTATTGGCTTCAGCCAGATCAGCCATTTGGTCAATGAATTCTGCCACTACTTCCGGATGAAGATCATCAGGCAGTAGATAATCCCCGATCTCATCGAGTTCGGGAGCCGCCCAGTTGTCCTGAGCATCAAGTAAACGCAACTGTCTCAGGTGCACTTTCATAAGCTCCTGCATCTCCATGCTGTTTACATCTTCAACACTACTTTTTACTTCTTCAGCAATCAGCTTTATGCCGGAAGTACTATTATCCTGCGAATAGCCGGCCATAGTCCCGGTAAGCAAGATAAGCAAAATAGCTGTTATACGTTGTATACTTTTTTTTAATGGTTTCATTTTAGTATTTATTCCTTTTGTAAATTTTTTTGTGATGTAATAGGTCATAATATTTCTTCTTTTTAGTTCCTTATTCTATCTAAAAAGCTACTCTTATCAAAATGGTCTTCCAGTTCTCTTACACATTCGCGCAACAAGGATTGAAGTTGAAAGATGGAGTCCAGCAGCCCGGAGCTGTTGTGTTTGTTGACATACTCTCTTGCGTACTTTACGTTTACCTCACCCATTCTTTGTGAAATCTCTTTTCCACCTGGCATCTCAAGATCGGGTCTGCCGTCTGCCTGGGCCAGGAGAATGAAGTCTATAGTGAGTCCAAGGGCGAGAACACGGTTGAACAAGTATTCATGATGATTTACATCAATGACTTCCGGGATGAGCATTTTGGGGTACAGGAGATGAAGATTTGGCACATTTCCCGTTAAAAAGGTCACCATCCATGCCTGGTATACCTCCATCCAGTCTTCATTCACCACGTATTCTATAGCGTTGTTGTCGCCTGTGACTATGAGACGCTCAGGTGGATTTATGGCTAGAGCTCTGCCTGTGAGTGCGTTGTCTTCAAAACCATACAGATTATCAACAGTAACAACTTCCATCACGTTTATGATTACTCCCCGGCGTCGGGAATTCGAATCCTTCTCTGATATTTCTCCCTCAGTACGAAATTTCACAAAGTCACTGAGAGCCCAATCAATGGTTTTGGTTTTGACTGGCTCAAAGATTCCTCCGGTCAACCTGTAAATATCATATACTGATTTCAGTGGATTGTCACTGACCCCGGCTTCTCTTCTCCTGTCGTCCATGTGCGCCAGGATATCGATCATGAAATCCGGGTCATCAGCCATTTCCCGTACGATTTTGTCGAGCAGGAACATATGATGGACCATTCGATTGATGATTTGATCATTTTTTTTATCGAAAGGGATGATATCTTCTTCAATAAGTGCGCACAGACCCTCTCCAATAGGGGCATGCCTGTTAACGATCCCGTTGCGGATACGCTCAATCATGGGGCTTAAGGATGTTTCATCGGCGAGTTCATCACTCAGTAATTCTTGAACAGGCTGGAAATCATCCAGGAACATGTCATTACGCAATATGTCGTTAAACAAGTCAACATTGCTTTCCATGTTCGCATCGATATCGAGTCTCTCCAGGAGCACGTCAAAGCATTGACTCGCCTGGCTTGAGTAGTCCACTGAAGTTGCAGAATAGCCGTTCACACTCCCGGCAAGCAGGATAAATGCGAGAACTGACATAGTTTGCATACTTCGCTTGAATTGTTTTATTTTCGTCTTTATTCCTTTCGGAAATTTTTTTCTGCTATAATACATAGATACCGTCCTTTGAGTTAATTTTTTGGGATTTAATTCCCGGAAGCTTTGCTTCGTTTAAATTGTTTTCAGAATTGTGATACCCCGTCAGCTTGCTGCGGAGTAGTTCATTTTCCTTGTTTGCAATGTAAGGATTAATTTGCCCGGCGTCAATATCAGAGGTCATTTTTTCCCGGACAATCCATGCGACAGCCGGAAGTGTCCAGTATTAAATTTTTAATACACATCAACGAAATATTGAATATTACTTTTTCCCTGATGAAATAGATTCATTCTTTCTGAAGTCTGAAGTCTGAAGGAGCAGTTCCCATAATTTTTTGAAATGACCTGTTAAAGGTTCGTAAACATTCAAAACCGGTTTCATGGGCTATAGAAACAATAGCTTTATCTGTATGCCTTAATTTATCGGCCGCGTCTTTTATCCTGAGTTCATTTATATATTCGCTGATTTTTTTCCCGGTGTGTTTTTTGAATATCCTGCCAAGATGATCAGGGCTCAAATCGACCGCAGCCGCAAGTCCTTCCCGTGAAATGTCAGCTACATAGTTCTCTTTTATAAAATCGATTACTTTCTCTATCTTTTCTTCGGTTTGCGGCAATAAGGGCCCCTTTCCCCTGGAAAATGATTTTTCCAGCTTTGCGTAGAGCTGCTTATTGGTACTGAGGAGCCTGTCACGGAGCCGTTTTAATTCCATCTGGGATCTTATGCGCAACAGAAGCTCTCCGGGATTGAACGGCTTTGTTATATAATCCGTTGCTCCCATTTTAAAGCCTTCAACCTTCATTAAATCATCAGTCCGCGCCGTAAGGAGAATTACCGGTATTCCCAGAAATTTTTCATCGGACCGTATGGCTTTTGTTAATTCATAGCCATCCATCTCCGGCATCATCACGTCGGCCAATACCAGGTCATACCCCGTGCTCCGGGAGTTCATCATTTCCAGCGCCTCTTTACCATTAGACGCGCTGGCGGTATTGTATTCTTTCCCGAGCAGGTTAACCAAAAAATCGATCATATCAGGATTATCTTCAACGATCAGCACTGTTTCTTTATCGTAGTTATTTTCTGAGTTATTTTCCGTAACGCCGGCATTTTCGTTACCCGGTTCCATTCCCTCTCCATTACTTGAAAAATTAAACTTTTCCCATACCCGCTCAAACCTTTTACTGTCCGCTGTCAATTTGCTCAATTCACTCTCTGTGATAAATTCTACCCTGTCGTTACCCTCAAAGTGCGCCTTACCCTTTGGAAGCGTAAGGGTAAATATTGTCCCATGATCTTCCGGGTAATCTTTAATATATTTACTTTTTACTGTTATTGTGCCTCCGTGCAGTTCAATATATTCTTTTGCCAGCGATAATCCTATTCCCGTGCCTTCATATTTACGGTTCATACCGGTGTCCACCTGTCTGAACCTGTCGAATATGGAATTAGTCATACCGGGAGGGATTCCCACTCCTGTGTCTTCAATCGCCAGGTAGCAGTTTTCGGAATCTTCTTTTGCGCGAATCTCAATCATTCCCCCTGTGTCAGTGAATTTCAAGGCATTGGAGAAAAGATTCATGCAGATCTTGTCGAATTTTTCCATATCAACACACAATTTTAATGAATCTGCTTGAGTCTTGAACGTGAGATCAACCCCTTTTATTTCTGTTGAGGACCGGACAAAAGTTATATAGCTTTTTAATACTTTAATTATATTCAACTCTTTGACCTTCATATGCATTCTCCCCTCTTCAATTTTTGAAAAATCGAGTAAATTGTTTATCAGGTGAAGAAGGTGTATCCCGTTCCTCCGCAAATTACGGAAAAATCCTTTGTCTATTTCTTTGCCATACTCTTCCTGTATTACGGATTCAATTGGCGAAAGCATTAAGGTGAGGGGAGTTCTGATCTCGTGAGATATATTCGCGAAGAAGTTGCTTTTTAGCTTATCCATTTCCTTGAGTTTTTCGTTTGCCTGGGCCAGGTCATAGCCGGTCAGCATCAATTTTTCAGTTGCTGATTCAAGTTCTTCTGTTCTCTGTTGTACCTTTTCTTCAAGACCTTTATTCATCTCATCCTTCAGTTTTTCATTCTCCCTGAGCTGCTCAACCATTTTTTTCTGTGAACTCAGCGCTAACTCCCGGGCAATATATCGTTCTTTACGCATATGGTTTATACGCTCCGCCAGTCCAAGAGAAAGAAGAATCACCTCAGCCGCGAATCCGAACGGTACAGTGTATATGGTAACAAACGTGCGGGGCAGCAAGCCATAAGTGGTCAGGCTAAGGAGAATTATTCCCATGAGCAGCAAAAACCACGCGGGCATAAAAAGTCGCGCGGCTGGAATTCCTTTTTTTAATGAAACAATACCGGCAATTAATGCGACAAATGCCGGTATTATGCCCATCAAGACCGTTAGCCAGGCACTGATGTAATAGGGAACAAGAAATGATGAGAGCCCTCCTCCAAGAGAAGCGGCGATGAGAATTATAAAAATTTTATCTATTACCGGCAGGTTTTTTTTCGTGTTGAGATATTTTCTGCAGAAAATTCCCATAAAGGAAGCACTGATGGATAAAGATATCAGTGTAGTTTCATTCATGATCCCCGGCCAGTCAAACCAGATATATTTAAAAGCGAGCCCGTTAAGGGACATCTGCCCCAGCATGCTGGTACTGATAAACAAGGCATAGTAGATATAAATTTTATCCCGGGTACCAAAAAAAATGAAACAGTTATAGAGGATCATTACCAGCATGATCCCATAAAAAATCCCGAATCCAAATAGTTCATCATTCGCGGACTCAATAAAAGCGCCAGGTTCCCACAGGGTAAGGGGAACCTGGAAAGAGCTTTCGGTCTGTATCCTGAGAAAAAATATGGATTCTTTTCCCTGTTCAATATTTAATTTAAATATAAAATTTCTGTACAGAATTTCCCTTTCTTTAAAAGGCCGTTTGTCCGAACCGGTCTTGGTTTTATATGTTCCGTCCCTGCCGGGATAATACAGGGTGATATCATCAAGATGAGGATAGCCCACTTCAAGGTGCCAGTTAGAATTACCGGAATTGTGGTTTTTAACGGCAAAAGCGATCCAGTATGCGGATTGTGTAAATCCGAAATTGAGGTTTGATTCGGTGTTTCTTATGAATTGTCCGGAATATTTCCCGGAAAGAATATCATCAAAGGGTATAGTTCCGTCCTTATCTTCAAGAAACTCTGTCATGAGCCCCGGGTTATACCTGTTACTGTCTTTTGTGAGAATAACCTTCTGTTGTCCCCGGCCGTTCCCCCCTGTTTTTTTATCTATAGAAATGGTCATATTTTCTGCTGATATACCGGGAAGAAAGAAAAAAACTACGCTAAAGAGTAAAACAAATATTATAAATATTATTTTCCTCATGATACATTTGCCTCTAACGTCTGAGTTGAGTAATAAATAAATTATTACAATCATATAACAAAAATTGTGCATTGTCAAATTAATTGTTTTTTTATGTGACTGCACTTAGGGGAGGATGGTTTTGTTAAGATCAATTCCTGTGTTCAGATCAAGTGAGTGCTTACTTAATGAGAGCGCATAGTATTTTGGATAGGAAGAGCCCCGGGCTCTTTGCGGCATATGGATTTTTAAAATAGAATTTATTTATTATCTTCAAACAATTTCTTGTTGAATTCCTCGGGATTGGGAATTTTATAAGATGGTTTGAGAGAATAGTTTAACCTGGCGATGTATCCTTTTTTATTGTATAACCATGATCCGCCGGATTTTTTTGATTTGATATTAATACTATAGGACCACTGATAGTCCGGTGGCAGGTTAATTTTTTGAAAAGTTGGAAAAGCTTTTTCCAGGTAAACTATTTCTTCCCTGGAGAGCTCCTTCACCCAATCAAAGCTCTTGCTTTTAATGGTTACCTGTGTAATTCCTCTGGGGTAACTCTTTTGACAGGATATGATTAATGATAAAAAAATAATAATGATAAGAATAACAACAAAGTTAAATTGTTTCATTTGGCTCTCCTGATGTTGTCATATTGATCTCTAACGAATTTTACGGCTTCCTCAATAGTATCAAATACCCATTCATTTTCTAATGGATCTGCCGGTTCATGAGTATCGGCAATTAAGGTATCTATTGCGTCTTTGCATTTTGGACCAACAACAAGGGCAAATGGAGCCTCTTCATCGTAAAATATTGACGCGCCTATATTAAATGGAATATCCATCCTGTCGCCCCAGTGATATTCAAGCTCACTAAAATCCAATATTACCATCGAGGGTTCAAAGAAACACACACCAGCTTCTCCCATTGCGTATATGTATTGCGCGTCTTCATTTGAATCGCTCCCTGACCCGCAAATGCCTTTGCATGCAATAATCAATGTGTCAATATCATCCGCATCCGCATCCAGAGTATAGTATTCAATTTTTATGTTGTGCGGATTTTCAATTTCTATTCTTTTCATATTCTTTTTATATCACACTAAAATTATTATATGTCAAATTGTTTTTTATATAAAATTTTTATAAGCCCCGGCTCGTGGCCGGGGCTGCTCTATTCTACTATTTAAAGCATGAAAGAATACAAGCGCTGACTCCCAATACACTCAGCACGGCAAAGGGCTCAAAGGGCGGATTGCCTGGCGTGGAAGAGCGAACAGTAAATACAATAAACAGCATGGCGGCCAGGAAAAACAGAAGAACTCCCCCCACAATAACGCGAGCCCACAGGTTCCCCTCTCTGAAAGGGAACAGCAGCAAAAATAAAACCGAAAGC
>JAAENB010000025.1 GCA_024224995.1 bacterium | reverse complement strand
TTGATTTCAATCTAACCCGGTCGCCAAACGTTGATTTCAATCAAAGCCAGTCACCAAACGTTGGTTTCAATTGAACCTGGTCGCCAAACGTTGATTTCAATCAAAGCCGGTCGCCAAACGTTGATTTCAATCGAAACCAGTTGCCAAACGTTGATTTCAATCAAAGCCAGTCATCAAACGTTGCTTTCAATCGAACCCGGTCGCCAAACGTTGATTTCAATCAAATCCGGTCGCCAAACGTTGTTTTCAATCGAACCCAGTTGCCAAACGTTGATTTCAATCAAAACCGGCCGCCAAACGTTGATTTCAATCGAATCCAGTCGGTAAACGTTGATTTCAATCAAAGCCAGTCGCCAAACGTTGGTTTCAATTGAACCTGGTCGCCAAACGTTGATTTCAATCAAAGCCGGTCGCCAAACGTTGATTTCAATCGAACCCAGTCGCCAAACGTTGATTTCAATCGAACCCGGTCGCCAAACGTTGGCTTCAATCGAACCCGGTCGCCAAACGTTGATTTCAATCGAAACCAGTCGCCAAACGTTGATTTCAATCAAACTCAGTCGCCAAACGTTGATTTCAATCAAACCTGGTCGTCAAACGTTGATTTCAATTGAACCTGGTCGCCAAACGTTGATTTCAATCTAACCCGGTCGCCAAACGTTGATTTCAATCAAAGCCAGTCACCAAACGTTGGTTTCAATTGAACCTGGTCACCAAACGTTGATTTCAATAAAAGCCGGTCGCCAAACGTTGAATTCAATCGAACCTGGTGGCCAAACGTTGATT
>JAAENB010000024.1 GCA_024224995.1 bacterium | reverse complement strand
GGGCGCAAGAGTTTTTGGAAAGGCCCTGTACCTTTGTGGGTTTTGAAACCTTTTTCCATCATCTTCTTCCCCCTCGGGGGGATAGGGGGGATGGTGCCCCCTAAGGGGGAAAGGGGGCAAGCAAAAAGAGTTTCTTGAGAGTATGGTTTTAGCCCCTCCCTGAGTTGTTTCTCAAAAATTGTAATTGAACTACAGAACTCATTCCGAAAAATTGTCCTCATATTCAACATCTATCAAACATTTATGGAGGTCTACAATGAAGAATTATTATAAAATTATATTTAGCGCTATTATGATGCTGCTGCTTTCCTGTTTTTCCGCCTGTTCCCAGGGGTTTGATGACAGCGGAGAAGATGATACTCAGGAGATAACTATCATATGGAAGGGCTACCTGGCGTCAGCACCGGAGAACCCGCAAGTGGGCTGGGCTTACTGCAATCTTCTGGACGGGAATACTTACCGGTGGGATGGGGACTCCTGGGAGGTGCTGGTGAAAGAGAATAATCCATCTGATAATTACAAGAATAACTCAATGGTTACGGTTCCGGCAGGGGAGAATATTGACATGGGATACGCAGGAATAGTCCAGGGATTTCCGGCTCATACTGTGGAGTCAATTAGCTCTTTTCAAATAGGCAGGTTTGAGGTAACTTACGCGCTCTGGTACGAGGTGCGGATCTGGGCTGAAGCGAATAAAGGGTATGTTTTTACAAACAAGGGCAATGAAGGAAATGATGGTGCAGCAGGCGGTGCAGCACCTACAAGTGTGAAATATGAACCTGTTACTCAAATAAGCTGGCAAGATATTATTGCCTGGTGTAACGCCCTTTCGGAAAAAGAAGGGCTTACTCCCTGCTATTATGCTAAAAATTCCGATAAATTATGGGTTTACAGGGATGCTACTCTTAGCGCCATGTCTAATGCTGATGTTGACTGGTCTGCCAACGGTTACCGTTTGCCAACCAGCGCCGAATGGGAATATGCTGCCCGCTATATTGACGGTACGGAGTATACCGCAGGAGATACGGTTAGCGGTGTACGGGATGGTGAACCGGCGCATTATTACGCATGGACTGATTATAATTCCAAACCGTCTCAGACTCAATTGGTAGGGACTCGATTACCCAATGCTCTTGGTATATACGATATGACCGGTAATGCCTGGGAATGGGTCTGGGATTGGTATGAAGACTATGATGCTGATAAATTGTATTTTTCCGGCGCAGATCCCAAAGGCCCCGACAGCGGTACTTTGAAGATACTTCGCGGCGGCTGTTTTTTTAATGCTCTGGTCGCTGCTGATAACTATAATACCATCTCTCATCGACATGGGTATTATAACTCAGTTTACACTCATACTCATTTTGGATTTCGTCTCGCCCGGAGTTTGTAGCATACCCCGGATCAGAGATATGGGGACAAATTTGTCCCCAAACTTTTTGGATAAAAATATTGACGCTTGTAATGAGCCCCAGGATATTTGGTTGAAAGATGTACAGGAAATAGAGAGGAGACAGCAATTATGATTTCACCGATCAAATGGTTTAGAGTTCAAAACGTCATGTTTAAGTTGTCACGTCAGATTCCCCGCAATATAAGAAATAATGTTGAAAGAAATGGAAATTACAAAAATGAATATGATGAATATACTGAGAAAACTCTTCATTATTGTAATAAGGCCCTGGAAATACATCCGGGATATATTGATGCATACATAAAAAAGCTTTGTTGGTTGAAGGTTTCCCAAAGGTACCGGGAAGCCATTGAAACCGGGAATAAGGTAAAGATACTTTTTCCAAAAGTTAAATGGGTGAATTTACTATGCTCACTTCCAATGGCAGCATCCCATCTTTATCTTGGTGATGAATATGCAGCAGAGAGATTGCTTGAAGAGGCCTTATCGTATGATTCAAAATTTTTTAAAGAAGTGTTTATAGGGGTATCTAAGGAAAGCGTTAAAATGTATTTGGAAAGCATACGGAACGGTACATATAAAGAGTAAATCAGTAATTAACAAATCACATTCTACCCCCAAAACACCGTTCTCAAATTTTCACAAACAAATCCTTGAAAACGCCGGAATCTGTAAATAAATTCACAGCTAGTGTCATTGCTCACCATCCCGTAACACGAATGAAAAAAAAATATCCCCCGGTTTTTTTTCTCTTGAAAAAATTGACTTCAAAAGTAGTTCTGTTAACAAAGCTCTTGTAACATATTAATAAATATACAAAAGAGGTAATATGAGCAATATAAGTGAAATTGTTGGAAAGTATAACAAGGATAAGTCAAACCTGCTTGATATTATCCGTGATGTACAATCAGTATTAGGATGTGTAACAGACGATTCTATTGCTCAGATAGCATCTGAGTTAGGAACCTCAACGGTCGATGTTGAGGGTGTAGTTACATTTTATCATTTCTTCTCTAAGACACCAGTAGGCAAGTATGCTGTTTATTTAAACAACAGCCCTGTTGCTGAAATGAAGGGAAGAGCGGATGTAGTTAAGGCTTTTGAAGCTGAAGTGGGATGCAGTTTTGGTTCCGTATCGGCAAACGACATAGGCCTGTTCGATACATCATGTATCGGAATGAACGACCAGGAGCCGGCAGCCTTAATCAATGGCGTAGTTTTCACAAACCTTGATGCCGGAAAAGTAAAATCAATCGTTGCTGATATGAAAGCAGGGAAAAGCGCACAGGATATGGTGACTTCCCCTGGTGATGGCCAGAACGCCAATGACCTTGTAAAAGCAATGGTTCAGAACAACATTAAGCAGGAAGGAAAAGTTATTTTTTCCAGCTATGAAGCCGGTGCAGGACTTGCAGCTGCAAAAGCTAAATCTGCTGATGATGTAATTGAAGAAGTAAAAGCTTCCTCTATTAGAGGACGTGGTGGAGCCGGTTTTCCCGCAGGTATGAAGTGGGGATTTTGTAAAAGCGCTCCCGGTGATGAAAAATACGTTATTTGTAACGCGGACGAAGGTGAGCCCGGAACTTTTAAAGACAGGGTAATCCTAACTGAAAGACCACAAATGGTATTCGAAGGAATGGCAATTGCCGGTTACGCAATGGGAGCAAAGAATGGAATTTTGTATCTCAGAGCGGAATATGAATACCTCCTGGCATACCTGAATAAGACAATCAGCGACATGGATCTTGGAGATTTTAATCTCACCATCAAGCTCGGTGGCGGTGCTTATATTTGTGGTGAAGAATCAGCTCTCATTGAATCTGCCGAAGGCAAAAGAGGGGAGCCGCGGAACAGACCTCCGTTCCCAGCCCAGAAAGGTTACATGGGAAAACCCAGTAACGTAAATAACGTAGAAACCTATGCTTCAGTTCCAAAGATTCTAACCGAAGGCGCGGACTGGTATAAGGCAATTGGAACAGTGCAGTCCTCAGGAACCAAGCTTCTCAGCGTATCCGGTGACTGTGACAAGCCCGGTGTATATGAAGTCGATTTCGGTCTTTCCGTACAGGAATTTCTTGATATGGCAGGCGCGAAAGATGTTCAGGCAGTTCAGGTAGGCGGACCTTCGGGAACCTGTATTGGACCTAAAGATTTCGGTAGAAAGATCGCTTTTGAAGATCTGGCAACCGGTGGATCAATGATCGTGATTGGCAAGAACACCGACCTTCTTGGCGTTGTTCATAATTTCATGGAATTCTTCGTGGAAGAATCCTGTGGATGGTGCGTACCTTGTAGAGCGGGGAACGTAATCCTTACCGATACACTTGAAAAAGTGATAAAAGGAAAAGGAACCGAAACCGATCTTAAAAATCTTGCTGACTGGTCAAATATTGTTAAGGCAATGAGCCGGTGTGGACTTGGCCAGACATCTCCCAATCCTATCGCGACAACGCTTGAAAACTTCAAAGAAGTTTACGACGCGAAGATCGTTAAGGGTGAAGAGTTTGTAACCGAATTTGATATGGCTGCTTCTGTTGCCGCATCGTGTGAAGTTGTCGGCAGAAAACCAAATATAGAGGAGTAAGATAATGAGTGACGTGAAATTTACTATAGATGGTAAGGAATGTACAGCAAAAGCTGGACAGACCATTATCGATGCTGCAAAAGAAAACGGTGTTTATATTCCTCAGTTATGCAACTATGACGGACTTAAGCCCGCTGGCGCGTGCCGGGTTTGTACGGTAAAGACAAATGGTGCTAATAAAGCAGCTTGTACCGAACCCGTAGGAGACGGCATGGTTATAGACAATGTAACCGATGAACTGGAAGATATGAGAAAAGCTTTAGTGGAAATGCTTTTTGTTGAAGGAAATCATTTTTGCCCCTCTTGTGAAAAGAGCGGTAACTGTGACCTCCAGGCATTAGGCTATCGATACCTTATGCTGGTTCCTCGTTTCCAATATCTCTGGCCTCAGAAGGGAATAACTCCCTATTCTAAGATCCTTCTTGATGAGAACAGGTGTGTTCAGTGTACAACCTGTATTCGTGACGTCAAAGCAGACGGCAAGAATGTATTCTCATTGTCAAAGAGGGGCTCAAAGACCACAATTAAAGCCGACAAAGAGCTGGAAGCTAAATTGACTGATGATCAGGCAATGAAGGCTATGGAACAGTGTCCTGTTGGTGCTATTCTTAAGAAAGAAGTTGGCTTTGTTGTTCCAATTGGTGAGCGTAAGTATGACAAAACTCCAATCGGAAGCGATATAGGATAATAAAAGGATATTACGGAGGAAAAAGATGACTAAACCAGTTGTGGCTACAGCATCATTGGCCGGTTGTTTCGGCTGTCACATGTCTCTTCTTGACATTGACGATAGAATATTAACGCTTATTGACGTTGTTGAATTCAATAAGTCTCCTGTTGATGATATAAAAACGTTTACGAAACAATGTGACGTTGGTATAATAGAGGGTGGATGTTGTAACAGTGAAAACGTCGAAACCCTTAAAGATTTCAGAAAAAATTGTAAGATATTAGTTTCTCTTGGAGAGTGTGCTATTATGGGCGGACTTCCTGCGATGAGAAACGGTATTGCTGTTAAAGAGTGCCTTGATGAAGCATATCTGAATGGACCAACTGTTGGTGATAATACTGAAAAAATCATGCCGAATGATGATGAATTACCAATGATTCTTGACAGGGTCTACCCCTTGCATGAGATCGTAAAGGTCGATTACTATTTACCTGGATGTGCTCCAAGAGCTGATCTAATATGGGAGGCTTTGCTCCACCTGGCTACAGGAAAAGAGCTTGAGCTGCCATATGAACTAGTAAAATTTGATTAATCGGGAGAATAGATATGGGTAGAAAAATAACTATAGAACCTGTAACACGGGTTGAAGGACATGGTAAAGTTACCATACATATGGATGACAATAATAATATCGAACAATCCCGGTTGCACATTGTTGAGTTCCGTGGGTTTGAGCGATTTGCCCAGGGAAGACCGTACTGGGAAATGCCGGTATTAGTACAGAGACTTTGCGGGATCTGTCCGGTAAGTCACCATCTTGCAGCAGCAAAAGCTATTGACGTTATCGCGGGAGCGGGAACCGGTGAAGGTCTTACACCTACCGGTGAAAAGATGAGAAAACTTATGCATTACGGACAGATGTTTCAGTCCCACGCATTGCACTTTTTTCACCTTGCATCTCCGGACCTCCTTTTTGGAGCAGACGGCGACCCGGCCATAAGAAACGTTATTGGTGTAGCTCTTGAGCACAAGGATTTAGCTGTTCAGGGCGTTATGATGAGAAAATATGGCCAGGAGATTATCCGGGCAACGGCAGGAAAGAAGGTTCACGGAACCGGCGCTATTCCTGGCGGAATTAACAAGAATCTTTCTATTGCCGAAAGAGATGAGTTCCTTAAGGGAGCTGATCCTTTAAACATCGACCAGATGATCGCGTGGGCCGAAGGCGCGCTCGATTTCTTTAAGGGCTATTATTCACAGAATAAAGACCTTCTTGATAATTTCGCGGTTTTCCCATCAAATCACTTGAGCCTGGTGCGAAAAGACGGCGCTATGGACCTTTATCATGGTGTTCTGAGAGCTATTGACGCCGACGGTAAGAAGATTCTTGATGGTGTAGATTGTCAGGATTACAATAAGATTATTGAAGAAGAAGTAAAATCATGGAGTTACATGAAGTTCCCTTACCTCAAGTCAATTGGTAAAGAGAACGGCTGGTACACAGTTGGACCGCTGGCTCGATGTAATACTGCTGATTTTATTCCTACACCGCTTGCTCAGAAGGAATTCGAAGCATATAAGGCAGTTACAAACGGTAAGCCTAATCATATGTCAATGCATATGCATTATGCCCGTCTGATTGAACTTCTTCACTCAGCTGAGATGATGAAAGAACTTCTTAATGATCCCGATCTGCAGAAAGATGACCTTGTTGTTAAGGGAACCAAGCAGAAAGAAGGTGTTGGCATTATTGAAGCACCTCGGGGAACCCTGTTCCATCACTATAGAGTTGACGATAATGACCAGATTGAAATGGCTAACCTTATTGTTTCTACAACAAACAATAATACACCCATGAACAACGCTGTTAATTGCGTGGCTAAAAATGTATGGACCGGAAAATCGGAGATTACCGAAGGAATGATGAACATGGTTGAGATGGCTATTGGGGCTTATGACCCGGGCTTAAGCTGTGCGACTAACGCCCTTGGAAAGATGCCTCTTGAAGTATCTCTTGTTGACGCAGAAGGAAACACTGTTGACGAAAAGATTAAAAACGTTGACTAAGAGAATAGGAATATGATTAAAATACTTGTCTACGGGTACGGTAACCTGGGAAGACAGGACGACGGATTAGGAATTGAGCTTGTTTCACGACTGGAACAGGCTCAAATTCCCGGCGTCGATTTCGATAGCAATTACCAGTTGAATATCGAAGACGCCGAAAACATTGCACCTTACGATGCCGTAATCTTTGTCGATGCCTCTATGGATGCCGAACCTCCTTTTACATTCAGCAAAATCTCTCCGGCTATGGAAATTACGTTTACTACGCATGCCATGGCTCCGGATTCGGTTGTTGCCTTATGCCATGATATGTACGGAAAATATCCTCCGTCTTATGTACTGGCTATACCCGGCTATGAGTGGGAGATGATGAAAGAAGGGCTTACGGAAAAGGCTGTTCAGAATCTTGAAAAAGCAGTTTCGTTTATGCAGGCCCAGCTGAAAGATGCCACGTTGGAAGGGCTTGAGGTGGCAGCCGGGGTAAAACCCGTTTCGTAAAGCCCTGTCAATTTATAATTGACAATTGAGCGTATACAGTGTACTATGTGGGAGCTGAGAGCAGAGAACGGGGGGGGAGAACTCCCTATATGATAAAAAGGTTATTCCCCTATTTACAAACCTCTCTGAAATTACTATATTCTTATCAAGTAACATAAAGAAATCCCCGGGAGGGGAGAGAATGTGTTGCCGAATAAGATTAAGTGAAAGTTACGATACTATCATTTATTTTATCCAAGGAGGATACCATGGCAGAAGCAAAAAAAATTTTAGCAATTGATGATGATCCCGATATTCTGGAATCAGTAAAAGCGATATTGGACGGAAATGGATTTGAAACAGTTACAGCGGCAAGCGGATCTGAAGGACTGGATGCTTACAAATCAGGAAAACCCGATTTAATACTTTGTGATATGATGATGGAGCATGTTGATGAAGGTACCAAAGTTGCTGCTAAAATAAGAGAGGAAGATACCCAGATTCCTATTTATCTTCTCAGCAGTATCGGTGATGCTACTGCAAGCAACATCAATCCGGGAGATCTTGGTTTTAATGGAGTGATCCAGAAGCCGGTAGATCCTGATTCCCTGGTATCAATTGTTAAAAAAGCACTGAAAATGTAAGTCGTATCTTCATGCGGTCTGCTAGCATGGACTATAATTATCAAAAATAGAGAAGTATAATGCTTCTCTATTTTTTTCTCTCCCTAAACATCTATTAAAGCAAAATATGTTGAATATTTACCCCCCCATTATAAAAATTGCTCATTGGAACGCAGAAATTGGGCCTGTTCCAAAATTTATGATCACGGTTTTGCTTATGACCATAACTATAGCGGAATTATTCAAACAAAATCGAACATTTGAGGGCTACAAGAGCGCGCTCGTGAAGTTAAATGGAGATTTCTCCTTTGAGGTTGACGATATGATAGACCTGGGAAATCAGTACCTGGAACTCTATCCGGATACCTACAGCAACAGGAACAGGGATCATGTTCAACTGGGATACCAGGTGGTACGGATCTCTATTCTTGAAAATATGCTTAAGGATTTCGAAAGCAGTGTAAAAACCTTTTTTAGAGAGATGTTTTTTAATATTTCCAGGATTGAACCGGTCATTGGGAACCTGGTGAAAAATAAGGGTTTTGACGCGGTTTTGGGTTATTATGACATATTAGCCGAGAATAATAGAAAAATAAAGTTAAAAATAGATCAAATTCCCATTGGTATGGTTAAAGAACGATACGTTGGCGGTATTACTAATTTTTACAATGTTATATATTTGTTAAAACAGGCCGTGGAGAAGAATCGATAATCGGTGGATGGTAATTGTGATATATGAGTAAACGACTTATTAAAACTGTTGCGGCGAGGCTGATTTTTTGGTTTTGTATCATAAACCTGGTCTTTTTTCTTGTATGCTTTTCCGGTATTTATTATTGGAATAACAGCATGCTGCCTGCTCCCGGAACCCTTGCCCTGATCCTGGGCGGGCTCCTTCTTTTGAATATACTGACGGCAATATTTTTTTCCGGAACCATTACGGGCCCATTAAAATCGATGATCGTTGTTTCAAAGAAGATCCAGGCAGGGAACCATGAGGTCCGGAATTGTTCGCAAAAGTATGATGAGTTCGCAATACTGGCTGATGCTTTTAACGGCATGGCTGATTCGGTAATATCACATTCATATATTCAACAAAAGTGTTTTGATATTATTGGTATTATGGTTTCAACAATAGACCTGGAAGAGTTCAGCAGTATTGTCCTGGAAAAGTTTATGGAATTAACAAAAGGGGATATGGGGGCTTTTTACGACCTGTCTGATGATGAAAAAGAGTTTATTCATCGAACATCCGTTGGTATTAATTCTTATACAATAAAAAGATTTAACTCGGCGAAAGTTGAAGGAGAATTTGGAAGGGCCCTGGCAACAAGAGAGATTACGCTTACAGAGACCAGGCTCGCGAAACCCTACATTAAGTCCGCTTCTCTTGTTGGACGGCCTGTCTCCCCCGAGACCATGCTTATCCCTGTTGTGATGAATGATAAGACCGTTGCCCTCATTACAATTGCCGGGTGCAAGGATTATTCTTCAGAGGTGCTTTCCATTCTTAACCGGGTCCGGCCGGTGTTAAATACCGCTTTTTCCAATATTCTGGCCATTGAAGTGACCAAACGGCTGGCCCGGAAGCTATTGGAAAAGAACGCTATCCTGGTGTCTCAGAAGGACGCACTGAAATACCAGGCAGATGAGCTGGCAAAACAGACAACCCAGGTGAGGGAACAGAGTGCTGAAATGGAGTGCCAAAAGCTGAAGGTTGAAGAAGCAAGCAGGCTTAAAAGTGAGTTCCTTTCCAACATGAGTCATGAACTCCGGACTCCGTTAAATTCTATCCTCTCCCTGTCACGGCTTTTTTTACGGCAGGGCAGGAAGAAGTTGTCTCAGGATGAGTCGCATTATCTTGAGATCATTGTCCGTAATGGGGAAAAGCTTCTTGCCCTTATAAATGATATTCTTGATCTCTCTAAGATCGAGGCCGGAAAAATTAATCTCAAACCAAAGGAAATATCTATCCGGTCTGTTGTGGACATGATTGTTGAAAATCACGAAGTGCAGGCCGAGGAAAAGGGCATAGAGCTTGAGGCGGTTTTTCCAAATGAGTTACCGGTGATTGAGAGTGATGAGCCCAGGCTCTTCCAGGTATTACAGAATATTATTGGGAACGCTGTTAAGTTTACGGAAGAAGGTGAGGTACGGGTTTTGACCTCCTATGACGATGATACCGTAACTATTGTTGTCGCCGATACGGGAATTGGTATTGCCGATGAAGACCGGGCCCATATTTTTGATGAATTCAGGCAAATTGACGGGACATTTTCACGTAAGTTCGAAGGAACAGGACTGGGGCTTACGATCGCGTTAAAATCGGCAGAGATGATTTCCGGCGATATCCGGGTTGAAAGCACCCTGGGAAAGGGGACGACATTTAATATCCGGTTCCCTCGCCAGTGGCAGGATCGCGTGCTTTCGAGGAGCTCTATCTCTATTGAAGAGACTGAAGAGTGGAGCGCTCATATCCCGGAAGACGAGGACCCCGGATTACTTGCTCCCGAGTCTGCTCAGGGCAATAATCAGGAAAAAATCCGGATCATGATCATTGAAGATGATCCCGACAATATGACAACGATCCAGGCCGTACTTCAGAGCAAATACGATACACTCTCTTCATATAATGGGGAAGAAGGGTTGGAAATAATAAAAAAAGAACTTCCTGACCTGGTGCTCCTTGATATTGACTTACCGGGTATTAGCGGACTTGCCGTGGTGAAGGAAATAAAAAAAGACGAGAGACTCGCCAATATCCCGGTTATTGCCTTTACGGCCCTGTCAATGCGGGGGGACCGGGAGCGGATCTTAAAGGCCGGGTGTAATGATTATATTTCAAAACCCTATAACATTGAAGAGTTACTTGATAAAATAGACAAATGGTTGAGGATAGATAATGACTAATATTCTGGCAGTTGATGATAAAAATGATAATTTAATAACAATCTCGGCTCTGCTGAAAGACCTGTTGAGTGGGTGTACTGTTAGTACAGCGCTTTCGGGCGCGGAAGGTATAGAAAAGGCCCGGCAGGAAGGGCCGGACGTGATTATTCTTGATGTAAAGATGCCGGGGATGGATGGTTTCGAAGTATGTGAACGGTTAAAGCAGGATGAAGAGACCAGGCATATCCCCATTATTTTACTTACGGCAATAAAGACCGATGTTGATAGCAGAATAAAAGGGCTTGAGATTGGAGCCGACGCCTTTTTAACCAAGCCCATAGATGAGGCGGAACTGGTAGCCCAGGTTAACGTGATGCTGAGGATTAAAAAGGCGGAAGACCTGCTGCGCCTGGAAAAGGATCACCTGGAAGTGTTGGTTGGAGAACGGACCGAAGCGCTCTATAAATCGGAACGGAAACTTAAAAAAGAGCGCGATTTTATGAAAACTCTTGAAGACGCTTCTCCGGCATATTACCTGGCTCTGAGTCCCGAAGGCACAGTGCTCACAATGAACCGTGCCATGCTGGAAGCCATGGGGTATGAACTGAAAGCGGTAAAAGGGAAGGATTATATTAAGACATTTATGCCCGAAGCGGAACATGAACTGGGCTATAAGGTTTTTGAAAAATTAAAGAACGAAAGTTCTCCGTTTCCCCAGGAGAATGTAGTCCTTACCAGGCAGAATGAAGAACTTCTTGTTGAATGGCACATTCGTCCCTTTTTGGCGGAGGATGGGAGCCTGGATTTTGTTTTTTTTGTTGGTGTTGATATTACCCAGCGGAAAAACCTGGAAAAAATACTCATGACCGTGAATGAAAAGGAACGGCATGAAATTGGCCAGGAACTGCATGAAGGACTTGGGCAGCATTTGTCGGGCATTGCCTTTAAGAGCGAGATTCTGCGGCTTAAACTGAAAGAAAAGACCTATGCCGAAGAGCGGGAGATTACCGATATCGTCAAAATGGTAAACCAGGCTATTGATCAGACTCGTGAAATTGCCAGGGGACTTTCTCCTGTTGACATGAGCGGCGGGGGCCTGCAAACCGCTCTTGAAGATTTGCGCCTGGAAGTGGAAGATGATACCGGGATAAATTGTCTGCTGCAATGGGATAATAATGTTGTAATTAAGGAAGACCTTGAAGCAACGAATCTTTTTTATATTGTTAAAGAGGCCGTGAAGAATTCTGTTGTGCACGGGAAATCGAAAAATGTTATTATAATTTTCAACTCCGTGAATACTGTTATCACCCTTAAAATTATTGATGACGGATCGGGAATTCCCGCAGGTACTGAGAGCAGGGGGATTGGGCTCAGCATTATGCGCTACCGCGCGTGGCTTGTTGGCGCTACTCTTGAAATTAAGAATAACCAGGGCGGCGGTACAATTATTGAATGCAATTTACGGGATTCCGGCCCTATGGAAGGCATCTCACTGGAAGGGAACGGTTCCGGGACGATTATTGAAAATGGTGAAGGGGCAAAAGCCAGTATACTGATTGTTGATGATTCTCCCGTTGTTCGCCAGGGATTGGTTCAGATCGTGAGCAAGGAAGAAGATTTGCATGTTTGCGGAGAAGCCCAAAACTCCGATGAAGCCATACAGCTTATTGCCCGGCTTGAACCGAACCTGGTTATTATTGATATTTCCCTCCGAGGGGCGGGCGGGGTCGACCTGGTGAAGGCCATGAAAGAGCGCTACCATAAACTCGAGATCCTGGTGCTTTCCGATTATGATGAAACAATATACGCTGAGCGGGCTATTCGCGCCGGAGCCAGCGGCTATATTATGAAAAAAGAAGCGCTCCAGGCCGTGGTTGAGGCCATTAAGACTGTGTTAAACGGCAGGCAATACCTGAGTGATAAAATTAAAGAACGCTTTTTAAACAAGTTTTCAATGGATGACGCGGAAAACGAGGTTTCTGTTACCAGCTGTCTTTCGAACCGTGAGTTTGAGATCTTTCAGTTAATTGGCCACGGTTTAAGCAATCGTCACATTGCCGACCGCATCCACATAAGCGTTAAAACCGTTGAAAATTTCCGGGAACGGATCAAGAAAAAACTGGGCATTGAAAGCTCCTCCGACCTCATCCAGTTCGCGGTCCAGTGGATGATTAATCATAGTATAAAAGTAGATAAGTAAGGTGATCGGTCGCCCTCCGGGCGGGGGTGACCGGTGATCGGGTAAAGACCGTCTGGCACTAAGTACTTTCCCCTTGCCCCTTGTTCCTTTTCCCTGCCTTCACACCCATTTTCCGTCATTATCTATAGGTAATTGCATGGTGAAGGTTGTGCCTTCGCCCATGACGCTGTTGACATGGACTGTTCCTTTGTGCCGTTCAATGATCCCGTAAATAACGGCAAGACCCAGTCCCGTTCCCTTGCCGGCTTGCTTGGTCGTAAAAAAGGGATCGAATATTTTGCTCACATTCTCTTCACTGATCCCTGACCCGGTGTCGGTTATTTTTACTTCCACGTTTTTGTCTTTGGCATCGAACCGGGACTGTATGCTTAATTCCCCTCCTTCGGGCATGGCATCGGCCGCGTTGATTGCCAGGTTATTAATTACCGATTTCATCTGGTTTATATCCATGTTAAATACCGGAACCTCAGGAGAAAGGTCCAGGTGAATATCCACTTTTTGGAAATTAAGATGTTTTCCCAGGATACTGAGGGTGTCGGTTATGATGCTGTTTAAGTTTGCCGGTTCTTTTACCGACTTGCTTTCCCTGGCGAAATCGAGCAGTCCCCGTACAATGTCCCGGCACCGCGTTGTTTCGTTCACTATTGTTTCCAGGTCTTCTTTGTGTTCGGTATTGCCCAGGTCTTCCAGGAGCAGGCTGCTGAACGTCAATACCCCTGTCAGGGGGTTGTTGATCTCATGGGCGATTCCTGAGGCGAGCCGTCCCAGGGACGCGAGTTTTTCCGTTTGTATGAGCGCCTTTTTTGCCATGAGCAGGTCTTCATAGGACTGGGCCAGGTCTTTGGCTGTGGACTTTAGATTTTCTATGGTATAGGGGAGGCACATTTCAGTTTCCGCCAGGCCCCGGTAAATGGCGCTGGCGTGGTCTATACAGGTATCGTACCCGCAGGCACCGCAGTTGAGCTCATCTTCGGGATTGAACTTTCCTTTTTTCCTCAGTATCTGTTTGAGCTCTTCCCGCGTGGGAGCATCCTGCCGCTGGTCGTCCTTATGGAACTCTATGCTCAGATCCAGGTTCTTGAATTTTTCAATATTTTTTTCCCAGGACTCAGAGTCCAGGTTGTTATATCGTCTCCGGGCGTAGTTGCTGATGCGGCCTCTCCGCGCGAATTGCGACAGGTTTGAAGCCATTCCCGGTCCCATAATACAGCCGTTGCAGCAAAGCAGTTCAAGGAGCTTTACGCTCTCTTTTTCTTTTTCAAATTCTTTTAATGCCTGGGTAAACTGCTTTGTTCCGTCAGTGGCGATTATATCCGTTGACATGAGGTCTTCTTCCAGGTTCGACGACTGGAGCATTCCGCGGCCAACGGGGTAGAGCGCTCCTTTGCCGGGGTGGGGCGGGTCAAAATCGGACGGTTCTATGGTGTTGCTTTCTATCTTGTTTTTGTAGAGCATCATGCGCAATTCACTAAAGGTAAGTGCTTCAGCAACATCATCGCCCCTGTCGGCTTCGTCTTTTTTGGCAAGGCACGGGCCTATAAAAACTACTTTCGTATCCTTTCCGTACATTTCATGCACCACCCTGGCTATGGCTACCATTGGAGAGCCTATGGCCAGGAGATTTTCTACCATATCGGGATAGAGTTTTTCCACGTATGAAACAATGGCCGGGCAGGTGGTGGCTATATGGTGGCCCCTGGTGTTCTTTATGGTTTTGTTATATGCCTTTGATACCAGGTCGGCGCCGAATGCCACTTCTATAACGTAATCGAATCCCAGTTTGCGGAGCATGCCTACGACTTTTTTATAGCTGGTATTATAGAATTCCGCAGGGAAGCTGGGCGCGATGCAGGCGGCAGTTTTGTTCTTTGACGTGATGAGCTGTTCCGCCTCGGAGATTGAATTGCGTACTTCTTTGGCATGCTGCGTACATACACGCATGCAGTTCCCGCAGCCAATGCAGCGCTCTATTATAACTTCGGCCTGCCCCCCGGATATACGGATTGCCTTTGCCGGGCATTCCCGTACGCAGGTGTAACAGACTTTGCAGCGTTCTTTTATGGTTTGTATTAGCGGTGTTGAGGTATATTTATGCATTATTGTGATTCCTGATTGTTAATCTTTGGTAAACAGGTCGTTTAATATTGTTTAGGTACAATGTACTGGAAAAAGAAGTCTTTGGCAAGCTGAATTTTTAGGTTTTAAACAACCTGGTTTTTGAGTTGTGTTTGTGGCAGCTGTTCATTTTTTGGGGGTGCGCGGGCAGTTTTAGTAACGCCTCTTCAGAAGGCTGCGGAACTCGCTGAATGTACCAGCCCCATTGCCCGGGATGCGTTTACTTGACGCTTGTTGACCTGTTGCTGTTTATGGACGTATAAAAATTATTTTTTGCTTTTCAAACTTTTATAGTTATTTATACTATGTTTATTGAATCATAACCTTATTCGCATAGGTATAATAAACGTGAAAAAACACCTGGATGGAATCTCAATACGGGGATATAAAAGCATACGATCCCTGGAACGTTTACCCCTGGAATCGTTGAATATTCTTATTGGAGCTAATGGAGCAGGGAAATCAAATTTTATTAGTATTTTTAGCCTGCTGCAAAAAATCATTGAAGGCAATCAAAGAGTTTCCGGAGAATTTTATATAAAATTATGGTTTGGAGAAAACGGTTATGAGTGCTCGCTTATTCCTGCTGCTGATGACCGGTTAATATTTGCTGAGGAAAATATCCTGTTTAATGACCGGAGTCAAAAGCTGGGTTCCGGACACAAGGAATCCCTTCTTCCGGAAAGCAGTGCGAGCGAAAAAGGAATTACAAGTCATGTTCTGGAAGCCATTAAAGGCTGGCGGGTTTATCATTTTCATGACACCAGTGATTCTGCCAAAATGAAACAAATTAACGATATTCATGACAATATCTTTTTAAAACCTCATGCCTCAAACCTGGCGGCATTTCTTTACTTGCTTAAAGAAACGGAAAAAGAATATTATAATAATATTGTTGATACCATTAAAATGGTAATACCATTTTTTGATGATTTTATACTTCGCCCATCCCCTTTTAACGCGAACAATATCAGGCTGGAATGGAAAGAAAAAGGGTCCGATTCTTATTTTGATGCGCATTCTTTTTCTGATGGAACGCTGCGGTTTATTTGCCTGGCAACATTACTCCTGCAGCCCAAAAAACCTGCTATGATTCTGCTGGATGAACCTGAATTGGGGCTTCATCCCTATGCTATCACAATTTTAACGGATTTGCTCCGTTCCGCTTCTGTTGATTCGCAGGTCATTGTTTCAACTCAATCTGTAACCCTGGTGAATCATTTTGCACCCCAGGATATTATTATTGTTGATAAAAAAGAGAATCACTCTGTCTTTGAACGGCCGACTTCTGAAACTGTTGATGCCTGGATAGATGATTATAGCCTGGGCGAATTATGGGAGAAAAACGTTATTGGCGGGAGACCGGTGGGATGTTGTGGTTAGAGTCGTTGGCATAGAAGTTACGGTAAAATATATGGGTAAATATTTTACCGCTAAAACCAATCACCGCCTTATACTTAACCAAAATTATTTATATTCGTAATTCTTTTTTCCGGATATGTCCAATGTTAGACACTAATGAAGAGTTATCTGGGTGTTTTAATGGGGTCGTGACTCTTTTATCGTAATATAAGAAATATTTGGTTGAAAAATTGATAATAGTTGACTATATTGGGTGATTATTTAAGTATATATTATACAGAACTATTCTATTAATCAGGACACTCTAGATGAATTATTTGGACCTCTTTTCCGGTGCAGGGGGATTATCAGAAGGATTTATTAAAAATGGCTTTAATCCTGTTGCACATGTTGAAATGAATGAGTTTGCGACCTTTACATTAAAAACAAGACTGGCATATCATTATTTATATGAAGTAAATAAAAAAGAAATCTATAAAGATTATATTACCGGGAAAATGGACAGGAATACGTTTTATTCGTTCATTCCGGAAAATATTCTAAATTCAGTTATCAATTCAGAAATTACAGACTCATCTATTCATTCAATTTTTGATAATATTAAATCCTTAATGAAGAAGAACAATCAGAAGAAAATTGATCTTATAATTGGCGGACCTCCGTGCCAGGCATATTCTATTGTTGGAAGATCGAGAGATCCTGAAAATAAGGAAAATGATCCACGAAAATATCTTTATAAACATTATATTAAATTTTTGAAAAAATTTAAACCTGAAATGTTTGTGTTTGAGAATGTTCCGGGTATACTTTCTGCCGGTAAAGGGGAATTGTTTAATAGCATTGTATCGGATTTGAATAAAGCGGGCTATATTACTGAGGCAAAAGAACTTAATGCTTCTGATTTTGGTGTATTACAGGTAAGGAAAAGAATAATAATTATTGGCTGGAAAAAAGACATAAGTTTATCCTATCCGGATTTTGCTAAAATTAAGAGTAAATTTAAAGTTAACTCTTTACTTGATGATATGCCGTCTCTTGAACCAGGAGATGCAATCGTAAATGGTGAGTATTATTCGGAGGTAAATAAGTATCTTTCTTCTACTGGTATCAGGAAAAAAAATGATCCATTGATACAGCATATTTCCAGAATTCATAATTCCAGGGATAGAGAAATCTATCGTATTGCAATTGAGTTGTGGGATAAGGAGAGAAAGCGTCTAAATTACGCACATCTTCCTGAAAAGTTAAAAACGCATAATAATCAAAAATCATTTCTTGATAGGTTTAAGGTTGTTGATTACAAGGGGTATTCTCATACTATGGTTGCTCATATTTCCAGGGATGGGCATCATTATATCCACCCGGATGTTGACCAGTTGAGATCTATTTCTGTTAGAGAAGCTGCAAGAATTCAATCATTTCCTGATGATTATTATTTTGAAGGATATAGAACTTCTGCTTTTCGGCAGATTGGGAATGCTGTTCCGCCTTTGATGGCTGAGAGAATTGCAGAGAAAATAAAGGAAATTATAATTTAATGAAAAAAGTTATTTTTAAACCAAGAGCAAGGTTATTGCTACAACTTGGAGATCAATTAATTCGCAATGAAAGTATTGCCGTGCTTGAACTTGTTAAAAATGCTTATGATGCCGATGCAAATAAAGTAAAAATTGTAATGAATAATGTAGATGATCCTGATATTGGGGAAATCGTTATTGAAGATGATGGAACTGGAATGGACATTGATATTATTGAGAATATATGGATGGAGCCTGGTAATGAACATAAATCAAAACTTTTTAAATCAAGAATAAAAACTGCAAAATATAAACGACTACCTCTTGGAGAGAAAGGAATTGGTCGATTCGGAGTTCATAAGTTAGGTTATGAAGTCAAGATTATTAGCAAAAAGGAAAATGCAAAGGAAGTTTATTTTCATATTGATTGGGAGCAATTTGAAGAAGCTGGCTATCTTAAAGATTTACCAATAAAAATTTATGATAGAGATGCAGAAATATTCACTGGAAATAAAACTGGTACAAAAATAATTATAAAAAGATTAAGAAATCAATGGGATAAAAAAAATGTAAGAGATTTATATCGAGCAATTAATACTTTAAATTCACCTTTTGAGCAACCGGGTTCATTTAGAATAGAATTTAAAATAGATAATAAGGATTGGATTAAGGGCTTAAAAAGTTTTTCTGATATTAAAAAATATTCACTTTTTCATGCAGAAGCTACTCTTGCAAAAGATAAGATAAAGAACTTATCATATTCTTTTACCCCATGGGAAACTATGCACGGGATAGAACCAAGAAAGTTAAAGTATACTAATATAAAAATGGAAATTAATGAAAAAGATTCAGAAACAGGAAAAAAAACAAAGAATAAAAAAGTATTAGATTTATCTCAATATAAAATTGGTGAGATCAAGTTGGAATTACTTATGTTTGACCGAGATTCTACTATTCTTGCGTTAGGTGTAGATGATAAGACCGGTCTTAAAATGTATCTTGAACAAAATGGTGGTATAAGAGTCTTTCGAGATGGTTTAAGGATTTATGATTATGGAGAACCTGGAAATGATTGGCTGGAATTGGATAGCAAGCGGATTAATTCCCCTTCGGAAACTTTTAGTAATAATTTAGTAATAGGTTCAGTGAACATTAGCAGAGACAGTAGCGAAGACCTGAATGAAAAAACGAATAGAGAAGGTTTTATTGAAAATGAAGCATTTTATCTTTTTCAAGAAGTTCTTTTATTTGCAATTTCGCAGATTGGGATTGAAAGACATATTGATAAAACGACTTTGCGGGAGAAGTTTGGACGGATTAATACTGCCGAACCAGTAACACATAATATCTCAGAGCTTAAGAAGAAAATAAAAAGGAAGATAAAAGATGAAAAATTACGAAAAGAATTAAATAACATTGTCGCTAGAATAGATGAAGAATTCCGTTATGTTAAAGAAATATATTTATATAGTTCTGCTGCTGGTCTTAATTTGAGTATTGTAATTCATGAAATCGAAAAATTGATTTATGAATTAAATATTGCAATTACAAAACAAAAAACATCCATGAAAATAATAAAAATAGCAAAGCACCTTGCAAACCTTATTGAAACATATTCAGATCTTATTAAACACTCAAGTAAGAAAACAGAAAAACTTAATGACATAATAGATAATGCAATTTTTGCAGTTGAGTACCGGCTTGAAGCGCACAAAATTGAATTTGAAGATGAATACAAGAAAAAAATAATGCCAATAAAGTTCAAATGTTCAAAAAATCTTTTGATTTCTTCAATTATGAATATTGTTGATAATTCAATATACTGGCTAAATTATTACAAAGTAAGAAAAAAAAAGATCTATCTGGATATTGTTAAATACCATGAAGGTTATATCTCATTGATCATTGCGGATAATGGAAAAGGATTTACTTTGTCTGTTGAAGCTATGATTAAACCTCTTGTTTCTGGGAGGAGAGAGGGCGAGAGGGGGATGGGACTTGGATTACATATTGTTAGTGAAGTCATTAAAATACATGAAGGAATATTAGAATTTCCTGATTATAATGACCTGGAAATTCCAGATGATTATAAAAATGGGGCAATTATAATGCTTTCTTTCAAGGTGGCAAAATGATAAATTTACCGGAAAAAGGGAAAATCGTCATTATCGATGACAAATATGAGCAAATAGAAACATTGATTTCCGTCTTTACAAAAAAGGGACTATCAGTAATATATCTAAACGGGCAAATGGATACCTTACCTGAAAAACCTATTGATGATATAAGATTACTTTTTCTTGATATTGAACTTACAACAGGTAGTGTTTCTGATAAAAATAAAGTTGCAAAAGTTATTAAAATATTAAAAAAAGTTGTAGGTTCAAAGACTTTTCCTTATGTAATTGTTGCCTGGACAAGACATGAAGATTTATTTGAAGATGTTAAGTTGAAAGCTATTGAAAAGGATATTGTTAAACCTATCAAATGGTTGAATATGGAGAAAGGTCAGTGTCAGGATGGTGATGGTGATTTTGATTTTGCTGTTGTTAGTGATAAATTAAAAAAAGAATTACAAAAATCTGGTATATTCGAACTATTCGTTTTATGGGAAAACTTAGTAGGAGGTGCAGCAAATAGTATTATTAATGATTTTTGTTCGTTTTATGATTATGATGAAAAGTGGAATGATCATTTGTCCGGTATTATTTATAAGTTAGCTGAAGCATATTCCGGAAAACAGCTTAATTTAAATGATCATAGTGAAATTTTAAAAGATAGTCTTCTTGCATTTAATGGAGCCTTTATCGATATTTTGGAAAATAATATTAAAAATGGTCAGTATAGTAATATACAATTAGTAAATGATTGTAAACCAGATAAGAAGATCCTTTCTGAAATAAATAGCAAACTCCACTTTGTCTTTGAAAAAAGCAATAAAGTTCAACCTGGTAATATTTATAAAAAGAAAATAACTTTAGGTCGGTTTACAGAAAATTTATATGATTTTTTTGCTAAAGATAAAAGATATAAATTTCTTAATAAGATTATTATAAATCACAATGAACAATATAACAAAAATGATGATATTCCATATTTATTATTTAAAGAAAAATGTAGTCAATATTATAGTGATCTTAAAAAGGATTTTTTACTAATTGATCTAGAGGCAAGCCCTTCATGTGATTATGCTCAAAATAAATGGACAAATTCAAGATTATTGCCAGGACTAATGATTCCTGATAAATTTAGTAAATTTATCAGGAATCATACAGATTATTTATATTGTTCCTCAACTTTTTGTTTTGATCAAAAACAGTTTGTATTTGTATTTGATTTTAGAAAATTACATTCAATTTCACTAAGCGAAATCCAGGGTAAGAAAAAAGTATCAATTTTCAGAATAAGGCATGACTTATTAATTGATATTCAATCAAGTCTTTCGAAACATATAAATAGACCTGGTATATTATCAGTTTAAAAAATGAGTTTGTACATTGACAATAAATTATTACTCTGGTTCAAAATAAACAAAAGATCTTTCCCCTGGAGGGAAACCCGCGAACCCTACCTGATAATGATCGCTGAATTCATGCTTCACCGAACAAAAGCAGAGCAGGTTGCACCGGTTTATAAAGACTTCATTAATAATTACCCGGATTTAAAATTACTTGCAAATGCTAAAAAGTCAAATATAATAAAGGTAACAGAACACCTTGGTTTGCACTGGCGCTCCGAACACTTTATTGAATCAGCAAAATATATAATAAAAAACTATGAAGGGAATTTTCCGTCAGAAAGAGAAGATTTATTAAAAATCCCGGGAATAGGTGACTATATTGCAGGAGCAATTTTAACGGTTTGTTTCAATAAAAAGGAATACGTCGTTGATAGTAATATTGCCAGATTTATTAATCGATATTACGGTTTGCAATTATCCGGAGAAATCAGGAGAAAAAAGATAATTATAGAAAAAGCCCGGTGCTTGTTTGATACAGAACAACCCGGCAGATTCTTATTTGCGATATTAGATTTTACAGCGATGATTTGTAAACCCAGGAAACCGGAATGCGATATATGTGTGTTAAAAAATGATTGCTTATCAGCTAATGAAGGAATCCGGGAGAATATAAATAAGGAAATTCGGGAGGAAACCGGTTTACAGCGGTGTTGACAGGTACTCTTTTTTTTGTTATTATGGTTGTAAGGAACTGGAAAAAATGATTATCAACGAAACAGAAATTAATGGAATCCTTGAAGGAAATACTAATGGGAGCCTTGAAAAAAAGCCTTCCGCAGCCGTAAGAGACATCCTTGCCAAATCCCTTGACCTGGAAGGCTTAAGCCCCGAAGAAGTCGCCATACTCTGCAACATTGAAGACCCCGAATTCCTGAATGAACTCTTCACCACAGCAAGAACCGTCAAAGAAAAGATCTACGGAAAACGCATGGTGATATTCGCCCCTTTATACATCTCCAACTTCTGCGATAATGAATGCCTGTACTGCGCGTTCCGTGCCGGCAACAAAGCCCTTAATCGAAAGATACTTTCCCTTGATGAGATAGGCACTGATGTGGAATATCTTTTAAAAGAAGGGTACAAACGCCTGCTCCTGGTTGCAGGGGAGTCCTACCCGCCTGAGGGATTTGAGTTTATCCTCAAAGCAATAGACCGGATTTACGCGGCCGGAACAGGCTCCGATAATATCCGGCGGATCAACGTCAATGTTGCACCGCTTACAACCGAAGAATTCCGCTTGTTAAAAGAAGCGCACATAGGAACCTACCAGCTCTTCCAGGAGACGTATCACCATGAAACATACGCGAAAGTCCATACCGGGGGAAGAAAGCGGGATTATAACTGGCGTATAACAGGTATAGACCGTGCAATGGAAGCGGGCATTGATGACTGCGGTATTGGCGTGCTTTTTGGTCTGTATAACTGGCGTTTTGAAATACTGGCGCTCATGCAGCACATACGCCACCTTGAAAAGTCTTTTGGCCTGGGGCCGCATACGCTGAGTGTGCCCCGGCTGGAACCGGCATCGGGATCTCCTTTGTCGGAGCGACCTCCGGCGCTGGTGAGTGACGGGGATTTTAAAAAGATCGTGGCCATTCTTCGCCTGGCTGTACCCTATACGGGGATCATTATGTCTACCCGTGAAACACCCGCAGTTCGCAGGGAAACCTTTGCCCTGGGTGTATCCCAGGTTTCGGCCGGAAGCCGGACCAGTCCCGGCGGCTACGGTGAAGCGAGCGGGGATAGCAACAGCGGATTCGAGAACAGCCAGTTTTCCCTGGGCGATCACCGTTCCTTAGATGAGGTAATCCGCGACATGACAGAGCTTGGCTATTTGCCTTCGTTTTGTACTGCCTGCTATCGCCGTGGGCGAACAGGGCTCGATTTTATGCGTATGGCAAAACCCGGTGAAATAAAACACTTCTGCGATCCCAACGCGCTCGCGTCGTTTCTCGAATACTGCATTGACTACGGGTCCCCGGAAACGCGTGCCGCAGGGGAAGAGGCGGTAAAGCAGCTCCTGACTGAGATGGATGAGAAAGACCGCGTCCGTGCCGAAGGGATGATAGAGAAGGTCCGTGCCGGGAAGCGGGATGTAAATTGCTGAGTTTTTCTTACATTGACAATTGAGCATTTCCCATGCAGAAAAAAGACAATTCACTGGAGATCACCCTGCAATGAAAAAGCCCACCAAACCCCCTCCCACAAACAAAACCCTCTCCCGAGAGGATCTTCTTCACTACCTCAAAACCTCAGACCCCAAAGAGCTTGCAGACCTATACCGCTTTGCCGACGGGGTGCGAAAAGAATACATGGGTGATGATATTCATATACGGGGCCTCATGAACATATCGAGCTATTGCAGCAGGGAGTGCCTCTACTGCGGATTGCGGAACAGTAATCCCGCAACAATCCGCTACCGGATGGAAGAGGGTGATATTCTCGCGGCAGTGGAGCAGGCATGTGAGACCGGGTATAAAACCATACTTATGCAGTCGGGAGAAGATGAGTTTTATACCGAAGAAAAAGTCGCTTCTATTGTACGGGCAATATACAAGCGCTTTGATGCGGCCATAGGGCTCTCTTTTGGAGAGCGGCCCGCGCCGGTTTTGCGGCGCTGGTTCGATGAAGGCGCGTGCCGCTACCTTATCAAACATGAAACGTCAGATCCTGAGTTATACGCGAAACTTCATCCGGGAATGGATTACGGGAAGCGGCAGGCTGTTTTAGTGACCCTGAAAGAGATAGGCTACCAGGTAGGGTCCGGTATAATGATAGGTCTGCCGGGACAGACCTATGAGTCCGTAGCCGATGATATAGTTTTATTCAGAGACCTGGATATCGACATGATTGGCTGTGGTCCGTATATTCATAATCCGGAGACTCCTTTAAAGCACACAACACCGGACAGGGAACGCTTTATTCAGCCCCTGGATGAATATGTTCTAAGAGTTACGGCTCTTAACAGGATCGTAACAAAGGATACCATGATACCGGCTACCACGGCGCTGAATGTCCTTTCACCGGAAACCGGGGCCAGGGACGCCCTCTCTGCCGGTGCTAACGTTGTTATGTTTGATATAACTCCAACGGCCGTAAAAAAACACTATACGATTTATCCGAAAACCGCCTTTAGCGATGGAATTGCTGATTATACAATACTGAAAAAAAATCTGGAAGCTAAAGCCCGACGGCCTGCCGGGACCGGGTACGGGCACCGGGAGAAGAAAAGATGATGTTTGTAAGCACAGCTTTGTTATGGTTATGCGCGGGGCCTTGAGGTAATAGCTCTCCGAAATGCTGCGGAACTCCCTCCGGTCAAACAGTCCTCACATTCCGAAGAGCTATTACCTCAAGGCTGTATGCATTAAACCAGCCTGATTATATTTGTAACGATTTGACGTTCAAATTAATTGAAAATAAATTTATTGCCAACTCCGCATGAAACACATGAAAAGAGGAGTATGGCTGCTGTTATTGGGGGATACCAATAATTTTTTATCATCATCATTCTTTTTCTCCTTATTTTTTTAAATATTGCCACATGAATGTTTAGTTTTTTTTCTTCTTCATTATAAATTAATAATTATCAATTTGCAATTAATAATTTTTTTTAACATAATACGCTTTATGTGAATAATTTCCCTTGTTTTCATTTGGGAAAGTGGTAAACTATTTATGAATTATTAATGGGGGGGATTTCCCTATATCATTAAAAGGTTATTCCCCTATTTACCGACCGCTAAGTCGGTAGTATATTAGTATCAATATTATAAAGCTTGAGAACCGGGACAGGGCTGTTTTTGCCCTCTTCAAAAGGGTCTGAAGCTTAATGCAGTAAACATTTTTTAAGATTTATCAGCAGGTATCTACTCAAAAGGCACCGGGTTTTCACCCGGCATTTCTTGACCAGGTATACTGCAATATAATTTAATCTCAGGAGCTTAGTAAATGAATTATAGCACAGGTATCTGTACTTTTTGCGGCACAGGTTGCGGCCATTTATTACAAGTGAATGACGGAAAAGTTGAAGGAGTATTCCCTTCACAAAATCATCCAGTCAGTAAAGGCCGGCTTTGCGTGAGAGGGTGGAATATTCATGAATTACTGAGAACAGATCAGCGAATAACCACTCCTCGTATAAAAAAGAATGGCAGCTTCGCACAAGCTGACTATCCGGAAGCGATAGGGTATGTAGTAGAACAATTACAGAAATACTCTGCGGGTGAGATAGCCTTCCTCGGTTCACCCCGATCATCAAATGAAGAAAATTATTTGTTTATGAAACTCGCCAGAACTGTTTTTAAAACGAATAACATCAGTCTCGATTCTGAATCGGGGCATCGGAACAGTCTCAATGTATTGCACGCGGGAACCGGAATGGCCGGGATGCTCGGATCACTTGATGATATTGGCGGTGCCGATTTTATTCTCATCGTGGGAACCGAAATGCTAAAGCAGAATCCCATTGTAGCCAGTGAGATCCATATGGCGGCCAGGGCAGGAACCAGGGTCGTAACCATCGACAGCAGAAAGACTCAAATCGCGGAACTCAGCAGTAGTTTTTTACCGGTGAAACCGGGATCAACCAAGCTGGTTCTCGCAGCCATGGCAAAATCCTTGATCGAAGGAAATAAAATTGATCCCGAATTTCTAGAGAAGAAAACTTATGGATTCGACGGTTTTGCCAATTCCCTGGGATCGATCAATACTGTGGAAATTGAAGCAAAAACAGGGCAGCCATATACCGAGATACAGGCGATTGCCGCCGAACTGGCAGAAGCGGAGCGGGGCATGGTCTTTTTTCCATCGGGTATTTCGGGACTTGATGAAGATACCATACGCTACCTGTACAACCTGTTTCTTATGGCAGGGAAAGTTGGCAAACCCGGGTGCGGCGTTAATCCCCTGACCGGGATCAATAACCTGCAGGGCGGGTATGATATGGGAGTTGCTCCTGATCTCTTAACCGGGTTCCAATCACTTGAAGACCCGGATGTGGTGAACAAGTTTCGCAAGGTCTGGAACACCGATATTAATACAAAATCAGGAAACGCGGTCTACGATATGCTTTCCGAAGGGGGATCCGCGTTAAAGGCGCTGGTCGTTGTTGACCATGACGAAGGAATTGTCCGGTACGAGAACGAAATTAAGGATCTCGACCTTGTTATTTATATAGGGGCTTTTGAAAATGATTTTGCCAAACACGCCCATGTGGTACTTCCAATGGCCGCGTATTTTGAAACCCAGGGAACCTATACCAATACGGAACGGCGGATCCAGCGTTCTGAAAAGAAACTTGATCCTCCGGCAAACGTACTGCCCGGGTGGGAACTCTATTCACAAATAGCGCAGAAAGCATCGGCAGACTGGAAATATACTGAAGCGGGTGATGTCCTTGCGGAAATAGCACAGGTAACCCCGGCTTATTCAGCAGTGAAGTATAATGAAATTAACCGGCTTACCGGGGTCCAGTGGCCCTGTACTGAAGAGAAACCGGAAGGAACCGGCAGTTTTGCTGCTGACGCAGGAAACGACCGGTTGAATTTTGTTGATGTCTCCGGGACATTTACCACTCCTTCGGGAAGCGGCGAGTATCCGTATTTATTGTTAGTTGGTAAGGCGCAGTATTTCTGGCACCGGAACAACCTGCTGAAAAAGACCTATATCCCCATGAGAGAATATAACACCTCTCTGTTGTTATACCCTGAGGGATATATTGAATTGTCTCCGGAAGACGCGAAAAAACTGGAAGTGCGCAACAAGTGGGCGGTGAAAGTAGTGTCCGCTTCGGGCGAGATGACAGTTGATGTTATGGTTTCCGATGCTGTACAGCCGGGAACAACATGCGTGCCTTATTTTGTTCGGGATAGACTTGCGGAATTTTTACTGGAACATACGGATGTTCTTAAACACGGTGAAGACGCAACAATACCAATACGAATCGAGAGGGTGTAGTTATGTATTTAATCAAAAAAGATGACGTATTAAAAATTGCAGCTGAGCTGCAAAAAGAATATATTGTTTATGGACCTCTTTTGGAGAAGGAGTCGGGGCAATCGTTATTTGAGCAGGTGACCGATATCAATGATATTGATATCACTGCCCCGATTCCTTCAAATCCACCCAAACAGGTGGTTTTTCCTCAGCTGGAAAAAATTTATTCTTACAAGTATAACAAGGAGCGGAAAGAGGCAGCAATTGATGTTCCCGATACCGTAAAAGCCAAAGCCTTATTCGGCTTACGGCCCTGCGACCTCAAGGGGATACGCTGCCTGGATCGTTTTTTTCTTGGCCAGGAGTTTGTTGATGATGTGTACCTGGCACACCGGAAAAAGATGTTCATTGTAACCAATACCTGTGCCGTTCCGTTTCCCCAATGTTTTTGTGTTTGTACCGACAGCGGTCCGGACGCGGATGAAGGGTACGATATAAATTTAACCGAACTTGCCGATTACTATCTTGTGGAAACAGGAAGTGACGCGGGAAAAGAATTGGTTGAAAAACTGTCTCTTGAAAAAGCAGGCAGCGAGTACCAGAAGGAAAAAAAGGACGTTGTGGACAAATCCATATCCTTATTCGAAGATATTGCTACGGAAAACAAAGCCTGGGTATCACGGGTTATGAACAGGGTAACCACGGGGTTTGCGAAAGACGAGGTATGGGAGTATGTTGGAAAACAGTGCTTTGAGTGCGGAGCCTGTTCTTTTGTATGCCCAACCTGTTCATGTTTTAACATTGAAGATACGGCGTGCGGTGATTGCACTGAACGCTTACGAACCGGGGATTCTTGTTCCTATGAAGGATACACCAGGATGGCCGGAGATCATAATCCCCGGAAACCAATTGAGGACAGACGGAACAAGCGGTTTTTCTGTAAGTTGTCGTATTCTCAATCAAAGAAGTATTTGCGGCCCGGTTGCATTGGCTGCGGTCGGTGTGTCTGGGTATGTCCCGGTGATATTGGACTTCCCAATGTTGTAACATATATTAGAAAAGAAATTACGAAGTAGGTGGATGATATGTGTGAAAATAATAATAGTACCTGTGGACAGGATACTTGTAAAAGCAAAACAATCGTAACAGTCCCTGCGGTCGCTACCATTGATGAGATCAAGGACGAGATAGAAGACGTAAAAACCTATTATCTCTCTTTTGAAGACAAAGAGATCGATGAGAATTTTAAGATCAAATCGGGGCAGTTTATTATGTGTACCATCTTTGGTGCCGGTGAATTCGCGGTATCCCTGCCGCCAAGCCCGGAGAATGACCGTTTCCATATTTCCGTAAGAAAGGTTGGGAAGGTTACTGACGCGCTTCATGAATTAACCGTAGGAGATAAGGTTGGTATCCGGGGTCCGTTTGGCAACGGGTTCCCTTTTGAAGAAATAAAAGGAAAGAACATTATATATGTTGCCGGGGGAATTGGACTCATCCCGCTCCGGTCTTCAATTGTTCATGTGCTGCAAAACCGGGAAGATTTCGGTAGAATCATTTTATTGTACGGATCACGGTCGCCGCAGGACCTCATGTACCAGTATAACATTGAGGAATGGCAGAAGAGTGAAGGGTTTGAAACCTTTATTACTATCGACAATCCCGTGCCGGGATGGACCGGGGAGACCGGGTTTGTAAACAGCCTGATTGAAAAAGCAAACGTCCCTGTTGAGGACACGGTAGCCTTTGTTTGCGGACCTCCTATTATGTTCAACTCGGTAATTGGTGATCTTATGGGACGAGGATTAAAGGACGACTGTATTATCTCAACACTTGAACGGCATATGAAATGCGGATATGGCAAGTGCCAGCATTGCGCGATCGGAAGAACCCTGGTATGTACCGATGGACCGGTATATACGTATAAGCAAATAAAAACCCTTGGAGAGCAAATCTAATGGATTTAATTTCCCGGTTAGAACAGGTACTGGATACGAATCCATGCGTAGTAGGCATGGGGAATTATCTCAGAAATGACGATGCCGTTGGCCTGTATATTGTCGACGGGATAGAGAAAGCCCTTCATCCCGGAAAGCATTTAATTATGAATGTAGAGGATATAATTGAAAGTTATGTCTTTAAAATCGCGGAACTCGATTGTGACACCGTTATTATTATTGACGCGGTCAGTACCGTGCGGCAGGGCGTTGCTGCGGGTTCGGTCCTTTTTGGAAAACTGAATGAGTTCAACGAGCTTATTGGCGATTTTTCCACTCACAAGCTTGCGCTGCGAATGTCGGGAAAAATACTTGAAGAACATGGCAAGAATACCTACCTGCTTGGTATTGTTGCTGAAGATATTGATTTCGGCACTGAACTCACGCCGGAAGTAAGGAAAAGCGCAGATAGTATCAGGGATTTTATAATCGAATCCTTACGCTGCGAACAAAAGGAGAATGTGTATGAACACTGATATCTACGGAAGTCTCATAACCGCGATGGTTATACTATTGGTTTCAGCGGTAACGGTTCCTTTTTTGGCTAAGAAAAGGAAACTGGCAGGCTGGCTTAATTTCCTGCTGGTCTTTATCGCCGGCGCGATTTTATTAACAGTAAGTTATAGAGTTATATTTGATTCACTGTACCAGAGCTCACGGTTTGTTGAGTTTGGCCCTGTTGGCCTCTATTTCCTGGTGGACAGTTTTTCGGCTTTCTTTATAGCCATAATAGCTTTTATGGCTATAATAAGCGCTTATTACTCTATTGAATATATGGAGCATTATCCCGACTACAGCCTCAAGAGCTATTATGCCTGTTACCCCCTTTTTATCCTGGGGATGATTGGGGTGGTAACTGTTGATGATCTTTCCCTGGGGTTTACGATTGCCTGGCAGTTAATGACAATCGCTTCGTATTTTCTGGTTAAATTTGAATTTAAAAAGAAAGAGAATGTTAAGAGCGCGAATAAATACCTTATATTGATGGAACTGGCATGGGTTGCTGTTCTTGGCGGAGTATTCCTTATTGGGGATTTTACCATGGGAGAATCGCTGCATCATCTTATTGAAAAATTGGGCTCCGTTACTGACGCGAAACTCTATGTTATTTACGGTCTTATTTTATTCGGCTTTGGCATGAAAGCGGGTGTTTTTCCCCTTGGCCAGTTATGGCTGCCCGACGCGCACTCTATTGCGCCGTCACCCATAAGCGCCTTGTTGAGCGGGGTTATGCTGAAGACCGGTATTTACGGAATTATCCGTACTTTTTATTGGATGGTTCCTCATGGCGGAGACGCTCATTTTAACGGAGTGCTCTGGGGAGCGATTATCGCGGGAATGGGTGTGGTTACCCTTTTTATTGGGACAGCCCAGTCCATGAAACAGAGTGACTCCAAACGGCTGCTTGCTTATAGTTCTATCGGTCAGCTTGGATATATCATTTTTGGAATAGGTTCGGCCCTGGTGATGTTTAATAGTAATAACCAATATATTCAGTTATTGGGACTTGTTGCGATCATTGGAGTTGTGTATCATATCCTGAACCATGCCGTATTCAAAGGATTGCTCTTTCTTACCAGCGGCAGTGTTCTTTACGCTACCGGTACAAAAGACCTGAACAAACTGGGCGGTCTCATGAAACTGATGCCAATCAGCTGTGTGGTCGCGGGCATTGCCGCTCTTTCGATTTCCGGCGTGCCGCCATTCAGCGGGTTCATGAGTAAATGGACAATAATTTCAACGTCCCTGCTTGCCGGGAAAGACGCGGTATTTTTGGTACTCTTTGGAATTATCGCTCTTTTTACAAGCGCCTTGACGCTTTCATGTTATGTGAAATTTTTTGGCATGACCTTTACCTCGTCAGGTGTTGAATGGAATACCGAAAAGAAAGTAAAAGAAGTTCCCGCAGGTATGCTGATACCCAAACTGGTGTTAACAGTACTCTGCCTGGTACAGGGACTTATTCCGTTTTTCTACTTTGATGCGATTATTGGGATATTTCAAAAATCGAAGGGTTCAATCGTATACCAGGCCTTTAACTCGGTAAACTTTAGTGAGCATATATTCTCAAATTATATGGGAGTGAGTGTGAGTGTGCCTGGTGTTCAAGGAATAACAAACCTGGTTGCTGTCCCCGTGATCCTTCTTATTGTGTTTGCCCTGGCCATGCTGCTGGGAAAATTTCTCAGAAGTTCGGCCGGATCTGAAGAACGGGAATCCCCAACATGGCTTTGCGGATACCAGGATTTGAATAATAATAACAGGTTTATTGACAGGAATATGTTTGCAGCTTTGAAAAAGGCCCTGCGATGGACCGGTGGTAATGGTAAGCAGTAAGGAGGTATACTATGCCAACACGAGAAAATATCAAAAATGAGTTAGAAAGCAAGTTCCGGAATGACATAGTTGCAATAGAAGAACAACTCGACAACCGGTTGTTTATCGATATAGATAAAAAAGATGTTCGAAAGTTCGCGAATGAATTAGTTGCAATGGGAGCCCGTTACCAGGTTGGTATCGCCTACGATAACATCGAACGGGACGGAACGCTCCGGCTCATCCATGCTTTTGCTTTTGACAAAGATGGATTGTTTGTGAAAATACGGACCGGCGTGCCTGTGGATAACCCGGAGATAGATTCTATCACTCCCGACATTCCAAACGCGGGCTGGTCCGAGCGTGAATATATTGATCTTCTTGGGATGAAGTTTACCGACCATCCCAAGCCAAAGAAGCTGGTCCTGGCCGATGACTGGCCCGCAGGGGTCTATCCCATGCGGAAAGATATTCCCTGGAACCTGATGCCGCCCTCTGCCGAAGATGTGGCATATGAATTGGATGAATGTCCTGAAGGCTGTTCCATTGTTCCCATTGGTCCCTTTCACCCGGCGCTTCATGAGCCTGAGCACTTTGCCGTGTATGTCGATGGTGAAACCGTAAAGGGATCCGATTACCGGGGTTTCATGACTCACCGGGGCATTGAAAAATTAAGCCAGACCCAGGTGAGCTATAACGAAATTCCCTATCTTGCCGAACGAATATGCGGTATCTGCGGTTCCGTTCACGCTGTAGCCTATTCCCAGTCCGTGGAAGTAGCAGCGGGGATACAGATTTCCCGCAGGGCTGAGTATATCCGGACCATTATGCTTGAGATGGAACGAATTCACTCCCATCTCTTATGGCTTGGCGTTGCCGGTCACCTTATTGGTTTTGATACGGTCTTTATGCAGTCATGGCGGGTCCGTGAACCGGTTATGTGGTTAAGTGAAAAGATCACGGGAAACCGGAAAACATACGGCATGGTACTCGTTGGGGGCGTGAGAAGGGATATTACTCCGGAAATCGCGAATGATATGCGGTCTGTCATGGATACCGTAGAGAAAGAACTGCTGGTTATTAGAAAAGCCATAATTGGCGATACGGCGATCCATAAAAGAACAAAAGGCGTTGGCTGCATCAGCAAAGAGGATGCCATTAAGTGGAGTCTTGTTGGTCCTGTAGCACGGGCTCGCGGCGTTGACATTGATGCCAGGAGAGACCTGCCGTACGCGGCCTATGATGATATGAAGTTTGAAGTTCCCGTAATGGATACCTGTGACGTGTGGGGAACCCTGGTAGTGCGGTTAACCGAAACCTTTGAGGCCATCAGTATTATCCGGCAGGCGCTGGACAAAATGCCAGATGACGGTCCCCTTCTTCTGGAACTGGATGAGGCAATTGAACCCTTTAAGCATGGGATCTCTTCTGTTGAAGCGCCGCGTGGAGAGTCTGTCCATTATATTATTACGGGAGAGGAAAACAGGCCGGAGCGATGGCGGGTCAGGGCTCCAACCTATCCTAACCTGCAGGGAGTACCGCTTATGCTGCTGAATGACCAGCTTGCGGATGTGCCGATTATTATTGGCAGCATAGACCCCTGTTTTTCATGTACCGACAGGGTCGACGTGGTTGATATTCAATCCGGAAATGTTGATGTTCTCGATAGAATTAAATTTGAGAACATCTCAAGAGAAAAAACTTTAAAAAATAAATCAGGGAAAGGTAAGATATGAAAGTAGTACTGGTTTTTGTTAATATACTCATATTCCTGGCACTGGCGCCTTTTTTTGAGGGCGTAATTAGAAAGCTCACCGCAAAGGTTCAATCCAGGAAAGGGCCTCCTGTTTTTCAGCCCTATTTTGATTTGCTTAAACTGCTGGGAAAAGAAAGTTTAGTGTCCGGGAATTGGGCCTTTAAAGCAGCCCCGCTTATGGCATTCGCCTCTATTGTTACGGCGATTTCCATAATTCCCCTGGGCTTTAAGGCTACAGTCCTGAGTCAATACGCGGATGTAATAAGCATTGTATACCTGCTGACCCTTGGCGGGGTGGCTGTGCTGCTGGGCGCTCTTTCAAGTAAGAATACCTACGCGTCCATTGGGGCAAGCCGTGAAATGATTACCATGATCATGGTTGAACCGGTTCTGGCAATGACCTTTATTTTCGCGTCGGTGAGAGAGGGAGTCGAAAGCCTGGCGATCGATTCTACGCTGATCGGTGCCTTAAACAGCGGCTATGGCTGGTCTGCCGTGCTTATGCTGGCGCTCTATCTCGTTGCCCTGCTTGCGTTTGTGGGACGGCAGCCTTTTGATATTGCCGAAGCTGAGATTGAGATTATTGAAGGGCCATTTATTGAATATAGCGGGCCGAATTACGCCCTGTTTAAATATTATATGATGCTTAAGCAGATGTTTTATGCCGCGCTGTTTGTGATCGTGTTTATTCCGTTCCTGCAAACAGGTTATTATATTGTTGATGTGGCGATACAACTGGTTGAAATGCTGGCAGTATTTGTTTTTATTTCCCTGGTAAGTTCAACCAACCCGCGGTTCAGGATAGACCAGGCAGTTAAATACTACGCAGTACTTATTCTGCTTTCGGTATGCGCTGTTGGTTTGTCGGTATATGGATTATAAAATTCCGGAATAAGGAGAATTAATGTGTGGTTAATCAGTAAAATAAAACAAGTATTAATGGTGTCAAAACCCGGTGTTGTAACCCTGAACTATCCCTTTGAAGCGGAACCGGTTCCGGAAAATTTCAGAGGAATGCCTCACTGGGATCATGAGAAATGCGTTGGCTGCGGCGGCTGCTCAAATCATTGCCCGTCTCGAACAATCCTGGTTCGCGATATTTGCCAGGAAGTACGGGTTATGCTCTATGACGCCTCGCGGTGTATGTTCTGCGGTAGATGTGCCGATGTTTGTCCCGAAGAAGCAATCGAGATGACCGACAGGTTTGAAATTGCTACCAATGATAAAGAAGATAATACCGAACGGCTCGAAATATTCATGCTCACCTGCCAGCGATGCGGCAGATGCTATGATATGGATAATACCAATAATATTGACCGGTTGGATTTGCAGGGGTTCCGGTACGACGATCTTGAAACCCGGGCTTACATTCGAAAGACAACTGACCGGCTTGATACGAAGGTTTTGAAAGAGACCGAAAAGTATACAAGACCTGGTAAATAGGAGACAAACTATGCTTACGAATATTTCTAAAAAAGTATTTCCAAAATCGCTCTGGTTATACCATTGTAATTCAGGAGCCTGTAACGGGTGCGACATTGAGATCCTTAATGTGTTAACTCCCTATTATGATGTGGAACGGTTTGGTATGAAACTGGTTGGTTCTCCCCGTCATGCTGATGTTATGCTCATTTCGGGCGCCGTAACCAGGCCAACACTTCCCCTGGTTAAAAAGGCATATGAAGCCATGCCGAATCCAAAACTGGTATTCGCCATTGGCTCATGCGCCAGTGGAGGCGGCTGCTGGTTTGATTCGTATCATGTGACCGGCGGGGCCGATAAAGTGGTGCCCGTGGATTATTATGTTCCCGGGTGCCCGCCCAGACCCGAAGCTATTATCTACGGTGTTGCTGTTGCGCTTGGGCTGGTGGACAAGAAGGCTGTTCCTATTGAAGTTAAACAGATGGAATTTCCTATTGATACCTATGAACGTAATAAAGCCTGGGAAGAACGGGACGTTATTTACGAGTTGTTAAAGAATTGATGAATAACAAAAATGGAGTTGATTTATGGGCAAAAAGATATTACTAGTTGATGATGACAAGGACCTGGTAGAAAGTCTTACACAGGCTTTGAAGCATAACGGGTATGTCGTAACTGAGGCATATAGCGGAGCCGAAGGTTTAAAAAAAATATTGGACGAACGGCCCGATCTTATTATCCTCGATGTTATGATGGAAACCGACACTGCCGGTTTTGAAGTCTCGTACCAAATACGGAACAAAAGAGAGTCTTCACGGTACAAAGAGGTAAAAGATACGCCAATTATCATGCTTACGGCAATTGACCAGGTAACAAATTCGAGATTTTCTCTTAATGAAGATCAGAGTTTTTTACCGGATATCAATGATTTTTTAACCAAGCCCGTTCGTATTGATGATTTGTTGGAGAAAATAGAAAGCGCCTTAGCCTGATTGGGTTATAGCAGGGTCTGTTCTTAGCGCTCCCCCCCCAACCCCCGGAGGGGGCGCAAGAGTGACCGTCCCTGGTTTGAGTTTGTTATGAAAACAGTGAAAAAAAAATTTAAACAGAGCATCCTCCGAAAGCTCATCTTAAGCTTTCTGTTCGTTGTTATCTTTACTGGTGTGGCATCGATTGGAATTGGCTACATCGTGATCAATAATAATATATACGGACAGGCAAAGAGCGCTGTTCACGCGTACTTGAATACCGCTCAATATACCTATTCCAATAAGGTTAAATCGATCCATCTTTTTATGGATCATCTTGCTTCTCTTGAGTCGGTGAAACAAGCTGTTGCAGTGAAAAACCGGAACGCCCTGGTTCGGAACCTCAAGCACGTTACGGATAAATTATCTCTCGATATTCTCACCATAACCGACCCTGCCGGAAAAGTTATTGTCCGGATACGGAATCCCCGTCTCTTTGGCGATACCGTTTCCAATGACCTGTTTATTCGCCGGATCATTAAAACAGGGAAATCATGCTCCGGTACGGATATTGTTTCAAAAGAGTATTTGCAGAGGGAAGGAATTCCCCTGGCAGATCAATCGTTTATTACTGTTGTTCCCACGGAAAAGGCAAGATCCCGGGATAAAAAATATGAAGAGAGAGGTATGGTCCTTAAAGCTGCCGCTCCCATTTTGATCAACAACAGGGTTGTTGGGATTTTGTATGGCGCGAAGCTGCTGAATAAAAATTTTGATTTTGTTGACGAATTGCACGACCTGGCATTTAAAGATGAACAATTTGCCGAGCTGAATATGGCAACGGCAACCATATTCCTGGATGATGTCCGTATATCAACAAACGTTAAAAATACAGACGGTTCCAGGGCGCTTGGTACCCGTGTTTCCAAAGAGGTTTACGAACAGGTTTTTGAACAAGGGAAACTCTGGCTCGGCAGAGCGTTTGTCGTTAATAACTGGTATATTGCCGCGTATAAACCGATCTATAATATTCAAGAAAAGATTATTGGCATTATTTATGTGGGAATCCTTGAAAAAAAATATAGTCAAATGAAACAGGATACCACTATTTTATTTCTTTCGGTCTCGCTTATTGCCGGAGGGATTTCGGTTGTGCTGTCGACCTATATTATCCGGTCAACAATTGTTCCCTATAACTATCTTATAAAAGCCGCCAGGGAAATCGGCAAGGGCAATTATAATAATAAAATTGAAACAAATTCCACGGATGAGGTTGGATATTTGATCAAAGTATTTAATCAAATGATGGACGCCATTAACGAACGGGATACGAAACTGAAAGAACATACCGAACAACAGATCGTTCAATCGGAGAAACTCGCGTCCCTGGGCCGCCTGGCTTCCGGTATCGCTCATGAGATCAATAACCCTTTAACCGGGGTGCTCACGTACAGCAGTCTTCTTGCTGAAGAGATTGATAATGAAAGTCATAAAGAAGATCTGGATGTTATTGTTAAAGAAACTCTCCGGTGCCGTGAAATTGTCAAAGGGATGCTCGATTTTGCCAGGGAAACCAAACTGGAAAAACAGGTGATTAATATTAATACGGTTATTGGTGACTCCCTGGCTATCCTGGAAAACCTGGTGAATTTCCGGAATATTACTATTAAAAAAGAGTTATCCGGTTCGCTGCCCGAGCTCAATGTGGATGTGAACCAGATGAAGTCGATCTTTAATAACCTGGCAGTTAACGCTGCCGACGCGATGCCCCAGGGCGGGGAATTATTTATTAAAACATATTATACAAGTAACAATAACAATGTTGTTATTGAATTCGCCGATACCGGTTCCGGTATTAGTGAAGAAAATCTTTCAAAAGTATTTGATCCTTTTTTTACTACCAAGGAGACCGGCAAAGGCACAGGGTTGGGCCTGGCCGTGACCTATGGGATCATTCAACGGCATGGCGGTTCCATTGCCATTGACACCCAACCCGGTGCAGGCACTCAGTTTACTATTGAGCTGCCCGTAGAGTAATGGTGTTTTTAGAACAGTTATCCCGGATAATTGTTGTTGATTATTATACGTTTGTATATAATAATAAGAAAAGAGAGTATTACTATGGATAAGAAAATGAAATTGCTCATAATTGATGATGAAAATGTGGTTTTACAGAGTTCCTTGCGGATTTTACGGGATAAGGGATTTGAGATTGATACCGCTTCTACTGGTGAAGAAGGGCTGGAAAAGACCGAAGAAAAAAAGTATGATATCGTTATTACAGACCTTATGATGCCCGGTATCGGGGGTATGGATGTGTTGAAAATATTACGGGAGAAACAGCCCGATGTATCCGTTATTATATTTACCGGGTTTGCCACGGTTGAAACTGCCCGTGAAGCCTTGAAACTGGGAGCCTTTGATTATATTCCCAAACCCTTTACTCCTGAGGAGTTCAGGAGCGTTGTGGATAATGCTGTTCAATCCTGCGCAGGGAACGAAGACGACAGTGAGATGCTGGACCTTATGGCCATTGTTTCTCATGACTTAAAAAGTCCCATATCCGTTGTCCATACCAGTGCCGAAACCCTGTATAAAGGATACTTTGGGGATCTCGATCCAAAGCAGATGAAAACGATTGAAGCGATCTTACGGAACTGCCAGTACCTTGAAGATATTATCCGCACCTACCTGGATCTTTCAAAGATGGGCCTTGACGGTATTGGTTCCTTTAAAGAAAAAATCGACCTTGCTGAGGTTATCAACACGGTTATTAATGTTCCCGAAACCCAGAGCAATATTAAAAACATGTCTATTGTTACGGACTTTCAAGAAACTCCTATGACCTTTGCCGATCCTCATCTCCTGAATATAGTTCTTACTAACCTGGTGAGCAACGCCGTGAAGTACGGCAAAAAAGATACGACTATTAAGGTGAGCCTGGTGAAAAAAGACGACTCATACATGGTTTCCATTTTTAATGAAGGCGTTGGCCTGTCACCGGATGACATTGAAAACAAGCTCTTTAAAAAATACAGCAGGCTTAAACAAAAAGGGACCGAAGGCATCAAAGGCAACGGTCTTGGCCTGTATATTTGTAAAACCATTATTGAAAAACATAGCGGGAAAATCTGGGCCGAGTCTAAGGAAGGCGAGTGGGTCCGGTTTTGTTTTACGATTCCCGCGTGATTAGTTTGATAAATTTAGTGTTGGTTTTTTCCACCGGGGGCAGCCCCCCGGTGGAAAAGAGCTTTCGCGCCCATTTATTTTTCCTTACTGCCGCCGCCGATTGTTCCAGGATTTCTCCTGCTTCTTGTATTAAAATATCGCTCATTTGCTCCTCCCATGGTCTGCTCTTTTAACCTGCTTTAAAAATTAAATTCGATACATTTATAAAAATCAAGCACTTTCCCGGGTGTGTTCTTGTTGCAAACAGCTCTTCCAGGGAGTTTTCTTGATTTTTTTTGGTTTTTTCAAAAAAAAACCGCTTTTTCTTTCGCGAAAACGCCTTCCCGTTCGTCCTATTAATAGAGGGGTAGAAGTTTTAAACAAAATTTTGGAGGAATTATGTATATCGATACGACTATCAATATTAATATTAAATTATTGGATGAATTGCACGCTGCTTCAAAGCAGCTGAAGCTGTCCCGGAGCGATCTTGTTATCCTGCTTTTGCAGCGCGTTGTTGCTGAAAAGAAGCTTCCCGTGTTTATGTTTAAACAGGTTAGGTACCAGCCCCGGAATTTTGCTTCTAATTGGAAAAAGATCCACGTGTACCCGGAGGTTGAGGCGTACGAACAATGGCTCGATGCCCGGAAGTTTCTTAAATGGTCCGTTTCTGCTCTAATTGCCTTTGCCATTCAAGAGTACCTTGAGATCCTGCTTGAGGAGCTTTCCGGTACCGGGAAACCGAAAAATTCCGATAACTATCCGACTGACTATTTTTTCCTGGCAAGGGATGCTCATGGAACGCAGAAATTTGTTATATACTGGGGGTACCCGGGGGACGAAGAGCTGGGCAGCTGCTTTACGTAAAGAGATTCATCGAAAAAAGGGGAGTATATAAAAAAAAAGCCGCATCCGTGCAGGATGGGGAAGGGAGAGGTATGCCCGTTTAACAGAGCGTGAGGGAGCGAAAACCAAAGCCTGCGAAAGAGCTGTTGGGCGCGCCCTGGGGGCCGGGCTTCTCCGGGCTCCGCGTCCGCTCCGGTCCTCCGGGGGACCTGCGGACTAAACCCTGCGCATCCCTCGCGCAAGACTCCGTCCGGGGAAAATCATTTATTATGAGTATGCCCGTTTAACGGAGGAGCGGGGGTAGCGAAAAGGTTAGTTCTTGACAAAAAGCCAATCCTGTGTTGGACTGCAAACTATGAGATTTTTTAACACAGCAGGCCCAATCATTCCGGAAGACCACTATCATATTGACCTCCTTAAGAGAATTGACTCTGAGGAGGTTTTAATGCTTATAGACCAGAAAAAATATTTTGTACTGCACGCACCCAGGCAAACGGGAAAAACTTCATGTTTGCTGGCACTCATGAAGGAGATTAATAAACAGGGCAAATATACGGCGCTCTATATGAATGTGGAAGCAGCTCAGACCGCAAGGGAAAATATTGAAGCTGCAATAGGCGCTGTGCTGTATGAATTTGCAAGTCGATTTAGTCATCTGGAGGGAAGTGATCGATTTCAATCATATGCAGATGAGGTTCGTAAAAAAAAGAGCCCGGAAACAGCGTTCAATATGATGCTGACAAAATGGTCTGAGGAGAGTGAGAAGCCGGTTGTTCTGTTTATTGATGAAGTTGATACCATGATTGGTGATTCACTTATTTCTTTATTGCGCCAGATCAGGTCAGGCTATGATAAAAGACCGGATCATTTTCCATATAGCATAATACTCTGTGGTGTGCGGGATGTGCGGGATTATCGTATACACAGTAATGAGCCGGGAAAAGAAGTTATTACCGGTGGAAGTGCTTTTAATATTAAGGCAGAGTCACTCAGGCTGGGAGACCTGACTGAAAGTGAGGTCTATACTCTGTTGGACCAGCATACTGAAGAAACAGGGCAGATTATTGAGAAAAAAGCTAAAATGCAAATATGGAACCTCGCAAAGGGGCAGCCCTGGCTGGTGAACGCCCTGGCATACCGGGTATGTTTTAAGGAGAAGGCAAACCGGGATAGAAGCGTAATAATTAAATCCGAGATGGTAGAGAGTGCTAAAGAAGATATAATTCAGGCAAGAGATACTCATATATATCAGCTAATAGAAAAATTAAAGGAAAAACGGGTACAAAGGGTTATCTCACCAATGTTGTGTGGAGAGGAAATGGAAGGGATTGTCTCCCGGGATGACAGGTTATACCTGGTCGATTTAGGTCTGGTTCGAAAAGGGAAAATGGGATTTGAAATTAGTAACCCAATTTATGCAGAAGTAATTCCACGGGAATTGAACTTTCTTGCTCAGGATAATTTTGAGAGTGAGATCGACCGGTTCTGGTATATCGATGATAAAAGCGGACTACTCTTAATGGAAAAGCTGTTAACTGCTTTCCAGGAGTTTTTCAGAGAAAATTCTGAGATATGGATAGAACGTTTTGATTACAAAGAAGCCGGGCCGCACCTGCTGCTCCAGGCATATTTGCAGAGAATTGTAAACGGCGGTGGAAGCATAAGCCGGGAGTATGGACTTGGAAAACGCAGGACCGATATTTTTATCAAGTGGCCCTACGGAGAAGGGAAAATCCAGAAAGAAGTGATTGAATTAAAGATTCTTTATAATTCATTGGAAAAAACCATTGCCCACGGGTTGGAGCAGATAGGCGATTATATGGATAAATGCGGGGTAACAGAAGGACACCTGCTGATTTTTGATAGATCGAAAAATAAATCCTGGGATGAGAAGATCTTTCGTAAAGAAGAGACTTATGAAAAGAAGAAAGTTACGGTCTGGGG
>JAAENB010000023.1 GCA_024224995.1 bacterium | reverse complement strand
ATTCCAAACAAAAAAGCCAGGGAATTTGCCCAGGCGGGTTTAATATGTGTATACTCCGGTCCGTGTCCGTACGCAGTAAAGCTCTTGATAGCATCAAAGGAATTCCCGGCCAGGAACCGGGCAGCCAGGTACTCCCGAAAACTGTTGTGCTCAAAGGTCCATCTATCCTTTGACGGGTCACCTCGCCAAACAGTACAATGCTCAATAAGGTTACGCGTCTCTGAGTCGGATATTATTTTACGGTATTCACTGCCCGAGATAACGCCCTGTCCGGCTGTCTCCATAACAAAGGCCAGCTTTTCAAGCTCACTGATGATCTTTTCCTTTGTCTCTTCATCGCTCAGTTCAATTTTTGTGCGATATTGCTCCCGATCCAGCCGCATTCTGCTGTGTAACAGCCTTTCAAAAAGTTGGGACCAACCCGGAATTCTGTTCTCAATTCTATACAAATTGACCAATTCTACTAAATAAAAGGGATTTTCCAAAAGATCTTTCAGGTCGTATTGAATACATTCACCAATAAACTCAGAACCTGTGTCATCTAGTTTATCCTCAATATAATATTCAATATCATGATCTCGAATGGGCAAAAAATGATAAACCTGGAAACCGTCCAGTGTGGCGTTATGTGTTTCTGTACCGGTCCGGTAAAATGCCGTACGGCAGGAAACAAGAATACGGACTTCGGGGTGTTCTCTTGAATAACTTTCAATCCTGCGCACTGCAGTATGGCGGTTTTGACTCTGAACCTGGTCAAGTCCATCAATAATGATACATCGAGCATTGTCGGGTACTCTATGCAAACCGGGAATTAAATCTTCAATTTTTTCGTCAACAAAAGTGTCCAATTCAATAAAAAATGGATGGAAAGGGTAAACACTACCAGGTTTGGATAGCTCAGAAGCAATACGCCTTAACTCCGTGCTCTTGCCCTCCCCCGCATCTCCCAGAAGAACGACGCGTTTTTCTTCTTTAATTATCGCAAGCAGATCCTTACCGGTATATTCATTGTTGAGCATGACCTGGCGCGGAAGATAGTCGGCCGGTCTTTCATAGCTTTCTTTAGGATAAATAATATCTTCGTCTTGAACATCTTCTTCCCGCAGGTTATCAGCATTCGGGTCATAGATATGACTGCAATCCCCGGGTGGAAGCGCCCACGTATCCAATACCGATTTTAGTTCCGGCATACTTCCAATTAGTTCTTTATAGAGACCTGGATTGTCTCTGCAAAGGATTTGCCTGATTGGAGCGAGAAAGGGACTGGTAGATGCCAGAAATTCACAAAAAGTTTGTCGCAGGGGTGTGCCCCAATCTGTTTTGGAATCGGGACCATCCAGCCTCAGTAATTTAATCAGTATTCCAAACATATTAACTGCCATGTAGCGGCTTTTGACCAGATCGTTACGATTGTTAAGCTCCAAAAGATCAATCGTATAACTCGCTCGAGTATGGGCTATTTCATTAATCCCGCCACGTAGCTGAATATGCCCAATGACGAATTCCGTATCTATTGAAAAATAGCAGAGGGGATCGTCCGTATGCTTACTGGGATTGAGCAGCTTGGGTTCCCTGTCAATCCACTCCATGTTTGAGCGCTTCTTATTATTACACGTATTGCATGACCATAGCAAATTTTCCCAATCAAATGTAAATTTATCGCTGCCTCTATTATCGTTTGCGTCAGTTGGTTTTTGTGGAATATAATGATCAACAGTTTGGGCATCGCCGCTTTCACAATAAGCGCATTTTCCGCTGAATGCTTCTCTCAGTACTGCTCTCACTGTGGGGTGTCCCCTGTCTTCACGACCATTTTCATAACTTGTAAATGCTGTCCAGGGGTCAGTTTTCCCCACAGTGCCTGCATTTACGTTTTCCTGCCGTGTGTTTAACTCATCTTCCAGCTCATGAGGCAGACCGGGTTTAATTACTTTAAGCATCCTCAGATTCCATTTTTTTTCGATAAGAACGTGCGAAAAAAGCAAGATCTTTTTCAAGCTGCTTATTTTTGGGCGCCTCCCATTCTCCCATCAACCGTTCATTCAATGTCGATTTCAGCTTATCCAGTTCCTTTATTTCATTTACAGAAATTTCGCCGCTCTGCTGTGCCAGGATCAGCTCATCATATTTGATTAGTTTTTCGGCAGTGTCCTGATCGCGGAGGCTTTCCATTCCGAACAGGTTCGTGAGCACACGATCCACAGCCCAGCCGCGCGGGCTCTCGATGCTCCTGTTCGCAGTTACCGCATCATCCTTTATTTTCTCAAGCACAGTTAGCGCACCAGTACCAGCGGCCATAGCCACAAAAGGACTGTGCGTTGTCACGATAAACTGAATGTTCGGAAAAATTTTGATTAATTCGAAACCAATTTTACGCTGCCAGTGAGGATGCAGGTGAGCGTCGATCTCATCGATCAATACAACACCATTTACCTCACGAAAACCGGTTTCCGGCAATTTGAGTTTTTCAAACCAGTGAAGCATATCAACAATAAAAACAAACATGCTTCTGTAGCCATCACTTAACTGGCGCAGACTAACGCTGCTGCCGCGCCATTTAAATAGTACAGTATCCTCAATAATAATTTCATCCACATTGGGCAACAATTCTTTGATAATTAACATGGCCTCGTTGAATATTTTTTTCTGTCCGGAATCCTTACCGCCTTTCAACGCCCTGCGCTCCAGATCCTTTAGCCAGCTCTCGCATTCAGTCAATGCTGCACCCTCGTGGAAAAGGGTCAGGAAACGCTCCTGTAACTGGTCTTCAATTTTTATCGTATCGGTGGATGGGCCAACAGCTCGTCGAAACGGACCATAACCACAGCTAATCCATCCTATATTTTCCATCTTCCAGACATTACGTTTTAAAAAATCGAGGTCAGTGGAAATTTTGTCAAAACTTCCTGAATCACCAGAGAAATACTTTTTATTAACAGAAGTAGGATCGATAATCCTTGCAGAAGAAAAATATTCGGCCTGTTCATCTCTGCCGAGAGCCGACCCTTCCCCGGCAACCAGGTAATGAACAGTTAATTTTTTCCTGTCTCCGTTTTTTGAATTATCAGGCAATTGGTCGCCTTGCTGCCATAACCATTTTACCAGGATGCTTGCTGTGCTTTCCTTTTCTCGAATCAAATTCTTCATGTCAAGAAGGCGTTCGGCCGTGGCCGCATCCATAAGACCGGCGGCTATGGCTCGTAAGAGAGTGGTTTTGCCGTCTCCGTTGTCGCCAAGTATTACGTTCCAGTTGGACTGCGGATCGCCTGTTTGTTTCGCGTTCTTGAATTCCAGGTCGATATTTTCAAAACATTTGATGCCTTTGATATGTGCACTTTTGATGTACATGTTTTTATCCTTAAAAACGGAATAAACAATTATTATTTCGCACAAGATAGTGCAAATATTCCATAATAATGTATGTCCGGGAAAAGCCTATAAAATTGGGTAAAAAATTTTACGATAATATACCACTTTTACTACTTATAAGAACAGGTGTAATAAATATAATAATAAAGCAAGCTTTTTTTAATACGAATGCCTTCCCGGCACCTGGAAAACAGCACATTGTCGAGGAAATGTACTTATTTCAGTAGTATTTCTTGAGGCGCCTGCCCAATCTTAGTTCATTCTCCGCAGTATGCAGATGACGGATAAGTCATATTCTCCTGCAGGTGTTCGGCGTACTTTTGATGACTCAGGGTAACAAGCATAATAATATGCCTGTTCCAGGCAGTATAGTCCGGTGCTTCAACCATACTCAGAGCCCAATCCATTGTATCTTCGTCAATGCCTTCGTTTTCCAAAAAGGTCTCAATCTCACTCTCGGGCAGAGTAAGATAGTGCTCCCGGCTTTCCAGGGCCTTCATGAGATCTTTATCGACCCGGAAGAGTTCTTCGTAATAGCTGCGTTTTTCCGTTGCCGGATATTTTCTTCAAGCCTTTTTTTGTTTTTTCTTACATGAACCATTGTCAAAATTCCGGTCAAAAAATAAAAAAAACCGCTAAGAGGCTTGACAAAACAGCCGTAGTGTTGTATATTTCATACAACACCACAGAGAGGTACTCAACATGAAAGCGAAGGAATTGTTTGGAAAATTTTTCAAAGAAAAAAGATTGGAATTAGAACAATCATTACGACAATTTTGCATGAACAACAAGTTTGATCCGGGTAATATTTCAAAAATGGAAAGAGGATTGTTAAGTCCTCCGGGAAAAAAAGAATTGGAAAAATACGCAATTGCTCTGAAGATAGAAGAAGGAACAGATGATTGGATAAAATTTTTTGATTATGCAGCCGCATGTAGAGGGGAAATTCCTGCTGAAATCCTGAATAACGAACAAGTTGTTGAAAAATTACCATTATTTTTCAGGACATTACGAGGAGAAAAAGTACCGGAAGATAAGCTTAATGAATTAATTGATCTTATCAAAAGGAGCTGATCTTATTGATGAAGATAAATGTTGAAAGTGAGTTGGGGATTGATATTGTTCCAATCCCCAATCTGCAAGATGTATATCACATTGAGGCGTTTCTCTCAAACGACTTAAAAACAATATATGTTGACCAAAACGTATATTTTAATTATGAAACCAGGTATAGATTTTCTATAGCTCATGAAATAGGCCATTATTATTTACATAAAAATTTTTATGAGATGATTACTTTCGATAAACCGGAAGAGTGGATGGGCATATACCAATCACTTAACGACACAACACATAGCAAGCTTGAATTTCAGGCATATTCTTTTGCATCGTATATATTAATCCCGGATTATCATTTAAAAGATAATTTTTCAAATGAATTAAATGCAATTATGGAATTAATTAATAATGCAAAAGAAAATAAGATAGACCGTAATACATATTTAGATTATGCTATTGACAGGTTAGCATTAAAATTAGCTCCATGCTACAATGTTTCAACAGCATGTATGGAAAAAAGGATTAAATATGATCCTACGTATATTGATAGAATTCCTTAATCCCAAACAGGAGAACACATTTTCATGAGATTAAATACAGCAAATAAATTATTTGGAAAAAAAAGCTTAATTATTACAGCTGTTCTTACTCTCTTTTGTCTGCAAGCCCCGGCCGCACAAGCCGAAACAGTAACCCAATTCGGTACCTGGCTGGGATACAACTTCGCTTTTGGTTCCCATGTTAATGACATTAACGATGCTGCCAAAACGGCCTCTCTTAGCAGTAAACTGAATAAAAACGGTATTGGAAGCGGCATCTTTTTCTGGCTCGGCTCGGACGAGCTGCAGGTGGGGCTGGATATTTATTATTTGCCAGTCTATTCCCTTTCGGGCGAGGGCGTAACAATAGACGGGAATTCATACGACGATCTTGCCTATATCCCCCTCATGATCCAGGGCAGATACATAAGCAAATGGAACATCTATGCCGGTCTTTCACTGGGGTATATCAACAAATTTACCCGATCTTTTCATTATAAAGGTTCCGGCGGCAGCTTCGGAATGGGCGCCTTCCTGGGCTATGACCACTACATTGCCGCAGGATTCTCCGCAGGTTTTATAACCCGGTTTACCCTTATCTTTGATAACGCGACGATCTATAACATTACACCGGGAATCAGTCTCAGTTATAAATTCTAATACCGGTAACCTGAATTCAGGGTATAGCAGCACAAAGGAGGCGGATGCATGGCAAAAGCAGAAGTTATAATTTACCGGGAAGAAGACCGCATCATCATGGACGAACGGGACGTGGCGGAATTTATCAAACAGCAGGAAGAAGCCGACAGCTGTATAAAATGCCTGGTAGTAAAACCGGAATTCGACGACGGCTCCGAAGAAGAGGCCAAACGCTCCTGCTCCGGCTCCGGCAGGATGGGGAAAAGGATAGGACCGGGGTAAGGTTTCCGGAAAGGATTCTCCACCGATCACTGATCACCCGGCCCAAAGGGCCACCGATTACCTTCCCTCTTTAATCTCCTCAACAACATCCAGCAGCTTGGTATACGTAGGCCCATCCTCCCGCCATACATAGCAGGTATTTTTCAGGGTCCGTTTCATCTTTTCTATCCGCTCTATGTCGGAGCCGGATTCTTTATCAACGGGCCGCTGGGCCTTGAGAGCCCATACGCCCTGCACTACTGCGGGCGCCATGTCCGTAAGGAGGTGAAGCAGGTGGTTGCAGCCCTCTTTGCCGCCAAAGAGGGTTCTTATTTTAAACGAGAACCCGGCTTTGATCTCCATTCCTTTGATCGTTTCCACTATTTTTTCCGTTTCCAGGCATTCTTCCCGGGGAACGGTCCTCATCTCAACTTCCGCGTCTTCAATGCGCATTCCAGGTATATGTATCAAAAGACGAATAACCATATTATGCAGTTCTCCGGCGGGTTTTTCCTCTCCCGTCATAAGAAAATAACTCTTTTCCCGCTCATCAAGAAGCCTGCCTTCCACAATTAAATGCTTATCATCATCAGCCGCATAACTCGATATATCAATAACCCGGTTATGAACCATATCCCCGGCCCGTTTCATCAATTCACTCATCTTCCCTCTTTCTTCTTTCTTCCTTTTCTTAACCGATCACCGATAACCCGGCCCCCAGGGCCTCCGATTACCTTACTTACAATATCTCCTTCAGCGGTGAATACTTCTTCTCCGTAAGATCAAACTCCATAGACTCCCGGTTTCCCTTTTCATCGATCATGGCGGCCTTAAAGGTATCGGAGATTTTCGCGCCCTGTTTTAGTTCAATAATACCGTAATCACGGAGCTGCGTAAGATAGGTCCGCATAATGCCAAAAGCCATTTTCTGGATATTCAGGTCTCCGTGATGTTCATGATCATACAAACCAAGATTGATATCCGCGACCTGGTAAGAACCGACACAGGAATCGATATTGATACCGGTCTCAACTCCGTATATCTGCCAGAAGCAGACGGAGTTGAAAAAATGGAGAGTGCCGCCAACCTCTCCGGAAAGAGGATAGGCAAAATCCTTTAATTTGTCCAGGTCCGGGTGGTCTATTATGGAAAAAATCGGCTGGGCAACAAACTTCTTTACCCGGCCCATTTCACGCCAGAAACTGGCCTTGGAAAAATCATATCCTTCCATGATTGCGCCGGAGAGGCCCAGAACAAAATGAGCGCCAAAGTGCTCGGGCACCACATCAGCATCAAGGAATACCAGGATAACATCGTCGGGAGAAACAGACTCTTCAAGGTTTTGATTTATATAATAGAGGGTTCTCCGCATATCAGCGCCTTTTCCCCGTTCCGATTCCATATCCGGGGGATTGTAGCTGTTGCAGTTAATGATCTCTACTGCGGGATCGGCCTTTTTGGCCTTTTGCTCGGTGAGCTCCTCTTTTTCAGGATCGCCCGCTCTCCGGTGGGAAAGAAATATCTTGTCGATAAATTCAACCAGTTCCAACCGCAGCAGGGTAATCTTATCGTATATGAGCTCTGCTTCGCGCTCTCCCAAAGTGGAAAATACAACATAAATCTGTTTTCGCGTTTCCCGCTTCATGGCAATAAGCCGTTTTGCTGTAAATTCCGTTGAATCAAAATATTTGATTATTTCCATATGGATGCTCCTTCTTAAGAAAGTTCAAGGTTCGAAGTTCGAAGTTTTTTGACCGAGGTTGATTACCCGGAAAGAGATCGAACCTGTTTTGGACTTTCTTTCGTATTTTTCCCTGCTCCGCAGGGTCACCTGCTCTCGAGAAACTCTTTTTAAACAGGGCTGGTTCCGGAAGATTTTATCCCGGGGCCTTGCTCTGTTTCACGGGGTTGAAACCCCGAGCTACAACACGTCGCCCCGCTTATAGGGGCGATTCTGTCCTGAGTCAGCATCAACCAATGATCAACCAATGCCCTGCGGGCGATTCGGTCCCACACCGGAAACACCCCGGAGGGGTGTAGTAGCCCGGGGTTTTTAACCCCGGGAGCAGAAAAGGCTCCGGTCTAAATCCCCAACGGAATTGGCTCATTGTAAACCGCAGTTTCTTTCAAGCTCTCTCTTTCGCCCTGTCCCTTGCACCTGACTTCTATTATACAAAATTCCATATGATACGTCAAGTTACATTTTGACTGGCTCTTATACAGAGTCAGCATTGTGGTTTTATTTTTTTGTTGCTAAAAAAACCATATCCATTTTTGTGGCTCATATAAAGGAAACACAAATGAAAGAAGCATATTCACACAGAACCCTTCTTCTCCTGGGAGAAGAAGCCGCAAAAAAACTTTCCCAAACCAGGGTTATTCTCTTTGGTGTTGGCGGCGTGGGAAGCTGGTGCGCAGAAAGCCTGGTGCGGAGCGGGATTGGGCAGCTCACCATTGTAGACTCAGACAGGGTTTGCGCCACAAATATCAACCGCCAGCTACAGGCAACCGCATCTACCGTTGGGGAAGTAAAAGTAGAAACGCTCAAGAAAAGGCTGCTTGATATAAATCCCGACGCCGAGATTGAAGCCGCCCAGAGAATATACAGCAAAGAGACTTCCGCCTCCTTTAACCTGGATTCATATGACTATATTATCGATGCCATAGACAGCCTGAGCAATAAAATACACTTAATAGAAACAGCATTGGAATGCAGGGGCACCCTCTTTGCCTCAATGGGAGCCGCTCTAAAACTGGACCCGTCGCGCATACAAACAGCAGGCATCTGGAAAACCGAGGGCTGTCCCCTTGCGCGGGAAGTACGCAAAGCCCTTCGAAAACGGAGAATAAACAAAAATTTCCTCTGTGTATTCAGCAACGAAATGCTGCCCCGGCAGAACGTGGAAACCGCCTGCGGAAGCGCAGACTGTGTATGCCCAAAATCGGAAAACGGCCCCGGCGACCCCGGCCTGACGGACCACGAGTGGTGCAGCCTCAAAGCACAGATCAACGGGTCAATTGCCCATATTACCGCCATATTTGGCTTTACCATTGCGGGACTGGTTATTCAATCAGTGGTTGATCAAATAAAAAATCCCTAAACAGCATTCCTGCGGGTTTTTATAAAGATACAAAAAAAAGACCGGCCGGACGCTCTTTTGTGTTGACAGATTAAAATTGTAGGTGATAAACTACACTTAATCTACAATCTAGTGAGTGATTACTCACTCATGCGATACTATAAGAGGCTATTTATGCAATTAAAAAAATTCTTAGTGATGTTAGCAATTTTTACAGTATTTATCTCCTGCGACAGCGTTCCCAATAATTCAGGATCAGCTTCCACAGAAGGGTCATCAAACTATATGCTTGGCGCCGGTATTTATGATATTACCCTGGCTCCGGCAGAGGTTATGTTTGTGGGGTATGTTAATACCAGCCAGAAAGGCGAAGGAATTAAGATGAGACAATTTTCCCGGGCCTTTATTATTAAAGACACGCGAAACAACAATAGCGTGGTTATGGTTAATGCCGATATCGGTACCATGTCTCAGGGTGTACAGCTCTATGTTATCAATAAGCTTAAAGAAAAATACGGCGATCTGTATACCGAAAAAAATGTACTCCTCAGCGCCACCCATACCCACAGCGGGCCGGGCGGCTATTTCTTCGAATGGGCTATCAATGCCGTCATGGGTCTGGGTTTCTGCGAAAAAAACTTTGAGATTCTTGTAAACGGTATTGTTGAATCCATTGAGCGGGCTCATAATAACCTCACCCCCGGAAAAATATATCTAAACTCCGGTAAGTTTTCCTCTGAGACAAACAGCCGCATCAGCCGCCAGCGCTCGCCTGAGGCATATGTTCTTAACCCGGCTTCCGAAAGAAGCAGCTATCTTAACGAAGACGGCACAGAAGAAGACACCAACCGGCGGATGTCTCTGCTTAAATTCACCGCAGACAATGGAAGTGATATCGGCATATATAGCTGGGCTCCAATACATCCCAATGTAAGCGGCGCTAACCTGAACCTGGTGAATGGCGATATTATCGGCTATACGGAATACCTTCTGGAAAAAGGAAAGAGCGATCTTTCCGAAACATCCTATGTGGCTGCCATGGGCATGAGTGATTGCGGCGATACTTCCGGAAACCTTCCCGAGGATGCCGCGTACTTCGGTGCTTCGTTAAACAGCAAAGGGGACTACCCCGCATTAGGCGACCATGATTATGAACGGGTCAAATTACGGGCCGAAACCGCCTTTGCCCTGGCCGATTCACTCAACAGCAATGCCCTTACTGAACTTTCCGGTACTGTTGAATACCGGCAGATGTTTGTCGATTTTAAAAATTTTAGTATTTCTTCCGAATATATTGAGCCCCATCAGGTCATGTACAGCGGTGTTGACCCGGTTTACGAAGATATAAACAACTGCAGGCTCTGTACCGGCACTGTGGGCCTGGCACTTACGGCAGGTTCAACTGAAGATGGCGACAGCGGCCTGATCGAGAACGAAGGATGCTCCCGGGATGTGTCTGAAAATAATGATTATGGTGACTGCCTCACAGGCTCCCTGCCGGGAGCGCTCGATATCCTCCTGGGGCTCACCCTGGGTGCCGATGACGCTCAGGATGAAAGAAATTGCCAGCTGGAAAAGGTTCCCTTTCTTGCCTTCGATTCCGGCACGGTCATTTTACCCGGTGAGGATGCCTGGGCTACGAAACACGCCATACAGATTATCAAGATCGGCTCCTTTGCCATTGTGGGGCTGCCCTTTGAGGTCTCTACCATGGCCGGAAGAAGGATCAGGGCCGAACTGAAAACAGTACTCCCCGATGTTACTCATGTTGAAATAGCCGCTCTCTCCGGAAGCGACTGCCGCTACCTCACCACCCGCGAGGAGTACGCGTCACAACAGTACGAAGGCGGTTCAAATGTCTTTGGTCCCTATACCCTGAACGGGATCAGGGAAATGGTTAATGACCTGGCAAACACTTTTGATTCTTCTATCGCCCTTCCCTCTTATGCCCTTGGCATTGATTCCATTGAGGACCGCTTAAGTGAGCAGGTAATAATTGTGGGTAATGTTATCCTGGACGATAAACCCCCTTTTAAGAGTTGGGGTACGGTAAAATCCCAGCCCGACTCTTCGTATAACAGAACAAACGCACCCGTGGCCAGTGCTGTTTTCTGGGGTGCCCACCCGAATAATGATGTGCGTCATATGAAATCATTTCTTGCTGTTGAAAAACTCTCCGCGAGCAATGAGTGGGAAACCATTGCCACGGATAATGACCCGGAAACGGAGTACCGGTGGAACCGGAATAGTGTTTCATACTCGCTCATCACCATTTCCTGGGCAATTCCCGAGTCGGCAGAAGCGGGTACTTACCGGCTTCGTCATTACGGTAATTGGAAATCGGGGTGGACCGGGAACATCAGTGAATATACGGGGGTAAGCAACAGCTTTACTGTTCAATAGGCAAAAAAAATCTCCATTCTCATAGCGTGGGGCGCGACCCCTGCGAGGGGTGCGACCCCTGCGAGGGGTTTTAAACCCACGCTATGAAAAAGGAACTATTTTTTATTTCCAATCCTTCATATTATACTTCTTAAGTATTTTTCCCAGTTCACCGGACTTTCTCATTGCCTTTATGCCTTTGTCAAACAGAGCTGAGTATTTTTCCGATGTTGCTTTTTTGTTGCTTGCCGGAGAAAATTTCATGTAAAGATTGTCTTTGCTATCAGAAAGCATTCCTGCGTCAATGATTTCATCATCCATTACTCCTATGGTTTTCATCTCCCACCGGAGAACAACAGGATTTTCGAGAATTATATCGACTCGACCGGAAAGGAGTTTTTTGATATTTTTCTGCAGTGAAAGATCTCCAAACATAATAGCAATCCTTTTGCTGTCCTTTTTATTTTTTTCCAGATATTTATCAAAGGATGAAGAATAGCTGTAATCTGCAATAACACCAACACTCTTGTTTTCAAGTGACTTGATATTTTTAAATCGCCATTTTGATCCCTTTTTAACAAAAAAGCGATTTTGAAAGGTTTGAATTGGTTCTTTCGGTGTTACGCATTTTGCGCATTCAACACTGGCACCTAGTACCGCATCATATTTTCCTCTTTCAACCTCTTTGAGACTTCTATTCCAGGGCATCAATTTATAATCGATAAGGAATCCTTCTTTTTTGAAAATTTGATTTACCACCTCTACCATATAGCCCGGATTGGGTGAATTGGGATCTCCATTATAAGGCGGCCAGCTATCTGCTCGTACTGTAATTAAATTTACAGTATTGCTTGTATCAACAGTACCTGGTGCATCTTCATCTTTTGTTTCCTTTTTCTTGCCGCATGAGAACAGGAGCGCTGCTGATAGTATAACAATGACCAATAGGGATAATTTTTTCATAACTCAAAAACCTCCAAAATTATTATATCAATAAGATCTTCTATAATTTAAGCATTATAATTGCAAAAAGTCAAGACAATTCGGTTAAGAACGAATAATTCAGAACTATCGTAAAAAAAATTTCTGGACAATTTACCAATACTCCGTTATAACAAGAAACATGAATAAAATGAAAAAAAGTATCTTCATCCTCACTCCTTCGCTGCTTCTTCTTTCGGGAGGCTTTGCATTATGGTTTGGCACTCAGAGTCTTCCCAATAAGGTTAACCGGCAATTAACCCGTTTATGCGATAGAAATTTTGATCGCCCGGTTTTACATCAATGCGCCGCAGTATTTTCAAGAAATGGTGACTTTGAAAAAGCCCGTAAAATGGCTGAGAGCAGTAAAGATTCCGAAACTAAAAACGCTATCTTAGCGGATACTGCGATAGATCTCGCGAAAGCAGGGAAAAAAAACGAAGCCCTCAAAACAATAGTGAGCCAGCCAGGTTCCTTCCAAAAATCCTTGGCCTTGATAATGATTGGAAAAGTCTTTTTAAAAGCAGGGGAAAAGGACAGGGCCATAAAAATATGGGATGAAGCACGCACTACGGCTAAGGCCTTACCGGAAGGCATTGACCCCCCATTTGTTCTGGCAGAGATCGGAAAAGTACTTGCCCGGGCAGGAGAAAAAGACAGGGCTCTAAAAATATGGGAAGAAGCACGCGGCTTTGCTGAAAAAATTACGGATGTTTATTATAAATGCCGTTACCTGACAATAATCGGAAATGCACTTGCGGAAGCAGGGGAAAAAGACCGGGCCATGATAATATTGAATGAAGCCCACAAGGCCGCTATTGACTATAAGGGTTTAAAAACAATTCCTTCATCGAGAACCCATACCCTGTCTAGTTTAGCAATGGCCATTGCCTATGCAGGAAAGCCGGAGCAAGCCCTCACCGTGGCTGAGAGCATAAGAGATTCCTATCATAAATCCATAGTTTTAATAAAAACAGGAAAAGCCTTTGCGAAAGCCGGGAAAAAAGACCGGGCCATAAAAATATGGGATGAAGCACTGGAATTAATTCAAGGCATTGACGAGTCCCGGGGAGATTACTTTGCCTTTATAGAGTTAAAAAAAGCACTTTCCCAAGCCGGGGAAAAAGACCGGGCTCACAAAATATGGAAAAAAGCCCTTGCAATAACTGAAAAAATGACCAAACCCTATGAAAAATCACGTGCCTTATTAGATATCGGAAAAACCTTTGCGGAAGAAGGGCAAAAAGACCGGGCTGTAAAAACATGGGACCAGGCCCGCAGATTCATTAAGAAAATTGAAGATTCCAGATTTAAACCCAACCTTTTGCTGGAGATTTCAAACGATCTGGCAAAGATTGGTGAATATGATAAAGCCTATTCTACGGCACTGGAATGCGATACCGACACTGGGAAAATAAATGCTCTCGCAGCCCTGCTCAGAGCCATGACCGACGCAAAAGCCGAGGATCAGGGGAAATAAAATTAGCTCTTGCAGGATGCCGGGTCGGTCAATTGGAGTCTATTTGTTCCAGAACCCTTTCTATTTTTGTTTTCACCAGGGAAAAGATACTTTTTGATAATTTAAAAACTTCAGTGCTTCCGATAGTTGGTTCACCTGCTTTTGACTCAAAATTTTTTTCTGCATTTTCACTTGCGCTTTCTATAAAAATAGGATGTTTCCTGGAATCAAACCCACCGCTTATAGATTTATTGACCAAATCTTTCCAATTAATACAGTATTCATTGCCGACAAAAACAGGCTTATCAGAGCAAAAATGATAATACAGCCACACCTCAAAGCAAGGATTGCTTTGAGCAACAAACCAATCCGGCATTAGTTCACATTCATCATTAACTCGTTTTATTTGCGGCTTGCGAGATTCATCTTTATCTATGTCTGTATCCAGCACTATCCAGACTTCATCATTCTCCTGGAACATATATTTTGGTATAGGACTCTCTTCATTAGCGATAATACATTTCTTTGCAATAGTAAGCAAACCAAGAGGAGAGTTGTCTTCATGTGGGTGTAGTTTGTAAATCTCAACATTGATTCGAGAGTCCATTTCTTTGAAATATTCAAAATATTGATATTCTCTTTTAGCGCCTTCACAGAAAATATAGATACTTTTTGCTTCTCTACCAGGTGGTTTCCTTTCAAAAAGTCTATTTGTCAGTATCATATTGATGCCAATTCAAGTCTCGCAGATTTGCTAAAAACGGTATTGAACCATAACGCCCATTTAAATATCCTTTGCGGATGTCGGTAGTTTTATGTTCTTTGAAATCACTTATAGAATATAAATCTGTAGAGCCATTTTTGTCTTTTTCTGCAAACCATATTTCATCTTGTCTAAAGATTTCCTGGTCGAGCAAATTTGATTCGTGTGTGGTGAACATTAATTGTCCCATTGTCCGGGTATCTAAAGAAAACTTTTTTACTAATTCTTTTATAAGGAGCGGATGAATACTCCTTTCAATTTCATCTATGAAAAACACCTTATTTTCATTAATCATTTCTTGAAATGCCGGAATAAAATCCAGAAGCCGTATTGTGCCATCGGATTCTTCTTCTAATTCAAATAAAACCGGTTTATCGTTTTTTCCAATGTGTCCGACTTTAAGTATTTTAGCCCATATTTTTCCGTCTTCTTTTTCGAATAGAATTTCGCCTGCATTCTCGCTTAATAAACAAAGCATGTTGTCTTGAGACTTTTCAACATCCCTGGATACTCTTTCAACAAATTCTTGATGCTCCTCACCAAAAAAATCTTTAATCTCTTTTTTTTCTGATGTTAACGAAGTAATTCCGATATTAAATGAACGAAGAATATCTTCTGCATACCTTTTGAATTCCTTATCTTGTTCCAGTTTATGAACCAGAACTATTGGCCTTGACTGAGGAGTCATTATTTGAAGAGTGTCTTCAAACCAACGAAAAGCTTTCTTTACATCACTTAAAAATTTATTCTCTCTATTTGATATAAGTTTCAGTACAGGCTCATCGGGGTTGATAAATTCTTCCAGTAGAACAGATTTTAATATTTGACTTTTTTCATCTTTCTCAAACTCTTCCGGAAAGGTAATTTTAGTACTCTCATTTTCATCCGTTTTGCGTTCAAAGATAAGTTTGTCTTCTTTTTTGCCCAGGCCGGATAAATACAACTCCTCTGTTACGATTAGATCATCCAAAAGTTCAATTCCGTAATAAAAGGCTGTATTTTCCTGAATAAATTCAACTGCAAAAATTTGTTTTTTATTGTCACTTTCAGAATTAAACTTAAATTGAGTCCTGTTTACTCTAAAAGACATTTCTTCCCTGAGAACTAATTTTTGAAGCAATAGCAATGATTTTATAAGATTAGACTTACCAGCACCATTTGCCCCATAAATAGCACATGTTTTCAATAGATCAATCCCATTTACATTGTATTTGTGATTGTCCAGTGTTTTTAGACGATTATTTGGAATAGTGGTAAATTCTTTCCTTTCACCGAATGAGAATACATTCTCAATAACAAATCTAACCAGCATGCCGCCCCTCCTTACGTGATATTTTCACTTCAATATAACAAAAACAACCTCTTTCGTCAAGCATTAAAACAAAAAAACACACACTTGCGTGATTATTTCACGCTAGAAAAAAGACTGTTGTTCATTGCCCCCCAGTTAGCGTTCATTCCCTATCTATTGACAGCAGGAAAAAATTTTAGTATCTTTATTCTTATATAAAGAATATACAAAAGGCTGTTAAAATGAAATTTAAACACTATAAAACCATTGCTGTAGCAATTTCGGCTATTTTACTGCTTCTTTCCTTTAACGGGTGCAGGGAATCGCTCCATGACCTGACAAAGGCCGAAAATTATAATTTCGACTCTATTTCCATATATTTCACCAATCCCTTTAGCGATCCCGATCTCGATGACGCCCTGATATCACTTATAAACAACCACCCAACAAATGAGTATCTTGACCTCTGTTTTTACGGTTTAAACCGGGAAAACGTTATCCAGGCAATAGAAAACGCCGTAAACCGGGGAGTTCATGTACGGTTTGTGGGAAATAAAGACGGTTCTGCCGATGTTGCCGCCAAAACAGGCGACTACTATGACGGGTATAACCGGATAGCCGAAGCCCTGGACAGCAAATTCCCCGTATCGGGAAAACAAAGAACCAGTTTTCCCACGGATTCCGGGTTTGACGACTTTATTCTTATTAATAACAGCACAATAATGCACAATAAATTCGCCCTGGCTTCCGATTCCTATGGACATAAATACGTATACACAGGATCAACAAATTCTACGGATTCCGGATTTGAACGGAATAATAATAACACAATAGTCTTTAAGAACAAGAACATTCACGCTACCTACCTGCAGCAATTCGAATACCTTCTGGAAATTTCAGGAGCAAGCGCTGTCGACTCCGTTGTTACTCATAACATCAAGGGAGTAAAAGTTGATGTTCTTTTCGCGCCCCAGTACCTGGACGGAAAAAGAGTAATGGACCATGTTATGGAACAGGTTGACGCCGCGGAGAGTACTATTAACTTTATGATATTCTCTTTTCCCCATCGCTATCTCAATGACCAGCTGGCACAAAAACATAAAGACGGTATCACCATACAGGGAATATTTGATGAATCTCAATTAAGCAACAGCTCCGAAGAATACCTGGCACAGCGGGGCATTCCCTGTAAAATAGACGGCAATCTTCACGTAAACGGCAGTGAGGGCGGAAAACTGCATCATAAAACCATGATACTGGACGCGGACCAGGACGATGCTGTTGTTATTACGGGATCGTTCAATTGGAGCGACAGCGCCAACGAAGAGAACAACGAGAACCTGGTCTTTATTCATTCAAAAGAGATCGCGCAAAAGTATATGCAGGAATGGAACGCCCGCTGGGATGAAGGAACTTCCGTAGCAACTGTTCCCACGGGAGATACAGCAGGATTCCAGGAAATAATTATCAATGAAGTGATGTGGATGGGAAACCTGAACGACAGCGGAACCTCTTCATACCAGGATGAGTTTATTGAACTGAAAAACATGACCGGCAGTACTATTGACCTCAGCGGCTGGGCCATTAAAGGGGCTGCCATGAGCGGGAAACCCCTTGTTTTAAGCGGCTGCACCATATTGGCAAACAGTACCCTGGTAATTCAAACAAAAGATATGGTTTCATCGGCATATGCGTCCGCTCCGAATATAGTTATTAGTGATTTATCCATACCCAATGACCGGGTTGAGCTGATCCTGGAAAGTCCTGATGGTACGATAATTGATTATGCCGGAGACGGCAGTGACGGAGACGGCTTTGCCGGGACCAACATCAGCGGGTCTACGGGTCTTAAAAAAAGCATGGCCAGGAATGCCGTATATGGGGACGGAAAGACAGCCGCCAACTGGTTTACCACCAATACCCAGGTAAATATTCAAGGCGGGTATACGCTCTATACCTATGCCACACCGGGCAGCGATAACACTTCCGGTGCCCTGCCGGTTAGCGTACTGGATATTGTTATCTCCGAGATCGGGTGGGCCGGAACCTCAAGCAGTATCTATGATGAATGGATTGAGCTGCATAACAATACCGGCTCTGACATTGTCCTTGGTCCCTGGTCAATTGAGGGTGATATGAGCATTGATCTTACGGGAACCATTCCGGCGAATTCATATTTTTTACTTGAACGGACCGATGACAATTCCGTATCAACAAAAACAGCCGATCAAATTTATTCGGGAAGCTTAAACAATGACGGCGCCGATCTGACTCTGCAATATAACGGTACCGATATTGATACGATTAGCATGTCAGGGGGATGGGGAGCCGGAAGTTCCGGCACAATACTCTCCATGGAACGAACGGTCCTCACCAATCCGGCAGACGCCGGGAACTGGCAAGACGGCAGTGGTGAAACATCAGGGGCTCAGAACAGCAGTGACTAAAATCTCTTGACGGTATAGATGTTGTCGCGTACTATATACGGATGAAACAAAAAGATATTATAAAGCTATACAATGATATCCTGGAAAATTTACAGGGCGACTGGCTGCTGGTAGGAGGTTCACTGCTCCATGTCCTGGGAATAGACAACAGGGAAACGCTTGATATTGACCTTGTTCCCATCAATGAGGTCACGAATAAAGATCAAATCGCGATCATGGATATCGCCGCAAAAAACGGGTTTCCCCCTGAGACAATAAACTTTGCGGCCGAATATTTTGTAAAAAAACAGGAAAACTGGGAAAAAGAATTAATCCTGCTGGCGGAAAATAAAAACGCCCGAATGTACCGTCCTTCAAAAAAATTATTCCGGTCCCTCAAAGAACAACGAGGTTCAGAAACAGATTTGCATGATATCCAGGTCTTCGAAGAAAATATCGAGGATTAGATCAAGGATTAAATATGATAGAAGAACCTTCATGGAATGTCCTGTTTAATTTTGGCTTGCCGCTGAATATAAGCGACACTACGATAAATAAATACAACTATACGACTGTTGTAAAAAATATAATTATCGCGTCGAACTTCCTGCTGGAAAACAAACAGAACGCAGACTATATGCGTCATTTCGACAGCTTCAAAGCTCTTCTCCTGGCATTAAAAACCCACTACCCTTCGAAATTCAAAGAAATCACAAAAGAAGCCCATACTGATTTATCATCAGCATTTAATCTCGATACCATCCAGGGCAAACACATCAAACTTCGCAACATCTGTCTTTCAAACTTAAGCAGTTATTTCTCTCAAGAAACTAAATTTTGCTAGTGAGCGGGCCTGGAAGCATCCCTCTTCTAAATGCTGCGGAACTCGCTTCGCTCAAACAGTCCTCACATTTAGAAGAGGGATACTTCCAGACCAGATGCAGCCCGCAATACCATTTAGTTTCTAATCTATTTTTTCCCTGCTTCGCAGGGTCAGGTGCTCTTAAGAAACTAAGGTCAGTTGGCGGTTGACAGTTGACAGAGTTCCGGCAACCAGTCTCTTTTTATTCCCAATCCTCTTTCTAAACAGTTTCTTTCGTATTTTTTCCCCGCTACACAGGGTCGGTCATGTCTTACTATACCGAAAAACGTAATTTGGAATGTAGACTATACCCGGAGTGATGCCTCGGCAGATTGTGAGGCTGTCTGAGCGGAGCGAGTTCCGAACATTCTGCCGAGGCATTGCTCCGGGTATAGTCTACATTCCGGGTCGATAT
>JAAENB010000022.1 GCA_024224995.1 bacterium | reverse complement strand
CTGATATTTTTGGAGTTATTATGTTAAAAAAATATAATGGTGTTTAATAATTATTCCATACTGTACTGCGCCTCCGGAAGCTGTAAACAATTTTAACGTTATTTTTTTTTAAAGTTCTATATTGGGCTTGATTCGTCAACACTTTCCAACGGGTCCGGGTCTTGATGGCATTCAACAGCTGTTATTCGCCGCGTGATGAAAAGTTTAAATAATTTTTAAAAAAGGAGTTGCCCTTAGTAGTTGAATGTAAGAAATAAAATCTTTAAAACAAATTAATTTACCAGGAGGATGTTTTATGAAACGAGTTTTGAGTTACCTTTTAATAATTTTATCTATAATTATGATAATGCTGATTTTTATCGGCTGCGGTCAAAGTGGTTTTAATCAAGATGGTGAATCCGAAGCGCCTGGAATAACTGCCTTTAGCTTTGAAGCGGCAAAAAATCCGGCCCTTGCGGAAGATGTAACCGGTGTTATTGACGAGACAAACATAACCGCGGCAGTACCGTATGGTACGAATGTAACCGGTCTTGTCGCTACCTTTACTACAACAGGGCGATCCGTACAAATAAACGAACTCAACCAGGCAAGCGGTACAACGGTGAATGATTTTACCAATGATGTAATTTATACTGTTACAGAAGAAGACTGGAGTACCCGGGAGTATACCGTTATGGTTACTATTTCGCCTGATCCCTGGATAGGAACCCGGCAAATGGGAACGACCGATAATGATTGGGCTGCTGGAGTATCAGTAGACAGCACCGGGAATATTTATGTTGCCGGGTATACCTCTGGCGGCCTGGACGGGAATACAAACGCCGGACTTGCTGACATATTCCTGGTGAAGTATAACTCATTGGGAGAAAAAGAATGGACCAGGCAAATGGGTACGACAGAGAGTGATTGTGCTCATGGAGTATCAGTAGACATCGCCGGGAATATTTATGTTGTCGGGTATACCTCTGGCGGCCTGGACGGGAATACAAACGACGGTGGCCGGGACATATTCCTGGTGAAGTATAGCTCATTGGGAGAAAAGCAATGGACCCGGCAAATGGGTACGACTGAGAATGATTATGCTTGTGGAGTATCAGTAGACAGCGCCGGGAATATTTATATTACCGGGGATACAGAAGGCGGCCTGGACGGGAATACACACGCCGGAGATGATGACATATTCCTGGTGAAGTATAACTCATTGGGAGTTAAGCAATGGACCCGGCAAATGGGTACCACTGAGGGTGATTATGCTCGTGGAGTATCAGTAGACAGTTTTGATAATATTTATATTACCGGGTTTACCTATGGCGGCCTGGACGGGAATACACACGAAGGTGGCTCTGACATATTCCTGGTGAAGTATAACTCATTGGGAGAAAAACAATGGACCAGGCAAATGGGTACCACTACTACTGATCGGGCTATGGGAGTATCAGTAGACAGTTTTGATAATATTTATATTACCGGGTTTACCTCTGGCGGCCTGGACGGGAATACACACGAAGGTGGCTCTGACATATTCCTGGTGAAGTATAACTCATTGGGAGAAAAACAATGGACCCGGCAAATGGGTACGACTGAGAGTGATTATGTTTATGGAGTATCAGTAGACAGCACCGGGAATATTTATATTACCGGGTGTACAGAAGGCGGCCTGGACGGGAATACAAACGACGGTGGCTGGGACATATTCCTGGTGAAGTATAACTCATTGGGAGTTAAGCAATGGACCCGGCAAATGGGTACGACTGAGAATGATTATGCT
>JAAENB010000021.1 GCA_024224995.1 bacterium | reverse complement strand
CCGCGGGAGAGTTTAATCAGTACATCCCGGATTTCGTCAAGAGGAACAGTTTTACCCTCCCGCTGCTTCAGTTCTCTCTGAATTCTTTCCACATTCAGCCTGCCCCTCTTATCTTCTTCTGTGTTTTCATCCAGAGCAGACAGATACAGTATCCATTTTGTAATCCTGTGTCCGTTTATCCGGGCAATCCACCGTGTGACCTGATCATTAAGTTCTCCCCATATAAAACCTGATGTGATGTCAACCGCCATGATCCTGTTCAGGGATTCCTCATCAGCTATCTTTTTCCGCTGTTTTGCGGCCTGCCTGACAACTGCTGTAATGTAAAACGGGTTCCCGCCGCAGCGTTCTGCTGTAACCGGGGCCATGATTTCGGAAATTTCGGTTTTGTAATAGCGGGAAGCTTTCAGGGCCAGCTCTGCGCCGTAATACTCTGACATTGCCCGGATTTCTTCACCGTCAAACCGTCCGAACAGGGCGCCTCTTCCTATGATTTCTTTAGACAGGATGCTCATGGCGGAACCGGTGACAAAATGCGGGCATGTGGGAGACTCAACAGCTTCCTGCATGAATCCTGCTATGCTGAATTTGTACTGGGGCATCCGGGTGTTCTGAAATTCATCCAGAAACATGACAATGGTG
>JAAENB010000020.1 GCA_024224995.1 bacterium | reverse complement strand
TCTGTGTTCTCATATTCCGGCCAGCCTTTCTTTCGTAAAAAATTAAGTACAATCTTCTGAGTATCCATAGTAAGTATTTATCCAATCATAGTGTTCAGTTTGGGGAAAATCAAGCTTTTTTACAAAATTTTACTGGCTGTGGATGATTATTTGAATCAAGACCCCCCACCTGATTCAAAAGCCCTGAAATAACAGTAACACCTGTCTCCTTTTTAATATCTTCAGAAAAAAGTGTAGCCATTACTCCGCCAACAACAATATCTTTTGGGGAATTAACAGAATTAAGGTAATATTTTATCGTCTTAATTGTTATATCCCAATAAAAAGTAAAAAGAGTACTTATATATATTCTGTCCCACTTCCTACTACTTAACAAACTGTCGGTGCCTTTTACAAATTGAACAAAGTCACCGTTCAGCTTATGATATGTTGAAATTTTCATAAGTCCAAGAGGGGGATATTTATTATTATATGATGGTTCCACCAGTAGAATATTACGCATAAAATACCTTCAGCAAAAATCAGACGGGTTTAGGCAGGTAATTGTTCATAAATAAAACTCAGAACTACTTTTGGCAGGTACTTGCTTTTTTTTGCGATGCCTGAATCAAGTTTTGGACCCACAGCATCATTTATTAGAGTTGTTCCTAAATAAAAACTGTTGATATTTTTGTAAAAATATGTAAATTATAATTACTAGTACCAGGCTCACTGAGAAAATTACTTTTACACGGATTGTTTGACTTCAATACTAGTAATACTAGTAAATTACGA
>JAAENB010000019.1 GCA_024224995.1 bacterium | reverse complement strand
ATACTTCCAGGCCAGATGCAGATCGCAATACTATTTAGTTTCTGACGTATTTTTTCCCCTCGCAGGGGTCGCACCCCGCTATACAGGGTCGGTCGTGTCTTAATATACCGAAAAACGTAGTTCGGAATGTAAATTATGCCTGCCGGGAGTGATGCCTCGGCAGGTTGTGAGGCTGTTTGAGCGGAGCGAGTTCCGAACGTTCTGCAGAGGTATTGCTCCCGGCAGGCATAATTTACATTCCGGGTCGATATACCTTATATACAGCGTCACACTTCGTTCAAACCGTTCTCATTTACGTCGACAATAGCTTGACAAGCGTCCCATAACGGGATATAATTAAAACACTATGAAAAAAGAGTCCGCAAAAGAAAGAACCGCCATGTTTTTTCCCCGGTTCAGGGATATCTCACTCAAATGGAAGCTCAACCTTTCGGGTATCATCATTATTTTCTTTTTTTCTCTCATTGTCTACTTCATGGTCCTTCCCCTGTTAAAAGAAGAAAAGATCATAGAGCGTGAAGGGAAGTTAAAAGCCGTTGTTACCTCTGTTGTCTCCCTTATGGACTTTTACGAACACGAAATAAGAAACCAATCCTGGCGTAACGATCCGTCCATGCCCCGTTCCATTGACGAAGCCAAAAAGCTGGTTCTTCGGGAAATACGCCATATGCGCTACGATAAAACGGAGTTTTTCTTTATTCTCGACGGGGACGGCTTCATGGTCATGCATCCCTTTAAGCCCGAGTATGAAGGAAAAAATATGTTCGATAACAAAGACCGTACCGGGCCGACCCCTTTTAAAGATATGACCATTAACGCGCAGCGCGACGGTGAATGTTTTGTTAAGTATAGCTGGCACTCCAAATGGAGCGCCGATGTATTCGAACCCCAGACGACCTTCGCGAAATATTTCTGGCCCTGGGACTGGATTGTCTGCTCCGGGGTGTATACCCAGGATATTATCGATTCGGTTCAGGAAACGACTATCAATGCTACGGGGTATATTGGCGCTGCCACTGTTCTGGCGTTGATGATATTATATATTCTTGGCCGTTTTATTACCAAACCCATTTCGCAGCTCTCCAATGAAATGAAAAAAATCACCACAAGCATGCAATTCGAAGAAATCGAGATACATGGAAATGACGAGATCGGTTCCCTGGGCACAACCTTTAACTTTATGATCAATGAAATAAAAGGGTATTCCCAGAACCTTGAAGGGATGAACCGGGAGCTCCAGCGCCTGGATAAACTGAAAGATGAATTCCTTGCCAATACCTCTCATGAACTGCGGACTCCGCTTAACGGGATTATCGGCCTGGCCGAATCTCTTATTGAAGGAGCCACAGGGGCTCTTCCCAACCGTACGGTCCATAACCTGGAAATGATCGCCGCCAGCGGCCGCAGGCTTACAAACCTGGTGAATGATATCCTCGATTTTTCCCGGCTCCGCCATAAGGATATCAACCTGCAAAAGCGGCCCATTGACCTGTTTACCATCACCGATGTTGTTCTTGAACTCTCCAGCTCTCTTGTGAGCAGCAAAAACCTGGAGCTGCTGAATACGGTTCCGGAGCAGCTCTCCGCTGTTTATGCCGATGAAAACCGGGTTCTGCAGATCCTGCACAACCTCGTGGGAAATGCCATTAAATTTACGGAGTCGGGTTCTATTACCGTTTCGGCCCGGGAAGAAAATAACGGGTTTATTACAATCTCTGTTTCGGACACGGGGATTGGAATTCCCAGCGACAGACAGAAAAGTATTTTCTCTTCCTTTGAGCAGGCCGACGGTTCTATTGAACGGGAATACGGCGGTACGGGCCTGGGCCTCACCGTGAGCAAGCATTTAATTGAACTGCACGGCGGCAGTATTGGTGTTGATTCGGAACCAGGGGCCGGGTCCCGCTTCTATTTCTCCCTGCCCGCATCAGAAAAAAAAGCCGAACCCGCTGCCGGCTTACGGTACAAAGAAAATTCTCCTGTTGCCGCGCTTCATGAAGTGCCGGATACCATTCCCGTAATGACAGAGCCGGAAACAGAAGCAGTCCCGGAAGAACCGGAACTGGAACCCCCGTATAACATCCTGATTGTGGACGACGAACCGATCAATCTCCAGGTTCTTTCAAACCAGCTCTCTCTCAGGAATTATTCCGTTACGAAGGCTGCCAATGGCATTGAAGCTCTTGAGATGGTTGAACTCCGGGAAGACGCGGGATCTCCTTTTGATATTGTACTGCTGGATGTTATGATGCCCCGGATGTCGGGGTATGAAGTTTGTAAACGCCTGCGTGAAACATATCCCGCAGGGAAACTTCCCATTCTTATGCTCACTGCCAAAAACCAGGTTGAAGATATGATCGCCGGTATGGAGGCCGGGGCAAACGATTACCTGGCAAAACCCTTCTCCGGTATTGAACTCCTTTCCAGGGTTAAAACCCATCTCGCGCTCAAAACCCTCTTTGACGAGCAAAAACGCATTGAGGAGGCGCTCAGGCAAAGTGAAGGACGGCTGCAATCGATCCTGGACAACACGATCTCAGTTATATACCTGAAAGATATTAACGGAAATTATATCGCTATTAATAAACAATTTGAACATCTCTTTGCCGTTTCCAGGGACAATATTTCAGGCAAGAGCGATTACACGATCTTCCCCGAAACCATTGCCCGGAAATTCAGATCGAACGACCTGCTGGTGATCTCTCAAAACAGAGCCCTGGAATTTGAAGAACAGGCTCCTAACGAGGACGGCATTGTTCATACCTATCTTTCAATTAAATTCCCGCTTCACGATTCCAGCGGTAATATATATTGTACCTGCGGAATATCCACGGATATTACCGACCGCAAGCTGGCCGAAGTTGAGGTCCGGGTTAAGAACGAAGAACTGGAAGCGACCAATGAAGAGCTCCAGGCCGCCCTGGAAGAACTGGAAGCGACGAACGAAGAATTTGAAGCTCAAAACGAAGAACTCATTATTTCTCAGCAGGAACTTGAGCGGGAGGAAAAACGGCTGCGTACGATCCTGGAACAGCTCCCCTTCCCTGTTCTCCTGAGCAAATTCAATAAGATCGATTATCTCAATAATATATTCACCACGACCTTTGGGTATACGCTGAAAGATTTTCCCGGCATCAGGCAGCTCTGGTCTTTATTCTTTCCCGATCCAAAATACCGGCAGGAAATATATTCCGAATACATGAAAAACATGAAAACGATCTCCAGCGGAGAAATAATCGAATTTGGGCCTATCAAAATGACCTGCAGCGACCAGCGTATACTTGATGTGGAATTCAAAATAACTGTTGTTGATGATATTATCCTGACCATATTCAACGATGTTACCGAGCGCCTGAAAATGCACGACACCATGATCCAGACCGAAAAAATGATGACCGTGGGAGGACTTGCCGCGGGCATGGCTCATGAAATAAACAATCCCCTGGGGGTAATTCTCCAGGGGATCCAGGTGAGCCTCAGCAGGCTGTCGCCTGATCTTCAAAAAAACAGGGAAACCGCGGCCGATCTTAATATTGATCTTGAGCTCATTAGAAGCTATTTAACGGAACGGGGGATCTTCAACTACCTGGAAGGTATGCGGGAAGCAGGCAGCCGGGCCGCGAAGATCGTTTCCAATATGCTCCAATTCAGCCGCAGAAGTGATTCCCGTATTGCTCCCTGCGATATTAATACGCTCATTGACAATACCATTGAGATCGCTTCCAAAGATTACGACTTTAAAAAAAAATACGATTTCAGAAAGATCAATATCATCCGGGATTTCAAAAACACCCTTGCCCCGGTCCCCTGTATTGAAACCGAAATTGAACAGGTTATTCTTAACCTTCTTAAAAATTCAGCTCATGCCATGGCGGAAAAACAGGACAAAGACAGTTCCTTCAAACCGGAAATTTCCATTTCCACGGGTATAGAAAATCAGGATGATAAAAAATTCGCCATTATTTCTATTTCCGACAATGGGCCCGGTATTGATGCCGATTCCCTGAAGCATATATTTGAACCGTTTTACACTACCAAGGGTGTGGGTGCCGGCACGGGTCTGGGCCTCTCTGTTTCATATTTTATTATCACCAATAATCATAAAGGTATAATATCGGCCGATTCAATTCCCGGGGAAGGCGCGCGTTTCAATATTAAACTCCCGGTGGAAACGGGTACTGCGAGGTGAGTTATGGGCGCTAAAAAAATTAAACTGCTTATTATTGATGATGAAGAAATGGTAAGTGAAATGCTCAAAGACTATCTTGAAGATTACGGTTTTTCAGTGAAAACCGCCATAAACGGCGAAGAAGGTTTGAAATTAATCGCTGCTGAAGAATTCGACGCCGCCATCGTCGACATTCGGCTCCCCGATATGGACGGAAATGATGTTGTTATGCAGGCCCATAAGATCCGTCCCGGGATTAAATATTTCATCCATACCGGCTCGCTCGATTACCGGGTTCCCGAAGAACTCAGCAAGCTGGGTCTTCAGGATGATTCCGTGCTGCGCAAACCGGTACGGGATATGGATATTGTCTATAATACTATTGTAGACAAAGTCGATAAACCCGGTAAGGAATAAAGTCGGCTTCTCATTACGGGATGGTTATTGCAAAAGCCGCTCCGCTGTCGCCCGGAAGATACTCTATAGTCCCTCCCAAGAGCCGTGTTGTCAGGTCGTGGATAATATACATACCAAGTCCGCTTCCTCCTTCTCCGCGCCTGGTGGTATAATATTTATCGAAGAGTACGGGAATATCTTCTTCCGGTATCCCTTTTCCATTGTCGCCATACCGTATAACAACGTGATTATCCGCCTGGTCTATTTCAATTAGTATTTCTCCACTCTCGATCTCGTCAAACCCATGAATAAGAGAATTCATTATCATGTTGGTGATTATTTGAGAGAGCGCCCCGGGATAACTAACAAGCTGTATTGCTCCGGAGCAGGAAAGTGTTACGGTATGTTTGGTTTTTTTCAGGACCGGCCGCAGGCTCAACAGGATATCATCAAAATATTCTTTTACGAAAAATTTCCGTTTCTCCTCACTGCACTGGTCTACTGCCACCACTTTCAGGCTTTTGACCAGGTCTACAGCCCTGCCCAGGTTGGAGAGGGCTATCGCGCAGGTCTCGTCGGCAGACGCGAGATACTGTTCAAGATCGGATCTCTTTACTTCGTTATTCCGGAACATCCTGTCGATTTCTTCATTTTTCCCCGCAAGGTCGCTTAAGGCCGTTATGCCTATCCCCAGGGGGGTATTTATTTCATGAGCAGCTCCCGAGACCAGCTTTCCCAGGGCTGCCATTTTTTCCGACAGGATCAATTTTTCCCGGAGTTCTTTATTCGCCTTGTAAAGCCTTTCTTTTTGTTTATACATATCCAAAAAGACTTTCACCTTTCCTATGAGAATCTCCGGTACAACGGGTTTTGTCATAAAATCAACTGCCCCTGTTTCGATCCCTTTTAACTGGTAATAATCATCGGAGTAAACTGCTGAAAGAAAAATTACCGGCATATGCGCTGTTCTTTCATCCTGCCGCATAAGGATTACGGTTTCATACCCGTCCATGTCCGGCATCTGTACATCAATAAGCGCAAGCGCGAACTCATTATCCAGCACTTTCTCAAGCGCGCGTGCTCCCGATTCCGCCCGTATTAGATCAGCTTCCAGGTTTACGAGAATCTTTTCCACCGAAATAAGATTCTCCTCCCTGTCATCAACGATTAATATCTTTGGCTTTCCCTTCACTTAAACACCTGCCTCTTTTTACCAGTCTATCCTGTTCTGCCCGCTCTCCTTTGCCCGGGCAAGCCTTTCATGAGCTGTTTTGATCGTCTCCTCAAGAGTTTGTGAATTATCGTAAACAGCTCCTCCAAAACTCATGGTGATATGCTCCGTTGCTTCAATCTCTTTCCTGATACGTTCCGCTGTTATTATGCCGGTTTCCCGGTCTGTTTCCGGAAAAAAAATAAGGAATTCATCTTCTCCCCACCGGGCCGCTACATCATGAGCCCGTATATTGTCCCGCAGCAATTGCGCCAGGGTTGTAATTTCAGAATTCGCTTCGTCGTATCCCCGGGATTTTACAATCTCTTTAAAACCGTCAATCGATCCAAGAAGAATGGCAAAATTCCTCTTTGTCCGCGAAACTTTTTTTATTTCATACTCCATTTTTTCGAATATGTCCCGCCTGTTGGACAGGCCTGTTAAGGGATCAACTCTTGACAGGGTTTCCAGCTGCCGGTTTATATCTTTCAGGTTCTGCTCTACACTCTTCCGCTTGTTTATTTCATCTTTTAGCTGCGTATTCGCCTGCCCCAGCTCGCCCGATGTTTTTACCAGTTTTTCCGTTATCTCTTCCTGCGTAACCAGCATCCCGGCAAGTTTTTCCTTTTGTTTATACAGTTCCAGAAATACTTTTGCCTTGCTCTTCAGGTAATAGGCCTCTATGGGCTTTGATATATAATCGACTGCCCCGGACTCGTACCCTTTAAACAAAAAACTTTTCTCTTTTCCGTATGCCGTTACGAAGATAATCGGTATATCCCTGGTATCCTCTACCCCGCGGATTAACTCCGCGGTCTCAAAACCGTCCATCTCGGGCATCTGCACATCCAAAAATATCAACGCCACCTTGTATTCAAGCAGCATCTCCAGAGCCCGGTTCCCGGACTCTGCCTGTATTATTTCACAATCCAGATCCTCGAGTATTTTTTCCAGGGCGGCCAAATTCTCCGGTTTGTCGTCCACTATTAATATATTTGGTTTTGGTATTAAATCATCATTATTCATATCGTTCTTTTTATTCTTTTTTTCCTCTTCCATATTTTTTCCCTGCTCCGCAGGATCCGCACTCTCAAGAAACTGGATTTGAAACAGGGCCTTCTTCTTCATAACGAGGGGCTGGAAGCCCCACGTTATGAGAAATCCCCATAGCTCTGGGAAACTAATTTACAAACAGAGCCTGTTCTCGAAGATATTATCCGGGGTTCTGCTCTGCTGCCCTATGGGGTTAAACCCCCGGGCTAAAATTAGCTCATTTTCAAAAACTCTTGCGACCCCTCCGAGGGGTGCGACCCCTGCGAGGGGTGCGACCCCTGCGAGGGGTTGGGGGGCCGGTGAAAACAGACCCCGGTACCGACACAGTTTCTTTCGTATTTTTCCCGGCACCGCGGGTGTCATTCTTAACCGATCACCGATCACCCGGCCCATAGGGCCTCCGATTACCTTCCCCCTACTGGTACAGCCACACCCTCATCAAAGAAAGGAGCCGCCCTATTTCAATAGGCTTGGCCAGGTAATCACTGGCCCCTGCCTCAATAGACCGTTCCCGGTCCAGCTTCATGGCCTTTGCCGTGAGCGCGATTATTGGCAGTTTTTTAAAACGTTCCTGTTTCCGGATAATTTTCATTGCCTGGTAACCGTCCATTACCGGCATCATTATATCCATTAGAACCAGGTCAAAATACGGATCTTCCTCTAGAATTTCAAGAGCTTTCTTCCCATTTGACGCTTTTGCGACCTCCATATTATTATCTTCCAGTACCCTGGCTACGGCAAAAACATTCCGCATATCGTCATCCACCAGTAAGATTCTCTTTCCTCGAAAGACCTGGTCTTTATCGTGAAGCCTGGTGATTATCTTCTTTTTATTCTCCGGCAGTTTGTCCACTACCCGGTGAAGAAACAAGGCTGTTTCATCCAGGAGCCGCTCCTCCGATCGTACCTCTTTTACGATCAGTGTGCCGGTATACCGCTCCAATTTTTGTTCTTCCTCTTCCGAAAGCTCCCTGCCCGCGTATACAATAACCGGCGGTATGGAAATACCCTCTCCCCGTTCCATGGTCCATAAAAAATGAACCCCCGTCATGTCGGGCAGGTTTAAATTCAGTATCATGCAGTCATAGGTTTTTTTTCCCAGCAGGTCCAGGGCCTCCATTCCCTGAGCCGCCTTATCGGTTTTTACGTCTCCGTTTCCGATGAGCTCTATGATCCCTCTCATTATATCATCATCTCCCGATACCACCAGAAGATCTTTTATATTCTTCGTAAGATGTTTCTCTATTTTGGTAAACGCGGCATTCAACTCTTCACTCTTTACGGGCTTTGTTAAATACCCGATTGCCCCTTTTAAAAACGCGTCCGTGTTATCCTCGTCCACTGAAATCATATGAACCGGAATATGCCGTGTTTCGGAATTATCCTTTAATTCTTCCAGTACCCCGATCCCATGCATTCCCGGGAGCCTGTTATCCAGAATAATCGCCTCCGGAATATACTGCCCGGCCAGTTCCAGCCCCTCTTCTCCGTTCGCGGCATGTATACACTGAAAATGCCGTTCCTGGCATAAGTCATATAAAATCTTCGCGAAATTACTATCATCCTCTATTACCAGGATAACCCTGTCTCCGTCCCTGACGCTCTTCCGGTCATCCATTATTGCCCGTGGAGTTGCTGTTGCTGCCTGAGTCTCTACCCGTTCTTCCGTTCTCCGCTCCGGCAGCTGCACGACTCTCCGTTCGTATAACTCCGGGACATACAGGGTAAAGGTTGTTCCCTCTCCCGCGATGCTTTTCAATTCAATCGCTCCGCCCAACAGCGAGGCCAGCTCCCGTGATATTGAAAGCCCCAGGCCGGTGCCTCCATACATCCGCGATGTACTGCCGTCTCCCTGCTGAAACGCTTCAAATACCTCGTACTGCATTTCCTCCGGGATCCCTATTCCCGTGTCGATTATTGAAAATGCTATGGTTTCGGGCGCGGTCAGGCCGCTGTGGCTGAGATCCGTTCCCGGCGACGGCCGCTGCATTGTTACGGTAACGCTCCCCTCTTCGGTAAATTTTATCGCGTTCGAAACCAGGTTCTTCAGCACCTGGTCCAGTTTTTGCGCGTCCGTCCGGATGATCTTGGGTATGCCCTCTCCCTGCCATACTTGAAAATCTATCTCTTTTTCCCGTGCCGCTGCCTCAAAATTATCACGGATCTTCCTCTCGATGGCATCCAGGGAGACTTCTTCCAGGTGCAGCGTCATTTTGCCGGCTTCGATCTTTGACAGGTCCAGGATCTCGTTTATTAACTTAAGCAGATCATTGCCGCTGTTATATATTATCTCCGCCGATTTCACCTGGTCCGACGCGAGGTTGCCTTTCTTGTTGCCTGCCAGATCCTGGGAGAGTATAAGCAGGCTGTTAAGCGGCGTTCTCAGTTCATGGGACATATTTGCCAGGAACTCCGATTTATACCTGCTCGAAATTTCCAGCTCATCTGCCTTCCGTTCCAGCTCCACTCGTATCTTCTCCAACTCTATATTGCTCCGGCTTATTTTATTCGTCTGTTCCTCTAAACTTTCCGTCTTTTCCTCTAACTCTTCATTGGTTGCCTGCAGCTCTTCCTGCTGTGTTTTTAACGCCTCCTCCGATGACTGGAGCCGCGAGGTCTGCTCTTCCAATTCTTCATTCGATGCCTGGAGCTCCTCTTCCCGGATTTGCAATTCTATGGCCTGGTCCTGGGTTGCCCGCAATAACTTTTCCATGCGCTGGCGCGACCTGGCCGCTTCCAGGCTAATGATAATGCTCTCCTGGGTCAGGAGCAAAAAGCGTTCCTGGATCTCGGTAATTTTTTCCAGTTTTCCCAGCTCCAACACCCCTCGCACTTCATTGTCAAAGACCAGGGGAAAAACAAGAACATACTTCGGAGCGGTATGCCCCAGGCCGGTGCTTATTCTCATGTAATCGTCCGGTACTTTATTCAAAAAAATCGACTTCTTCTCCAGGGCTGCCTGCCCTACCAGGCCCTGGCCCAGTTCAATTTCCCCGGATAAATACCTCCTCCGGTTATACGCGTAACTCCCGGTCATCCGGTACACGACCCTGCTCTCTTCCGGGTCAACTTCCTGGTCATCCAGCAGGTAGAGCGCTCCTGTCTGGGCATCCAGGTACCCGGCAAGACAGGATATTATTCTTCCCGAGAGTTCCAGTACATCGATCTCTCCGCGCATAACAGTGCTTAGTTCTGTCTGCCCTGTCTTGACCCAGTCCTGTACCTCTATCTCTTCCACTCTTTTCTTGAGCTCGTTCTCTACCCGCTTCCGGTCGGTTATGTCGTTTATGGTACAGACAATTCCTATGATATTCCCTTCCGGGCTGCGGTATTCTTTCGCTGCCATTGTAATACTGCTTTTCCCGTTATGGGTCAGGGCTTCAGTGGTGTATTCGTTTTCCGCTTCACTGACATTCTTCAAAGGGCACAGGGAGGTTCGGCATACCGTTGATTTTACCACCTCATAACATTTATGCTCCTTTACCTGCTCCCGGGACTTCCCAAACATGGAGGCAAATGAATTATTCACACTCAGCAATTTATAATCCCTTCCTGCCGCGTACAACGGCGATACCGCGTGGAATACCTGCCTTAATTTTACCTCCGTTGTTATAAGTTCATACTCCGCTTCCCGAGAGCGTTTCATTTCCCGTGACGCTTCTATTGTTATTCCCAGGATAGGGAATATAAAACTGACCGTTTTTGCCCAGTGCGCTACATCAAACCAGATATCATACAAACGCGTTGAAAATGACAGGTAAACCTGCCCGCCTATGGTGAGCAATATGGACGCGATGAGCATGCCCGTAAATATATCTTTATGCTCCATAAAACGCCGGAAGGCCAGGAAAAACGCTGCCAGGAATAATATTGCTATGATCAAATCCACCGGGCGTGACACTATTTTTTCAGGATAAATAAACTCCGGCAGCGGTATGAATAGTGCCGCCGCTGTTACGCCTCCTCCCAGTAAAAACGCCATTAGCGAATACCTGGCTGCTTCCCGCCTTACCCGCCCGGACCTCTTCAACCTGTCTCCCACCAGCATCGCGATAATTATGAGTATCGCCAGTAAGGAATTTCCCGCAATATCGGTTCCGGGAAAAAATTTTTCCATTTCCATTCCCGTTACATCAAACAATTGCCGGAATTCCAGCAGCCCGTGAACCAGGTTTTCACTCCCGTCGGCCATAAATCCCAGGCTCACTACAAAGAAGTATTTGCTCTCCAGGCCCAGGTAGTACATGAGGCAGGCTATTGACGCGATTATGGCTATCAATGCCCCGGTTATTTGTATGCAGCTATGGAAATCCGCCGAACTCTTCCAGTCCGATGACAGCATTCCCGGCAGCAATACCAGGAATGCTATTATTATCACCGTATATAATACTACAAACCGGAAAACCCTTGTCTGCTTTTTTTCCTCGCTCTCGCCAACAGCTGTTAGCTCTTCTCTCCCATCCATCCTCTATTCTCTCTAAAAATCAGTTTTCAGATATTAGCGCTCTGTCGTAAAAAAAGACGTCCCTTGAGGGTACAATCTCTCTTTTTAGAGTGTATCATATAATAGAAGAAGAGACAAGGAAAAAAAATAGCAGCCTCATAGTTGCTGATTGGGGCTAAGTCGGGCGCACCCTGCGGGCCGGGCTTCTCCGGGCTCCGCTTCGCTACGGTCCTGCGGAAGACCTCCGGACTAAACCCTCCATATCCCTTGCGCATCCTGGTGGGGTCACTGATTTACATTATTTAGAGTCCTCATCTTTGCTTTCAGTGATTGAAAAATATGGTTCACTTGTATATTTTATATATGTGTATGGAGTCCCTTCGTCTAAACTCCTGTAGTCTTCTTCTGTTTTATTTCCATCTAAATCAGTACCGGATATATTGATTAGTGGCTCACTATAGTTCATCCGCTAATTCACAACTAAAAAAAATGATAGACTCAAAAGTATAATAATTGTAGTCGGCTTAATTTTCTTATTGTCGCACCTCGCTTATTCCTAAATTTTCACCTATTAATAAAAGAAACTCAGATTTTTCTTCATCATCTTTATATTCATTTGCCATTAAAGAACACACTTCTAAAAAATTCTTAATACCGGCTTTTTGCTGTACAACATGGGTCAACTCATGTGCAATGAGCTTCTTACCCTCTTTGCTGCCGGATTATACTCCCCTTTTGCAAAAAAAATATCATTTCCCGTTGTAAAGGCCCTGAAATTGATGGCCCGGTCCGCTTCCTGTTCGAATAGATCTCCGGGGCTGCTTACCTCAAGTTTGGGCTGCAAATGCGGATACAGACCTTGTTTGTACAGGTCGCGAAAAACTTCCGGATTCTTGTCAGCAACAAGAGAGGCAAGTACCGTTTTTGCTTCCAGCGCTGATGTTTTCCCGGCGTCCATAAGCGGCTCAAAGGCCCCGCTTTTAGCAAGCCTCTGAACAGCCTCATTCCCTATT
>JAAENB010000018.1 GCA_024224995.1 bacterium | reverse complement strand
CTACTTCCAGGCCAGATGCAGCTCGCAATGCTATTTAGTTTCTGATCTATTTTTTCCCTGCTTCGCAGGGTCCGCACTCTCAAGTAAGGGAATTGGGGACAGGAAAGAAATTGTTTAATGAAAGAATTATAAAGGAAAAGAAGGGAAAAACTATTGCCCAGGGCGGGACTTGAACCCGCACGGACACAAGGTCCAAGGGATTTTAAGTCCCTTGTGTCTACCAAATTCCACCACCTGGGCTGAAAACCTGCTTTCTTTAATTTACAAAAAAAGAATTACAAAAAAAACGTGAAAAATTTAACAACTTTTTCAGCGTTATGCAGGCTGTTATAAGGCGTCGAGCGGATTCGAACCGCTGAATAAAGGTTTTGCAGACCTCTCCCTTAGCCACTTGGGTACGACGCCGGATCATTTTTTTACGATATCAATGCATACCACTATTAAGCAACAGTGTCTGCTGCATCGTAAAATATCCATATAGTAATTATTTATTTTATTGTCAACAAAATTTAAAGAATAATCTTAAAATTTAAAAAAGACAAAAGTTCAATGGTATTTTTATAGTAATTTTTACAGGCCGGAGTTTATAAATATTGACATATCAGTTATTAAATAAATACTGCCCTCAAGATAAAAAGGTTATCTTAAAAAAATAATATCAACCTGTTCTACTATTCTTTTATTTGGAATAAGAATGAGCAGGAAAAAATCAACGTTAAGATAAATTAAAGTAATAACGAAAACCAGAATTGCAAACGTTATTGCAGGAAAAATATTTTTGAATATTACTTTAATCTAAAAAATTTCACAGGAGGTTTTTATGAGAAGGATCGAGAAAGTAGCTGTTATCGGATCCGGAATCATGGGTGGTGGTATTGCTGCTCTCTGTGCCGGCGCTGGCGTTCGCACTCTGCTGTTGGACATTGTTCCATTTGATTTAACAGATGAGGAAAAAAAAGATCCCACAGCAAGAAACAGGATGGTTAAAGGTGGTCTGGATGCGCAATTAAAATCAAAACCACCTGCATTTTTTGACAAAAAAGCTGACTTGGATTTACTGGAAACAGGAAACCTTGATGACGATTTCGAAAAAATTGCAGACTGCGATTTAATCGTTGAGGTTATAGTTGAAAATCTCAAGATTAAACAAGATCTTTTCGCCAGAATTGAAAAGGTTATGAAACCAGGTGCTATTATAGCATCGAACACCTCAGGTCTTCCTCTTTCAGCTATGGCTGAAGGCAGAAGCCAGCAGTTCAAAGAAAATTTTCTTATTATGCACTTTTTTAATCCTGTACGCTATATGAAGCTTCTTGAGCTTGTTGCAGACGACAACACAAGTAAAGAAGTATGCGACTTTATTGAAGGATGGGGAGAAAAGATTCTTGGTAAAGGTATTGTTTGGGCAAAAGATACTCCAAACTTTATTGGAAACAGGATTGGTGTTGGTCTTATTGGTGAAGCTTTCCAGCTTATGGACACTGAAGACATCACTATCCCTGAATTTGACGCAGTATTCGGCCCTGCTTTTGGTATGCCAAATACAGCTGTCTTTGCTCTCGGAGACCTTGTAGGTCTTGATACTCTTGATCATCTAATGGAAAACTCTTACGAGCTTCTGCCAAATGATGAAAGAAGAGAGATATACAAAAAGCCTGCATTCTTCAGCAAAATGATCGAAGCAGGGTGCCTTGGAAACAAAACCAAGGACAAGGGCGGTTTCTACAAGAAAGAAGTTGATCCCGCAACCTGGAAGAAGATCTCTAAAGTTCTGGATGTTAAAACAGGCGAATATGTTGTATTCAACAAGAAAGAAAAGCCTGAAATAGCAAGCAAAGCTAAAAAATGTGAAACTCTGGCTGAAACGCAGAACATGCTTCTCTTCAGCGACGACAAATTTTCAAAGATTGCCTGGAAACTTGCCGCAAGATGTTTCGCTTATGCTGCAAACCGTGTTCCTGAAATTTCAGACACAATCGTTGGTATTGACAATGCTATGAGATGGGGATACGCTCTTGAGTGTGGTCCTTTTGAAAGCTGGGACAATGTCGGCGTTAAAAAAGTTTGTGACAAAATGGAAGCTGACGGACTACCGGTTCCTGAAAATGTCAAAGCTATGCTGGCAGGCGGAAATGAGAGTTTTTATAGAGTCCAGAACGGCAAGAAGCAGTTCTTTGACTTCACCAGCAACAGCTACCAGGATGTTAAGGTCAGTGAAAACTGTATCTTCCTGGCAGACCTTAGAGCAGACAACAAGAAAGTTAGCGGAAACGATTCTGCTTCTCTTATTGATCTTGGCGACGGTGTTTTCAACATTGAATTCCACTCCAAGATGAATGCGTTGAACAAAAACATGCTCGATTTCATGAAAGAAGCTTCTACATACGTTGAGAAAAATGGTATCGGTGTTGTTATCGGTAACCAGGCTCCCGGAATGCCAGGTGCTTTCTCTGCGGGCGGCGACCTTTCTTATATGCTGGAACTTGCAAAAGCAGGAAAATTCGATGAAATTGATACCTTCATCAAAGGTGTTCACGAAGGAATCATGGGCGTTAAATATGCTCCAATTCCAATCGTTGCAGCTCCTTACGGCATGACACTTGGCGGCGGATGTGAGATCTGTCTTGCAGCTGACAAGATTGTTGCTCATGCTGATCTTTACATGGGTCTTGTTGAACTTGGCGCAGGTCTTGTTCCCGGCGGATGTGGAATGATTCACCTCTGGCAGCGATACATGGACTCTGTACCCAAGACTGTTAAATTAGCTGATTATGGCGCATACCTGATCCCTGCATTCCAGATGGTTGCACAGGCTAAGGTTTCCATGTCTGCTGCTGAAGCTCGAAGAAACGGTTACCTGAGATCTACAGACAGAATCATCATGAACAAAGACTCTCTCATTGGCGAAGCCAAGAAAGAAGTTCTCAAGCTCGTTGATGACGGATACAACCCACCTGCAAAGCGAAAAGTCCCGGTAATGGGTCAAGCAGCTCAAGGTATGATCTGGGCAGAAATGAACAACATGAGTATTGGCGGATTTGTTCCCAAGCACATGGAAACAATAGCTAAGGAAGCTGTTTACTGTATGACTGGTGGAGAAGCTATGCAAGGTCAGCTCGTATCTGAAGATTACCTCTGTCAGCTTGAAAGAGAAGCCTTTGTTAGACTCTGGAAAACTGAAGAGACTCAGAAGATGGCAGAGCATATAATGAAGACCGGTAAGCCTTTAATGATGTAGGCTTTCCTTAAATATTGAATAGGAGGAAAACTTTATGAGAGATGCATATATTGTAAGTGCTGTAAGAACACCAGGCTGTAGACGTGGCAAAGGTGCTTTAGCACAAACAAGACCTGAAAGTCTTCTTACACAAGCCCTTTCTGGCGCTGTAGATAGAATCGGTCTTGACAAAGGAGCAGTTGACGATGTTATGATCGGAAGTGCGTTCCCCGAAGCTGAACAGGGTCTCAACCTTGGTCGAATTGGGCCTCAAATGGCAGGATTCCCTGACAGCGTTGGCGGCGCTGCCGTTAACCGGTTCTGTGCTTCAGGACTTGAATCAATCGCTCTTTCTGCAATGAGAGTTATGGCCGGATGGTCTGAGGTAACTATGGCAGGCGGCGTTGAGTCCATGTCTATCGTACCTATGGGTGGAAACAACCCAAGACCTCATCCCGACTGGGCCAAAGAAAATCCTGATGTTTACATCTCAATGGGTATCACCGCTGAGAACGTAGCAAACAGGTATAACGTATCCAGAGAAGACCAGGATGAGTTTGCTTTTCAGTCACATATGAAAGCTCTTGACGCTCAGAAGAACGGATACTTCACTGAGATCGTTCCAACTAAAGCAGACAAATATGTTGAGCAAGCCGACGGATCATACGTAAGAGAAACTGCTATGCAGGATTTCGATGACGGTGTTCGGGCATCAACAACAGCAGCAGGACTTGGAAAACTGAGAACTGTATTCTCAACAACCGGTTCCGTTACTGCTGGTAACTCTTCACAAACTACAGACGGAGCTGCTGCTTCCGTTATTATGAGTGAAGAAGCGGTAAAAAAATACGGCGTTAAGCCTCTTGCTAAGCTTGTATGCTACACAACTGCGGGATGTAAAGCTGATGAAATGGGCGTAGGCCCTGCATACGCTATTCCCAAGCTTCTCAAACTCGCTGGTCTCGATATTAAAGATATCGGGCTCTTCGAATTAAATGAAGCATTCGCATCTCAGGCTATTTACTGTGCTCGTGAGCTCGGTATTGGAGACAAAAGCATGTGGTCTGCCGATAGTGATTCCAGAATAATCAATATCAACGGCGGCGCTATTGCTCTTGGACACCCACTTGGATGTACAGGATCAAAACTTGCTGCTACTCTCGTCGCTAACATGCAAAGAAAAGGTGTTAAGTACGGCATCGAGTCTATGTGTATTGGTGGTGGAATGGGAGCTGCTGCTCTCTTCGAACTGTGCGAATAATTTTCACACATAAAGTTTGAATATATAAAAAGCTGCCTTCGGGCAGCTTTTTTTTTAATCTTTTTTAATCCGAGCCCAGACGTCCCAGGTAGCGCTCTACCGTTTCCGGGCAGAGCGGTATTTTTATGGTCGCAGTTGTTGTACGGTTCTCTGACTCAATCCGGAATCCGTTCCCCTCTACCCCAAGACTCTTCAGCATTATGGTGATAAGTACCAACCCCAGCCCCGCTCCTTCCTGCATTAGATCATGCTCCATTTTAAAAAAATATTCGGCGATATCATAACACTCCCGGGAATCCTTCAACTTCCGGGCTATATTATTCCGCTCACGCTCAGTCATTTCCACCGGGTTAATTATGGCAATTTCAAGAATTTCACCCGTTACTTTAAAGCGTATCTCCGATTTGAGATTATTCCGAATGGCAATCTCTCTCAGGTAGTCCGCATTCTGCCTGCTGAGCTCCAGCTTGAATAACTGGAGCGCCATATCATAACTGATCATGTCAAAAGATTCATTCTTGGGAGTATAATTCTCAAAATATATGTGTTTAAAATTAGCTTTTACCGCATTAATAATAAGCTCTTTAATGCAGGTATATATTGGCGCAAAAAGCTTTCGGCAATTATGCTTTTCAAGAATTCCAATTAAAACATCTTTTATATGTTTTTCCACATAATCGCTTACGGAATATGCGATAATGCGAATTACCTTGTTCTTTTCTATTGCTTCTTCAAGTGTCATATAATAGATCATCCAACTATATTAATAAAATCCCATTCTATTTCTCTTAAAAAATCAAAAATTTGCAAGCACTTTTTTACTGCCGACTCGCTTCAAAAAAAACACCCAACACGCGTTTAGCCCATTGTTCCGAATATACTTATTGACAAAGGAATAATACCTGTGATAAATTATAACGATATATAAATAAAGAATAGAAACGATTATGAAGACCAATAGTATTTTAACTACGGCAAAAAAAATAAGCCTTTTTACTGCCCTGGTGCTCACAATGGGCTCATGCCGCCATCTGACCACCTGTAAAAAGAATCTGCCCCAGGCCGGGAAACAGCAGCGCTATTGCTATTCCGATACCATCCTTACCAGGGAAGGATTTTCCAAAAAGGTTTTTCTTAACTATCTTCTTTACCTGCCAAAAGAGTACGGAAAAAAAAAGAAAAAACACTGGCCCCTTATTCTTTTTCTTCATGGCGTTAATGAACGGGGAAGAAACCTGGAATATTTGAAAAAAAACGGCATACCCAATATTGTTGAAAAACGCCCCGATTTCCCCTTTATTACCCTTTCACCTCAATGCGCCCGGAACATGACCTGGAAAGACTATACCGACGATCTCATAGCCCTGCTGGGCAGCGTTACCAGTTCCTTCAATATTGACCCCAAACGGATATATATAACCGGCTTCAGTATGGGCGGCTTTGCTGCCTGGCGGCTGGCGATTCTCCATCGGGAAAAATTCGCTGCTGCTGTTCCCATATGCGGCGGCGGGAATCCTAAGTTTGCCTGCCGCATAAAACAAATGCCGCTATGGGTCTTCCACGGCGGCAAGGACCCGGTTGTTCCGCTTTCCCGCTCCAAAGATATGGTTTCCACTCTCAAAGCATGCGGCAGTTCCGTCCGCTTTACCGTATATCCAAATGCCGGTCACGACTCCTGGACACAAACATATAACAACCCGGAATTATACACATGGCTCTTACAACAGGGAAGGAGGTAAGCAGTGCAAAAATGCAGCTTTTTCCGTGCTCCTTCTTCTCAAAAAAAACTCGTTCTTATAATTAGCGGTTTCATGCTCCTGGCTCTTTTTGCCGGTGCTCCCCGTTTTTCATTTCTTTATGCCGCTCCCCTCTTTTCAGAAAATGATAGTAACAAAGAAATCTCGGTAAAACCATCTAATTTCAAATATTATCTTGCCAATATTGTGGGCGAATCGTACAACCCCATCTTTTACGATGATTACCTGGTCTCCTGCGCAGGGAAACCGGTCCTTCACTTTACCCGGATTTCCGGCAGCGTGGTTGATTTTTATTATTATATTACCCATCCAAAAGATATCGCATTCGTTACCCGGCTCTTTGAAAAAAACCAAAAGAGGCTTAATTCCATATCGCCAAAACTAATCCGCTCTCTTAAACAATACGCCTCCACAAAACCCCGGTATCCTCAAAAAAAACTCTACAGCGCGGTTGCCGGGATCATTGGTAAATCGACCAATATTTCAGTTGCCTTTATTACCCAAAAAATATCCCTGAAACAACTCGATTCCGTTTTATACCGCTATCTCCACTCCAACGCGATTCGCTCCCTGGATGACCTGGAAGACAACCCCCTCTTACTAAAAACAGTTGTCGATAAATTCTTTATGCTTTGCACCACGAGCTTTTACCGGGAATGGAGATATATCAAAGGAATAAACATACACCTTAGAAAATTAAGCATTCAGGCTCAAAAAGAAAAACGAGTATTTAAAGTCAAAATCTTTGCCTGCTCTACCGGTGAAGAGGTGCTAACCTATGCTGTTGAACTTCTTGAAGGAGGAATTCGGAATTTTACTATTCTCGCATCGGATATCAATAATTCGAGCCTTGAATACGCTCGAAACATGAAGTATTCCAATGCCACGTTTCAAGTACTCCCCTTAAAGATGCAAAATAAACTAAAAAAGTATTTCCGGCTCAACAAAAAAGTTAATATCTGGGAACCCAGAGATCCCACCATCTTCAGTTCCCGAATTCGCTATATTAACCACAATATCCTTAAGGAAATCCCTCCCGGTCTCGATCCGCGCTTTGCCCCTCCATACGACCTGGTTTCAATAATGAATGTCCTGCTCTACCTGGACAAAGAAGCGGTTAATGACAATAAAGACTATTGGCTCGACATCATCAGGGCAAAAGGACTCCTCGTTCTGCACGATAAAAGATATTCCATCGCGAACGGCAGCCTGGGCAGAAAATGGGGATTTAAAAATTTCTTTTGCATAAATGAATGGGCGAATATCAAACTCAGCAAACGCTATACTCCGGAAATGAAAGTTGCCGCCTATAAAAAAATTTATACCAAACTCCCCGATTTTGAACTTGCCTTCAAAATGCTTCTTCACGCCTATGTTGATACAGGCCAGGATAAAATGGCATTAAAACTGTGCCATAGCTATCTAAAAAAAAATCCGCACTCTTCGTACGCGCTTAACTGGCTTCTTAAAAAATACATGATAGCAAGAAACAATAAAAAAATTGAAGAGACTACCATGAAATTGTCCCTCTTGCGTCTTCCTTCCGCCGGAATGCTTCATCTTTTCTCCCGGTACGAAAAAAACAAAAAAGAAAAGCTCTATCTCAAATTATTGGAAAAAAAATACACGCATCTCACTACTCAATTCAAAAAAAATCCATTACAAACAGAAAAACTTTTCTCCTTCAGGAAACCCTATTCGGAAAAATGGAGGCTGCAGCAGCACATTTTACACGCCTACACCTGTTTTATGCTGCAGCGTTTCTATTTGTCCGATCAAAAGATCAATGACTTTGAACGGGTTACCATTGACGGGGTTACCGCGATTAGTGAAATAATTCTCTACGATCCCGATTATGTAATAGACAAAAAACTCTTTCTCTATATTTCGGAACGCTACATTTCCTATTGCATCAGCCAGGAACAATTCCAAAAACTGCTTCATTTTTGCAACCGCGGCATCATGATCCTTGAACAAGTTCCCATAAACAAAAAAACCGAAAAAAACATCTACCTCAATTACCTGGTAGGTAATTTTTATTTACACAAAGCTCTTATGCTTGAGAAAACAAACGGGGACATGAAAGAGATTAAAATGAGCGTGGACAAATCCATTGCCGGGTATAAACGTTTTTTTACGTTTCCCAGCAATATTATCAGCGGTATGCTGCTTAAAGCATATTCTAAAATGGGAAAAAGTTATTCTCTACAGGCCAGGTATTATTTTTCAAAAGGACAAACCAGCGCAGGGAAAAGAGCACTTCTTAATTCATTACGCATCCTGGAAATGGGCCTGGAAATAAACCCGATTTATTCAAAGGAACTGCTGAAAACCAGGGAAAAACTGTTCGGGCTTTCCCGAAAACACGGGATCTCGCTGCAATAAACCGGACCGGCTTATTGCGGGAACAGGTTTAGACAGATCATGCACACATCATCTTCAAAATTGGGACTGCCCCGGAAATTGACCAGTTCCGTATAGAGATCATCAATAAACTCATTGCAGGACCGGTCCCGCAATTTGAATAAAACATCCTCCACTCCCGCGTCTTCAAAGGTAATCCCGGTGTCATTGCTATGGGTAGCTTCAACAAGTCCATCGGTATAGAACAGGATTTTCTTCATCCCATTTAGATTAAATTCATTGTTGACAAAGCCCTTCCCCATCTCTTCCATTTCTTCGGTTTTCATTATAGCCAGGGGCAGTCCTTTTTTCCCGTCAAACGCCGTTATCCCGCTTTCGGCTATAAGATACGGCTGATTGTGCCCGGCATTGGCATACCGGATCTTTTTTGTTTCCGGATAGTAAACGCCATAAAAGGCCGTTACGAAATTTCCGGCTGTTTGTTCCATTAGTATCTCGTTTAAATAGCCCAGCAGCATGGCTGGATCATCCTTTAATGCTCCGGCCTGCAGCAGGCTGGTCTTGACCATTGAGGTGATAAATGAGGCCGGTACGCCATGTCCCGATACGTCACTAATGAAAATACCAATAGTTTTGGAATCTCTGAACCGTAAAAAATCATAAAAATCTCCGCCCAAAAGGTCCATTGGTTTATTTAAAGAATGTATATAATCGGCCGGCGCAGAGGCGGGGATCAGTTTCTGCTGTATCCTTTTGGCTAGATCCATTTCTATCTCAATAGCAACAGTCCGTTCTTTTAACCGGTCCCGTTCACTATTTAACTCCTTTGTTCTGAGAAGCACCTTCTCTTCCAGGAGCTCTGAAAATTTTTCCGTCTCGGAAAAAGCCCGCGAAAACCGGAGCGACAGGTTCAGAGCCTGGGCCAGGAAAAAAAAGAAAAGTCCAAAGGACGATAAGTATATTGATTGAATATAATCACCTGCGACTAACGTATCGTTAATTGCTGTCAGAAAAAGGATGGCAAATCCTGCCAGCGATATTGCCGCTCCTTCCCGTTTCTGAAAAACCGAACGGATAAATACCGCTATTACATAGCTTGCCGCCATAAGGACTACAAGAAGATAATAATATAAAAAACCGGTAAAGATACGCATGGAGGTTGTTAGTATTATTGTAGAATAAAGAATACCGAAACTATAAAAGAAATAATTCAGCTTTTTTGACATTTGACCGGGATAGAGCGAATAAACAAATTTAACAAAAAGAGGAGCAATGAGCGAAATTGTTAAAAAATTGAACGTCATAAAAAGTTCCCAGCTCATAAAATTGAAAATTTGCGCGAATATTCTCTCATTGTTGAAAACAGCTCGAAATGAGAACAGGACACAGGATAGAGCAAACCATAACGAGGCCCGTTCATTTCTCCTGAACAGGAACAAAGCAAAATGATAAAAACCGATTACGATTAAACTGCCAAACAGGAAGACATCAAAAATAAGTCCCTGGTCCCGTATTTTATGCAGCTGTTCAGGAGTCCCCAGCGTTATACTCCGGACGATTCCGGAATGATAGCTCCGGTAATTGGAGACCTGTATGAGGACTTCATTATCCATATCTTCGGTATGGAATTCGACAATTTCCGGGATATCTCTTGGCTTCTCATCGGTATGACTTTTCCCGACATGCCCCAGCTTAAGTACGGATTTTCCGTTTATCCAGACCCTGGATGCTGTTGCAATGGAATGTATATAGAGAGCCAGGGTTCCCGGATTCTTAACGGAAAAATGGAGCCGGTAGGTTGCGTACCCGTCCCTGGATAATTTTTTTCCCTCTACAGTGGTATCGATCCATGATGCAGGTGTCTTTATAAATGATGGTTCTTCACTGGTAATAGTCCCTGGTTCATACTGCCTGTTCCAGTAAAATTCCCATTCACCATCCAGGTCTATTGGACCGTTATTAATAAAATCCCACTCTTCCAGGTCAATATAGCCCTCCACTGCCATGGGAGCTGTTTCCTGCTTCGTTTTATTGGCACAGCTCCCCAGAAGTACAAGACTCAGTAGAAAAACAAGACCTATATTATATTTTTTTATCAATATATTCATTTCGACACATTTTCATTTCCACACAATTATACGTTTAAATTATATAGCCGAAGATGATGATTGTCAATATATATTAAAAATATTTCCTCATTATCCGGGATAATACGATGCTGCACAGGAGCGGAAACAGGAGAACTGCTGCCAGGGCTCCGGCTATAAACTCCCATCCTTTGCCCGTATACTTTCCGCTTGCGAGTCCGCTTAGAAAAATTGTGTACGTGGCAATATATGGGGTTAATAAAATGACCTTTTGCTGCCACGGCATCTTTTTTGCCCCCCTCTCCTCATTCTGTTTTTTCATCCCCCTGCCCCCTTACCTGTTCGCTAATATGAACGGAGATAGAACTTAATTTTGATTGCAATATTTCTCAACTGTTTTTTAATGACAGGCATGAATAAAGCACGTTTTTTCTGCGTAATCCTCATACTTTTGCTGGTAAGCGCTTCTGCGGCCGATGCCCGGTTCATGTGGCCTATTGCCAGGGCCAAACGAATTACCGGCACCTTTGGGGAATTCCGGGGTACCCGGTTCCATCATGGCCTGGATATTAGCTGCGGCGGTATGAAAGGGTTTAAGATCTACGCTTCCGACACCGGGTATGTTAGCTCTGTTATGTTCCGGAAATGGGGCATTGGGTATGCTCTTTTTATCAAACATAAAAACGGGTATTCCACCATGTATGGGCATATGGACCGCTTTTCCCGGCGTATCCTGAAGAATAAAAAAATGAAAAAATATTCCGGGCATATACGCGACCGGGCCGATTTCCTGGTTGAGTTCGACAAAAATGAATTTCCTGTTTCCAGGGGCGCGGTTATTGGATACTCCGGTGAGAGCGGTATTGGTATTGAACATTTTCACTTTGAAATGCGCGACGCCCAAAACAGACCGGTGAATCCCTTAACAAACGGTATCCGTGTTCCGGACCGTTCTGCCCCGGTAATCCGGGAAGTTCACCTTGTTCCCATGGATGGTTATTCCCATGTGGACGGTTTTTCTTCCATTGAAATATTTGAAGCCCGAAGGAAAAACAAAAAAAAGAACCGTTACGGCATCAGGGGGAACGATATCCCCGTAATTGGCGGCAAGGTGGGAGTAAAGATCCAGGTGTATGACAAAGTCGCGTATGTAAACAAAGTTTCCATTCACCGGATTGAATTCTTTGTTAATAAAAAGCTCAAACACTCCATACGATTCGACAGAATAAACAAAAATTTCACCTACCGCATGGGCCTGTTCTATGACTATGCCTATTCCGACACGAATACGTTCACCTTTTTCCTTTATTCCCGAAGAACAAAAGAAGGGATACTGTCCCCTCAAAAACCGGGCTCAATTCTTAACCTGAAAATAGCCTGCTATGATGCCAATAATAACCGGTCGGTTTTTTACATGAAGCTGAAGACCGCGGCTCCCTTAAAAAAACCGGAATATTACTATAAGCCCAACCTCCTTTTAGGCGACGACCTGGAACTGCGAAGCAGGGATAAGGTCTTTTCACTGGCCTTTGATGAAAAAGCCGCCCTGTATAATGAAATGGTTTTCCTGGAACGCTATCCTTCTTTCAGGACCAGTTTGAGAAAACTCACGGTAAAAAGCAGGGTCTATGCCCTGTTTCCCATCAATCTCTGTATTGATACTCCGGCCAGGATCCGTATTAAATATTCAGGAAAGGATTATAAAAAAGTCGGTGTTTACGCGGTGACCGGTAAAAAGGACGGGTTCTATTTTATGGGGAACAACTATGACCGGGACGAAGAAGCCTTTATTGTAAAAACCCGGAAAATAGGAAAATTCTTCCTGGTGAAGGATGAATATCCGCCAAAGGTGTGGTATAAAAAACGAAAGATCAGGAAAGGGAGAAGTATAAAGTTTTACCTTCGAGATCTTGGTACCGGTCCCGACCTTGGGAACGTATACCTGCGGGTAGACGGGAAAAAAGTCATATGGGACTATAATCCCGACAAACACTATATTGAAATACTTCCTCACAATAAGATCTGGAAAAAAGGAAAACACCGCATTGTTATACAGGTGCCGGACGGGGCAGGAAATAAATCAAAGAAGAAGGTTGTTACGTACAGGATACGGTAAGATGTTTCTACTTGAAGCTTAATTATGGTTATTAACGCGGCAGAGAAGCAGCAGCTCTTTGGATTGCTGCGGAACTCGCTCCGGTCAAACAGTCCTCACAACCCAAAGAGCTGCTGCTTCTCTGCTGACATAGTTCACCACACAGATATGGTTTTGTAATAATTTGGCGTTTTTTTTAATGCGTCTGTGAGAAAATTCGCACATACTTCATTTGTGAAAAGAGTGAGACCTCTTCCCGGGGGTGAAACAAGAATATTTTTACCCCCGGGAAGAGGTCTCACTCTTTTCACGGGCGCAATAACTAAATTATCAGCACGATTGCTCACAATAAACTGATATCGTCTTTTTCTTCATCCGGGAGGCTCTGCCGCTTGTGCTTGCGGTAAACCCGCAGCAGCAGTAAAGATCCCAGGAATATGAATATCAGCATAACTGCCTGGGCCTGGGTGAATATCCAGTAGACTACTTTTTCCGTGCGAACGAGTTCCAGTAAAAATCTAATCATTCCATAACAAAGAAAATAGAGTCCCACTATTGAGGAAGCGTAAATGTTTCTATTTGGAGCGGGTCCGTCAGGGGTTGAATAGATGCGGTTGTAGACCTTTCTTAAAAACAGGAACAGTAAAAGGTTTATTCCTATTGAAAAAAGAGGAATGGGAGTTTTTAAATAATAATCATTTCCTAAAAAAGGGATACAGATCTTCGCTCCCCAGCAGCACCCTACCAGGAAACAGCCCAGACGGCCAATCGCGTGGGCAAAAGGGATATATAAAAAGGACGCGTCAAAGACTTCAGCATATTTAAACTTCATTGCCCGGATTAGTATGGCTACAAACAAAACCGGGAGAAAAATCCCCCCATGAAAGGTCCTAAATGTTCCTTTGACGAATTGTTTAACAAAAAAACCAAAACTCCACTGATCCGGCGGGAAATAGAACATATTCACCATCTCGGAACTGGCAATGGCAATAGGAAAAATGCAAACAAGCCCCAGGATAATAAAAATCCTCACCTTCACAGTCTCATACTCCAGGGCAAGAAGCCTCCGGTATATAAACAGACAGCTTAAAGCCATACCCGAAAAAATAAGGCCGTAATAAATAACATTGAGTATGGGTCCCAATATTGAAAATTTCAGGGTTCCTTTTAATAAAAAATATACCATAATGCCCGGAATTCTATTGCTTCATGCGATCTTGTAAAGAAAAAAATATTATGAACTCCCAACAAACTTAAAAAAACGCCGAAAAATGAACAAATAAAGAGAATATTCACTCAAGCCGCTCTTCACGACTTTTTAAGCCGGACCTAAATATTTTACTTTTAATAATTTTAAAACCGGGGTAAAATAACCCAACGGGAGGTTCGGTGAGCAATATGCGCTATAAAAAACATTTTATTACTGCAATTACCTGCGTATGTATTCTGCTCTTTCCCTGGATCGGGCGGTCTGCCGGGAATACCGGTGAAATAATTCCTGCTGCCAAAAATGGAATTCTGGACCTCTCTTCCCATTCGCTCAAAGACCTGGGGGCCATAAAACTTAATGGAGAATGGGAATTTTACTGGGAACAATTGTTAACTCCCGAAGATTTTACAGCAGAAAATCTCCCCCCCAAAACAGGGCTTATTAATCTTCCCGGCCCCTGGAAGAATTACATCGTTGATGAAAAAGAACTACCCGGTGAAGGATACGCGACTTTCCGGCTCATTATTCATCTTAAAGAGCGGGAGAATCCCGGCAGCAACGATCCTCTCTCCCCGGACAACAGGGATTGGCAGCAGCTTGCGATTCATGTAAAAATAATAAGCTCCGCGTTTACAATGTATGCGAACGGCAAAACCATCTGTTCAGTTGGGACTGTTGGCAAAGATTATCAAGCTGAAGTTCCCTACTATCTTCCCCATGTAATTACCTTCCCCCGGCAGGGAAACCGGGTAGAGATTATATTGACCGTATCCAACTTCAACCACCGCGTTGGGGGGGCCAGGCATACAACGCTCTTTGGCAGGGAAACGGATGTTAACAAATCCTGGCGGAAGAAGATTGCCTCAGAGCATTTTCTCTTTGGCAGTATTATTATTATTGCCTTATACCATCTCGGTTTTTTTCTCATAAGAAGAAAGAACATGACTCCTCTCTATTTTGGCAGTTTCTGTTTTTTAATCGCTCTCAGGCTAATCCTTACGGGAGAAAGATATTTCCTCCACCTCTTTCCCTGGGCGGGCTGGGAATTCATGTATAAACTGGAATACCTGTGCAATTATATCGGGCTCCCTGTTTTTACCATGTTTCTTTATTCGCTTTTCCCAAAAGAATTTTACAAACCAATTCTTCGGGTAATCCTGGCAAGCGGCATTATTCTTTCTCTCATTGTCATTTTTTCTCGTATTGGGATCTACTCTTACACAATTCAAATATACCAGGTTATTCTCATACTCACCTGTTTATACGGTTTCTATATCCTCATCAAAGCCCTGAGACACAAAAGAGCCGGAGCCGGTATATTGCTATTCGGCTGCTCCGTTCTCTTTTGCAGTATTTTAAACGATATCCTGTACAATAACCATATTATCCATACCATTGAAGTTCTTTCTTTTGGTCTCTTCATTTTTATCCTGTCCCAGGCATACCTGCTTTCATCGATTTTTTCCCGGGCATTTTACAGTGTGGAATCTCTTTCAAAAGAACTCTCAGGGCTCAATATTCAACTTGAAAACAAAGTTAAAGAACGGACCCTGGAACTTGAAAAAGAAAAAAAGATCATTGAAGAACAGAATAAAATATTCAGAAGAGAAATGATCATGGCCCGGAGCATTCAACAGCAAATTATTGAACCCAAAAAACCGGCAGATTATATCTATACCTTATATAAACCGATGGATCTTGTGGGCGGTGATTATTATGATTTTATTACTTTTGAAGACTCCAGGAAAATCGGTATATTTTTAAGTGATGTGTCCGGTCACGGGGTTCCCGCTGCCCTTATTACCTCCATGATTAAAAGCTTTATTCTTCAGTCAGGCGGCAATAATTCCAACCCGGCCAAATTACTGCTCTATTTAAACCAGCTCCTGCTGAACCAGACCGGGGGTAATTTTGTTACTGCCATTTACTGCATTTTTGATCCGACTACCAGGTCCATTACCTACTCTAATGCCGGCCATAATCCCCCATACCTGGTTTTAAAAAACCAGGTTACCATGCTGGACAAATGCAAAAGCATTCCCTTAGGGATCGCCGAAAATATTGACCTCTTTCAATTAAAAAAACCCTATGAGAACTACACGGAAATATTACCCCCTAACAGCAAACTGGTCTTATATACCGACGGGCTGGTGGAAGCAACCAATGATTCGGACAAAAACAACTATTTTGAATTCACTATTGAAACTGTTTTTAAAGAGCTGCAGGCTCTGAGTGCCGAAGATTTTGTTACGAGTCTCTTTAAGAAATTATTATTGTTTACAAACACGGAAGATCTTGATGATGATGTTTGTGTTATATGCTTAGATATTCAAAACAGGTAAAATCATGTTAAAATTAAGCGAGTATTTTCTTAAAAATCCCCGGGTCACCAATATGATCATACTGCTGATATTCCTTGCGGGGGTTGGGTCTGCTTTTCTTTTGCAAAGAGAACAGTTCCCGGTGATTAGTTTTGATGTTATGAAAATAACAACCCTCTATCCCGGAGCTGCCCCTGAAGATGTGGAGATCAATGTTACCAATAAAATAGAAGAACAGCTTCTTGAAGTTGAAAATATTAAAAAACTCACCAGTATGTCCATGGAAAATATTTCCATTATTATGGCCGAAATTGATTCCCATGGCGGGGACCCTGAAAAAATAAAAACCGCGATACGGGATGCCGTTTCCCGTGTTAGTGACCTGCCAAATACTATTTCGGGAAAACCTGTTATAAAAGAACACACGTCCGCCAGTCTTCCGGTTCTGGAAATTGCCTTAAGCGGAAATGTTCCTGAATTGGAACTTCG
>JAAENB010000017.1 GCA_024224995.1 bacterium | reverse complement strand
CTCTCTCAAGAAACTCTTTCAAACAGACCCCCTGCACGAAGCGTCTTCACAGAACCAGCCAGTAAAGGCGTTGCACTGCAACGTCTCTCAGAACCAAACCCTGGCCGGAGCATCTTCGTAAAACAGACCCCGGTATACCCACAGTTTCTTCCGTATTTTTCCCCGCCCCGGTCGGTGTCTGAGCGGAGCCGAAGACCCGATTACCGGAGTGTATACCCCTTCTTGTTAAGGCTATTGATCACCTTATTCTGCATCTCTTCGATCTCTTTTGAGTCAAAAGTCTTTTCTTTGGACGCGAAAATGATCTTAATGGAGACTGATTTTTTATCTTCCGGGATCTGCTCTCCTTCGTATATTGAAAGAACATCCACACTCTTAATAAATTTAGAATTGGTCTTTTTTATTATGGTGCAGATATCACTGGTATAGACGAATTTGTCCGCCAGGACCGAGACTTCAAAGGGTACTTCCGGGTATTTGGGCAGTTCTGTAAACTCTTTGCCGGCTTTTTTGGCTCCGTATAACAAGTCCAGGTCCAGGTCGAAAATAGCAACAGTGCCGGCTAATTCAAATGCCGCTGCTGCTGTTGGGTGAAGCTCAAAAATGAGTCCTGCCTTTTTACCGGCCACTTCCAGCGCCATTGACCTGCCGGGATGAGCATAGGCTGGCAGGTTTTTTGTCTCCGGTAGGAGGCGGTAACTCTTTACGCGCGTTTTTTCCAGTAAGCCGGTTACTATTCTTTTGGCCTCATAAAAGAGCGGGGTTTCCGCCTTTTTCCGGTAACAGGCTCCGGTTATTCTGAAATTTTCAGTGATGAGGTCCGGAGAGCTTCTGTCTTCTTTTACATAGGCCCTGCCCAGTTCATATATTGAAAAACTTTCGTTATAGCGCTGGTTCAGTTCTATGGCGTTTACCAGGTTTGGTACCAGGCTTCTTCTGAGCCGGTCCTGCTCCTGCGACACCGGGTTGCTGAGACGAAGTTCTTTGTCTTCATTTATCTTTAATTTATCTAAGGTATCTTCTCCTACAAAGGAATAACAGAAGATCTCGGTCATATTAAAATCATGACTCAGGGTCTCTTTTGCCGCTCTTTCAAATGCCCGGCGTTTGTTTTTATCCGGGGTTTTACAGGGGACAAAGGGCGGCTGAGAATCGATATTGTCATACCCGTATATTCTTCCCACTTCTTCTACTATATCGGCCGGGATACCGATGTCCTTTGTTGCCCGGTAGTGCGGTACATCAATGGTGAGGTTTCCGCTGTTATTCTCCACGCCATAGTCAAGGGAGGTCAATATTTCCATGATCCGCTCATCGCTTATATCTTCTCCCAGTTTCCTTTTTATATCGTCCATGTTTATTTCAATCCGGATATCTTCCGGTTTTTTGGGATAGTCATCTACAATTTCCGAAACCGCTTCCGCCTCGGGCAGTACCTGTTTGATGAGGTCATAGCAGCGAATAAGGGCTGGTGTGGTTGTTTCCGGGGAAAGGGATTTTTCAAAGCGGATTGCCGCGTCGGTCCGGGAATTGAAACGGTGCGCGGTTTTCCGTATCGTTACGGGATTGAAGTTGGCAGATTCCAGAACAATCTCTGTTGTGCCGTCTTCTATCTCACTGTTGCCTCCCCCCATAACTCCTGCCAGGGCAATTGGCCCTTCTTTGTCGGCTATAACTATATCCTCTGTTGTGAGTTTGTGCTCCTGTCCGTCAAGAGTCGTAAGGATTTCACCGCTTTCAGCCAGGCGTACGATAATTTCATTTCCCCTGAGCTTTTGCCGGTCAAAGGCGTGCATTGGCTGGCCCAGTTCCGCCATTACATAATTGGTGATATCGACAATATTACTGATGGGTCTCATTCCTATGGAGGTTACTGCTGCCTGAAGCCATTCGGGAGATTCCTCTATTTTGATATTCTTTATAACCAGGCCGCTGTATCGCGGCGCTGCCTCGCCGTCCTTTACGCTTACTGCCAGGTCTTCCGTATTTTTAAACGTATCCTGCAAGGAGAAATCAACAGGGTCTTTTACCGGTTTTCCCAGAAGCGCCCCTATTTCTCGGGCAAATCCCTGGTGACTCCACAGGTCCGGGCGGTGCGTTATCGATTTATTGTCAATGTCCAGGCGCACATCGGACCAGTTGGAATAAAGATCGCTTAATGGTACGCCTAATTGTGTATCTTCGGGGAAGATCATTATGCCGTTGTGGTCTTCGGAAAGTCCCAGTTCCTTTGCGGAACAGAGCATGCCGATTGATTCTTCTCCCCTGATTTTAGTTTTCTTGATCACGAATTCCCCGTCATTAAAGCTGGTTCCTTCTTTCGCAAGGGCTACAATGTCCCCTTTCTTATGATTCGGCGCGCCGCAGACTACGCGGAATTTTTCCGTGCCCGTGTCTATATCTACCAGGGTGAGTTTGTCGGCATTGGGATGGGGCTGTACATCAACAGCCTTTGCGGTAACTACTGTTCGCAGGTGTTTGTTCATATACTCAATCCCGTCGATCTCTGCCGTTGACATGGTAAGCCTGTTTGCCAGTTCTTCAGGGGTGATATCGTTTATATCTACCATTTTGGATATTATATTTAAAGAAAGCCACATAGTTCTACTCCGGTTTATAAAATAGTTTCAAGGTTTAAAGTTTGAAGTTTCAAGTTCAAAGATTCTATATCCAGGTTTTTTTTTAAAATTGTTTCATGAACCTGAGGTCTCCGGCGTGGAAGTGCCGGATATCATTGATTCCATATCGCATCATTACGAGCCTGTCAAGGCCCAGACCAAAGGCAAACCCGGACCATTTTTCCGGGTCAATATTTCCGTATTTGAGAACATTGGGATGTACCAGGCCGCAGGGAAGAAGTTCTACCCAGCCGCTCTGCTTGCATACGCTGCATCCGGACCCGCCGCAGATGAGGCAGTTTATATCCAGTTCAAATCCCGGCTCCACAAAGGGAAAGTAGCCGGGACGGAGCCGTACTTTTACTTCCCGCTGAAAGATCTCCTGGAGCAGCTCTTTCATTACAAAAATCAGGTGCGATACGGATATATCTTTATCAACCATCATTCCTTCTACCTGGTAGAAGGTATTATCGTGGGAGGCGTCTGTTGCTTCGTAGCGGAATACCCGTCCCGGGCCTACAACGCGGAAGGGCGGTTCCATTTTTTCCATGCCCCGTACCTGGATCGCTGATGTATGAGTCCGCAGCAGGTTGCCGTCTTCGGTCCAGAATGTATCCTGCATATCCCGTGCCGGGTGGTGTTTGGGTATGTTCAGGGCCTCAAAATTGTAATATTCCGTTTCAGCTTCGGGACCGTCCAGTATGGCAAATCCCATGGCGCTGAATATGTCTTCTATTTCGTACTGGATCTGCGCGATAGGGTGGATATGTCCCTGTTTTGTTCCTATCGAAGTATCTTCCGGGCTAAGAGTCACATCGATCCATTCATCTGTTAACAACTGGTCATCGCTCACTTCTGAGAGTTCCGCGATTCGTTTGTCGATTCCCGCCTCGATATCTTTTTTAATCTCGTTCGAGAGCTTTCCCATTGCCCCCCGTTCCTCCGGGGAGAGGCTGCCCAGGGAACGTAATATCTTTGTGAGTTCCCCTTTCCGGCCCATTATTTTGATCCGTATCTGTTCCAGATCATCGGTGTTTTGCGCCGCCTGTGCTGCTGCCAGTGTATCGGCCTTGATTTTATTCAGTTCCTGTTCCATATTGAATGTCCTTGTGTGAATATCCGCTTTTCTTAGCTCATTTATACAATTATTTCTGTCCAATAAACGTTAATTTGGGTTAAAAAGTCAAGGAAAAGTTTATTTCGGGGGCAGGGTCTTTAAGCTCTTTAAAAGAGCTCTGAGGTCTTTTCTTCTTCGAAAGGGCTCTATAAAAGAGCTCTGAGGTCACAACCCACGAAAAAACGGTTTTTTTTGAAAAAAATTCAATTTTATGCAAAAAAAACCCAAAAAAATTTCATCAAAAGGCCTTCCCGTTCGTCCTATTAATAAGGGCCTAAAAAATATTTCAAATTAATAAAAGGGAGGACGAATATGCCTTATGACGAACGAGATAATGAGGTTGGCTTGACCCAT
>JAAENB010000016.1 GCA_024224995.1 bacterium | reverse complement strand
TCGCGTTGCTCAAACAGTCCTCACAACCCAAAGAGCCCATACTACTTCAAGGCCAGATGCAGCTCGCAATACTATTTTGTTTCTGACGTATTTTTTCCCCGCCGGGGCGGGGTCCGCTGCTCTCAAGAAACTCTTTTTAAACAGGGCTGGTTTTCGGGAAGAGAGACGTTGCATGCAACGTCTTTACGGGTTGGTTTCCGGAGATTTGTCCCGGGGCCATGCTCTGTTTCACGGGGTTGAAACCCCGAGCTACAACACGTCGCTGGGGCGATTCTGTCATGGGTCAGTATCAACCAATGGTCAACCAATGCCCTGCGGGCGATTCAGTCCCATACCGGAAACACCCCGGAGGGGTGTAGTCATGTAGCCCGGGGATTCACCCCCGGGTGGCCCATGCAGATACAGATCCATTTTTTTTAAACAGTTTCTTCCGTATTTTTCCCGGCCCTGCCGGTGCTGTTCTTGACCGATTACCGATCACCCGGCCCAAAGGGCCACCGGTTACCTTACTCTTCTTCCTCTTCCCCATCTCCAGCCCCAATTACATCTTTCACACCCAAATTCGATTCCTCTGCCAGCCTTTTCGCGCTTGATGATATAACCAGGGACGAGTTATTGATTTCATCAATGTCTTTCATCATGTTCAGGACCGATTCATTGGCATGGTCAATGGCCTGGGTTGTAGTTTCAATAGCAGCTTCCTGGTCCGATGTTTCCTGGCCAATCTGCCGCGCAAGGTTCACATTGGTCTCAAGCTGATCCACTATCACATTAATATGCTTTTCTTCCACCAGGATACTGTCCTGCAAATACTGTATCTTACTTACGGTCTTATCCATATTCCCGATCATTGTTTTGATAATACCCGCTGTTGACTGGATAACCGCCACCCCATCCTCAGTGGTCTTTTTATTCAGGGCAAGAACCGATGAAATATCTTTCACACTGTCCGTTGTTTGAATAGCCAGCTTCCCGATCTCATCAGCTACCACCGCAAAACCCTTGCCGAAATCTCCGGCCCGGGCAGCTTCAATACTGGCATTTAAAGAGAGAAGATTAATCCGGTCGGCGATATCCACAATAAGAGAGACAGTGTCCGCGATCTTTCCTCCCTGTTCATTAATCAGGTTGATAGTCCTTTCAACATTGTCCAGTTTCTCTTTTCCCATCTCCGTATTTCCGGCAAGCGCGCCGATATGTTTAAGCGTATCTTCAAGATTCAGCTTGGTCTCATTTTTAATGGCTTTAAACTCTTCGATAATTATCTCAAGACGGTTGCTCTCGTTCACCTGCTCCCCTGCCGAATCCGAGATAAGCTCTGAAGAGCCAAGCAGCTCCTCCAGGCTTCCGGTTATCTCTTCAAATGTAGTGGCCTGGCCCTGTATTCTGTCATTAAAGTCATCAATCGCAGTGGTCTGCTTTCTCACCTGCACTATAAAATTGTTCATCCTTTCGGTAATATGCCTGTTCAGTTCACTCTGGAAAATCACATGATTTTGTATTTCTTTCTGCTGCTTCATGGTCTTTTTGTCGTAGCGTTCTATGATAGGAATATTCCGGTATCCAATGAATCCCAAAATAGACATGAGCAGAAGATAATAGAGCTCCCGGAGCAGGATAATTCCGTGAATAACCTCCCCGGAAGGCGTCTTTGAGTGAAGATGAAAAGTAACCCCGCCGATTTTATCTGCAAGAACCAGGAATACGATCCAGTTCCCAATGACAAAAACCCAGCAAAAAATATAGATCTTTTTGTCGTACAAATAATGAATAAGAATAAGCGCGATAATAGTAATCGCAGAAATGTGATACGATTCAACTGAATAAGCCCAATCAAATTTTTTTACATATTGATATCGAACAATAAGCGGCAACATAATGGTATAAATTGAGGTAATCCAGGCAAGAACAGTTGTGGAAAGAAGTTTTCTTTTCCGGGTAAATATTATATACGTCAGCGTGACACCAAGAACATTGGCACATGCCGATTTTGCTATGATATCAGCATCTATCCTGGCAACAAATTGGAATACATGTGCGATTACGGCCAGAACAGCTAACATAATAAAAAAGAAAAAGCTCCCTTTGATCTCAAGGATCTGCCTGGGAGTGTAATTCAATTTCTGCATTCATTTCTCCTTGTTTTGAACTACAATAAAGAAATATACCCGATTTTTCAATCCATTTTTTTTTATGTTATCACCTAAAAATGATACTTCACTTTAACGCTAAGGTTATCCCTTGAATTATAGCTGCCGAACAGGGTATCATCATCGCCCTGGAAGAACGCGGCCTGGACCTCCACCATGAGATTATTGCGGAAATCCCACCCCACGACCGGCATAAGGAGCCAGCAATAATCACTGGTATTAAAAAGACCGTTCAGCTTGAGTATAAGAGATTCATCCAGGAGCTTTTTGTCCACGCTAAAACTCAAAAGGTTGGACAATAAGGGGGCCATGTAGCGGTCCTTTTCCCAGAGATATATCCCCTGCAGGTATTCCAGTATTATTTTAAAATTATCATCAAAAAGCCAGGAAACCCCTCCCGCGTAATAGAGATACCCTGTTTCCTCAATCCCGGCACTATACTTGTTCAGCTTCTGCATATCCGTTACTGCTGATTTATTATAGGAAAACGCGGCTTCACCATATATGGTAAAATCGTCCAGGGTAAACTCAAGGTCAAATCCAAAGCTGGTGACCTTCCGGTACTGCGGGGTCATGACTATTTCAAAACTGACGGGATCGCCCAGGTCCAGCAGGGTTTTAGGAAAGAGCAATACATCCCTGTCGGGTCCGTGATAGGCGGAGACTGAAAAATCGACCCCCATGCCTGTTCCGGAAAAACGGGCTCCGTACCCCATATTGGCCGGATCATAAGCAAGCCCGCTTGCATTGTCTTCGAACCGCACCGGAACTGCCACAGTTCCGCTGCCCACAGGATTCGTTACCGTAAGCGTTGGAAACCGGAGCTCCCATTCACTGCCCGTTTTTGCCAGGCGCGACGGAGTATGGACCGGAATAAAGACCAGCTGTAAAGAAAAATCTCCCAGTAAGATGACGCTTGAAAGAGCAGGCACTCCCCGGTATAGCTCCTCCTCTTCTTTAAGCAGGGATTCACTTAAGTCAAAAGGATTAAAATAAGAAGTCGGGTTGATAGTGTTTGCTGTTCCCCATTTTATGACCTGCTTCCCTGCCTTTACATCAAAATCGGAAAAAACAATCCCCATATAGAGCTCCGGTACTACCAGCCGGTTCTCATAGTTTGTTGCCGCATTGTTTCCCCCGGAGGGGTACAGGTATCCGTGGAGCACCGCTTTTGCGTAGAGCGTTTCACTGCCATACATAAGTTTTAATTTCGGATGAAGTTCCACTTTTTGTACGGTAGACTCATCATCCGAACTGTTCGCGGTGAGCGAAGCCGAACTGTTCGCGCCGATATCAAAATAATTTTCCGATTCTACATACCCGGAAATACTCCATTTTTTTTCACTCTCTTCCATAGATTCATCGGAGTCATCGAAGTCATCCGTGTCATCGGACTCTTCGGAGTCACCGGACTCTACGGCCTCAACGGAAGCATCCCCGTTCTCCGGGCTATCTTCCGGTTCATCGGCCAAAAGGTTTGAAGGAAAAAACAGTGTTAAAATAAATAAAAAATTTAATGTAATCAATAGACAGTTTTTTTTCATACTACGCACCCAAACATTATAAAGTTATTGTGTCAAAAATAATATGGGTGGTTAAAAAGCAAGAAAAATTGAGGGGCCGGACAAAGAAATGACAGCCCGGAAGGACGGTTTTTCTATAAAGAGTTTCTTAGAGTAATGGCATCTAAGTGCGATGTAGTTCGCGTGCGCGGGAATGAGCCCCTGCGGGTGCGCCCCCTGCTTTCCTCCACCCTGGTGAAAATCCGTCCTGGATTGCATCAGGGCGGGACCGTCCGTGGTCCCTGTTCCGGAAAGCAGGGGGCGCACCCGCAGGGGCTCATTCCCTGATGCATTCGGTACGTGTTCCTGAAGAGAGGAAGAACGTTATTTGCAATTTTAGTGACACCTCTTCAGGAGGTGTCCCGATTCCTTAAAAATGTTAATATGAATCGGGATTGAGCAACGCGAGTTAATGAGCATTTATTTCGCGCGAGGGATGCGCAGGGTTTAGTCCCGGCACCTTTTGATTTTCAACGAACAGGGCTCCCTTCGACAGTAGTAAAAAATCAAAAGGTGCCGGGACCGCAGCGAACGCGGAGCCCGGAGAAGCCCGGTCCGCAGGACGCGCCCGCCCCGCTTTTTGAACATTTACATTTCATCCCCATAAAAGCTTTGACATTCAATAAAAAAATATCATAATTGTTTTATAAAAACTTTAAAAAAGAGAGTTGAATATGATTAATATACAGTTGATCCAGCCATTTGTTATTGCCCTTGTACTGGGCGCGTTTCTTGGTTTCGAACGGGCATTTGCCTTTAAAGCCGAAGTTACCGAAGATTCCTCAGGCAAGGAAGACCTCCAGGGCGGCGTAAGAACCTACTCCCTCATCTCCCTGCTGGGCTGTATGGCCTCTTTCCTGGACAAAAAATACTACTCCGGGATTCTCCTGGCTGCCTTTTGCGGTATCATCCTTCTTATTTGTATTTCCTATTTTGTCAGTTTTTATAAACTGAATGAACGGGGCATTACTACGGAGATAAGTCTCATCATCTGCTTTGTGATTGGTGCCATGGTTCAAAAAGAGCTGTATATGCCGGCGACCTTTATTACCATATTTGTTGTTGTTATCCTGTTCCTGAAAGAATACATGAACAAACTGAATCAAAAAGTTGAATCCGAAGATATTCGGGCCGTAATAAAATTCACGATTATTACCTTTATTATTCTGCCGCTTTTTGATCCCAATTACGCGCTGTTCATTAAAGATATTCCTTTTGCCGCGGCCTTTGAAAGCATCCATGAAGTAATAATTATTAAACCATACACGGTATGGCTCATGGTTGTGCTCATTTCCGGTATCAGTTTTACCGGTTATATCGCCATTAAAATTCTCGGTTCCCGCAAAGGAATTGGCCTTACGGGTTTCCTGGGAGGCCTGGTATCCAGTACTGCCACTACCCTCACCTTTGCCAAAAGAAGTATCCGGGAAAACGCCCTGTCACTCTCCTTTGCACTGGCTGTGCTTCTTGCCTGCTCAACCATGTTCCCCCGGATCCTGGTTGAGGTCATGATCGTCAATTCCGCTCTGCTCCCCTCGCTTTCCATTACCATGGGACTCATGGCTCTGACCGGTTTTACCGTGTGCCTCTTCATCTGGAAAAAAACCGGGAACGAACAGAGCGAAGAGGTTCCCCTGAGCAATCCCTTTAATATTGCCCCGGCCGTTAAATTCGGCCTGCTTTACGCTGTTGTTGTTTTTCTCACCAGGTTCGTTGGAACCCTGGCCGGCGACAGCGGTCTTTATGTTGTGTCTATTCTTTCGGGTCTTACTGATGTGGACGCCATTACCCTTACCATGAGCGAAATCGCCAAAGACGACCCGTCGAAATTACCCCAGGCAACTATCGCCATTACCCTGGCTGCCTTTTCCAATACCGTTCTTAAAGCAGGCATGGCCTTTAGCCTGGGTTCTCCCAAACTGAAAAAGATTACCGCTATTGGGTTCGCGTCCATTATTGGAGCAGGTATTGCGGGGCTTGTTATTCTTGCGGTTCTATAATAATGAGGGCTTACACAAGCATGCCATGCAAAAAAAGATCAAGAGTATTATTGACGGTATTCTCAATGTCAATCTCCTGATCCATAATGGCCCAGCGGAAAAAGAGCTCTTTTACGGCGCCTACTACGGAATAGGCTACAATCTCCGTATCCAGTTCCGGTTTTACGCGCCCCTCTTCCTGGGCCTTTGACAGGTATTCTTCGGTCATTGAAACGACTGTTTCGAAAAAAGCATTCACCTTGTTAAGGATAGACTGGTCTACTCCCATATACTCCCGCAGAAGCAGGCGGGAAAATTTTTTAAAGTCTTCCATTTGAGTGATAGTTGCGGCAACGGTTAAATATAATTGGCGGATCTCATCAATTGGCCCGGGCGCTGAAATATCCAGCACTTTTACATAACCATAAAACATTTCAAGTTTTTCATCGATTATTTTGTCCAGCAGGTCGAATTTCCCTTCAAAATGCAAATAAAAGGTTCCTTTGGCAATTCCTGCCGCTTTGAGTATATCGTCCAGGGAGGTGGCGTTATAACCCTTTACGGAAAAAAGCTCAGACGCGATTTCCATAATTTGCGCCTGCCGTTTAAGACCGTCTTTTCTTTTAACTTTCAGTTTTGTTTCCATTGGTATCCGCTGCTCTCTTAAGGAACTAAATTTTGCTTGTGCGCGGGCCTGGAAGTATCCCCCTCTTCTAAATGCTGCGGAACTCGCGTTGCTCAAACAGTCCTCACATTTAGAAGAGGGGGATACTTCCAGGCCAGATGCAGCTCGCAGTACTATTTTGTTTCTGATCTATTTTTTCCC
>JAAENB010000015.1 GCA_024224995.1 bacterium | reverse complement strand
GAGGATATGGACTTTATGGGCCCGATCCGTCTTCGTGATGTTGAGGAATCTCAGCAGAAGATTGTTAATATTATCAGGAAGCTGGAAGACGCGGGAGATATTATTGTTGCCCGTGCCGGTGAAGAAGAACTGGTTGTTTAAAAAAGCCTGCTTACCTGTTTACAAAAGGAGATTCAGAAAATGTTAAGAAGTATGTTGATAATCCCACTGCCGGAGCTCCCTCTCTTCAAGAAACTGATTATGATGATTTTACTCTGTTTGAGATAGCTTTACGGCACGAACAAACCGAAATTGCCGGTCCCTGTTAAAAAAGGCGCGGAACGGAAAGCAAATAGACTTGACAATAAAGATTAATACATCTATTTTTTATTTATATAGGAGATAAATTAGCACTACTATGGTTCAATCAAAAAAAGCGCCCTTAACAGGAAGGCAAAAAGCTGCCATATTTCTTGTATCACTGGGATCTGATGTTTCTGCGGAGATATTCAAGCATCTGCGTGAAGATGAAATTGAACAGCTGACTTTCGAAATTGCCAGGCTCGACAAGGTTGAACCGGACGACCGGGACCGGGTTCTTACGGAATTCCAGGAACTGATGATGGCCCAGGACTTTATCGCCAATGGCGGTATTGACTATGCCCGGGAGATCCTGGAACGGGCTCTTGGAACACAGAAAGCCATTGACGTGGTTAACCGGCTTACCTCCTCATTGCAGGTTCGCCCCTTTGACTTCATCCGTAGAACAGACCCTGCTCACCTGCTTAACTTTATCCAGGGTGAACACCCCCAGACCGTTGCTCTTATTCTGGCATATCTTGATCCCCAAAAGGCATCTCAAATACTTTCGGGCCTGAATCACCAGATCCAGGCCGATGTTGCCAAACGGATTGCAAAAATGGACCGGACCTCTCCCGATGTTCTCAGGGAAGTTGAACGGGTTCTTGAAAGAAAACTATCTACCCTG
>JAAENB010000014.1 GCA_024224995.1 bacterium | reverse complement strand
TGTCGAGGGCCATCATATTCCCCAGTGAGGGCCATTTATATTCCCCACCCCGAAAAACACTTAAACCGCTACCCCAAAAATCTTATTTTTCATTATTTTCGTCAACAAAATTATTTAGAGAAACCCCGGTTGTACTTCGATAAGTGTTGCCTCTATTAACGATTATTTTGATAGCGCCGGAAACCAGCCTGTCCAGTATTGCACCACCAATCACAGGATCAGGGAAACATCCATACCAGTCCTGTGGAGGTCTGTTTGATGTAATCAGTATAGGCAATCTGCCAAGCCTTTCATCAACAAGAGTATAAAGCATTTCTGATTCCTTTTGATCAATTTTTCTGAATGCAAAATCATCAAGAATAAGGACATCTGCTTTTATACATTTTTTTAGCAGTCTGTCTCCTTTTCCTGAATAGTCACAGAGTTTATTGATCAGATCATTTGTCTTTTTAAACAGTACATCATAACCTCTTCGGCACATTTCATGGCCAAGAGCTTTTATGATATGTGTTTTCCCTATGCCCGGAGGACCCGCAATTACAAGATTCTGTTTGTTGTTAATAAACCTGCACGTTGCAAGATCTCTTACCATTTTGGAAGGGAAGACTTCATTGTTGTAATTATAATCATACCCTTCAAATGTTTTTTGAATTCCAAAGCCGGCCGCTTTCATTCTCTTCTCGAAGTTATTCGATTCTCTGTTGAGTATCTCATCCTGTACCAGGAGAGAAAAGAATTCAATGTACCCCAGGTCGTTATCCCGGGCTTCATTTGCTCTTAATTCCAGGTTGTTCATCATCCCCGGAATTTTTAGTTTTTTTAACTTCCCATTGAGTTGATTCATTTGTTCCATTTTACTTCTCCTTAATTAATAATGTCTTTTATATCTCTAACCATGGATGATCCTTCTTTAGACATCGGCACTGTTGAATCCAATGTTAGCTGATCATCTTCATGGTTGAGCATCTGTTTAAATGTTTTGGGTGTTTTAACCTGTCGGTTAATTGCCTTCCTGCATACATCCAGAAAAAAAGTTTTAGTATGATATTCTTCCATTACACGCAACATACCCTGTGCTCTTCTGGCATTAAGATAAGCATGAGGTTTTAATACTGATTCAATTAAATGCTGTGGGATCTCACCATATACTTGAGCCTGTTTTATGAGATATTTCGGATAGCTACCATCCATCATCTCCCTCAGTGTTTCCGGGAAATCCCCGGGCTCAAAATTTCTAAACTTGTTGGAGAAAATATATTCACGAATAAGTATATGCTTATGAAAAACCTGTAAAACTGGCCCTGTTTGACGGATCCAGACCTCCTCCCCGGCATATTTTGGGGGTAATGAGAATATTTTTTTGTCATAGCTGAAAAACTGATCAGGCCGTACTGTTGCCTTTTTCCATGCTGGTATAGTAAATCTTTCGGCTGGCAGGTGCTGCAATACATCTTTCTCATAATCTTCAAATACCATCAAAGGCTGTTGATGTGTTGTCCCATGTTCCCTCATTCCATATTCATCTCTACACCATTGTTTGCTTAGTTTGTTTAGTTCATGAATATTTGCGGAGGGATGAAGCTTTTTAAGCTTTCGAAACAATTCCCGGGCAGATGGTACCATTCTTTCTACTTTACCCTTATCTGTAGGGGTGGCAACTCTACATGGATTTATGAATACATCATAATACTGTGCCATCTCGCTAAACGCATGGTTTAGTGTTGGTTCATACAAGTCAGGTTTAATTACTCCCGATTTCAGGTTGTCAATAGATATGAACTCAGGAGTGCCTCCATAGAATTCAAACATGTTCACCGTGCTTTGTGTGAAAGACTGTTGGTTTTGACTAAATGTAAATTCTATATAAGGAAAACGACTGTGGCTCAGTATTCCGCAGTAGGCATATACTGTTTTATTTTTACCTGTCTCGGCATCCGGCAGAAGACCAACTTTCCCATAGTCTATTTGAGTCTCTCTGCCTGGAGGTAGCTCAATATTTAACGAAAATGATTTTGGTTTTTTCTTTATTTTATTTTCTTTTATAAATCTTTTAAAGGTCGTATAGCTCACGTCAAGGTTGTGTCGTGTAATGATAATTTCATAGGCTGTTTTGGGCAGAACAGGTTCTTTCTCATCATGTATCAAAGTCTTAATATCATCTATATAAGGAATAAGTTTCTCTGCCTGTGATTTTTTTCTCTCACGCTCCGGCATTATGGTGTTTATGAAAGCATATAACTCTTGCCTGGGCGGGAAAGGCTGCTCCTGTGTATAACCATTATTTATGAAATGATGTAGATAGTCCCTAATGGTTTTTCTGTCTAATTCCTCAGCTTGACTTATATGGCTTATTTTTTGTCTGCCATGCCATCTTCTGAAGACTTCAAATATCTTTTCTTCGGTTATCATTTTATACCCCATTCATTGGCTCCTCTTTATTCATTAGCAAAGGAGCCATCTTGTATGATGATCTGGTAGAGTCTAAGTATTTTTGGGGAATATAAATGGCCCTGAGACCCCTAAAACTGGGGAATATAAATGGCCCTAATTGCAGTGAAACTGGGGAATACTAATGGCCCTGATGCCTAAAAAGTGGGGAATTTGCGTGGCCCTCGACATACATTAATTATCGCGTCTCTTAGAATGGTAATTGGTAATACTATTATGCTGAAACAGCCTAATTTTTCATGTGATTTTTGACTGATATTCGAAGTGTAATAATAAAATTTTGGAACATATTTAATTCCAACTGTAGTAATTATCAGATCGTTTGAAATACTGTTATTTACTCCAAAGACATAACTTACCGATGAATGAAGCATCCATAAATCCCGGTAATCTCTGGTGTATTCATATTCAATCACTATTGGGATGAACGTGTTAAATGATGTATCTTCGCTGCTATATGATTTCGAAAAATGGGAGCCGGTTCCAAATCCTATAAAACTTGAAGCGAACGCCATTTTAGAAAAAAGGATTATTATAAAGATTAGTAAAACAGTTTTCTTTTTCATTTTATTCTTCTGCCTTCCGCGCGGTCATGGTAAACCAGTTTTCTTCCGGTTTTTCATGCGGTTCTATTGAAATAAACCCGGCTTCCGATAAAATATTTTTAAGTTCGCCCAGGTCATGAATTGTAATGTTAAATAACTCAGTCCAGTATAAATTTCGTTCTTCAAATAATGCATGTTTATACGCTGAATGTATAATAATGAATTTTCCTCCGGGTTTTAATACCCGTCTCACTTCTTTAAAATCATTGGGAATATTGGGCCAAAAACCGTATGTTTCAAACGCGCAAACAACATCAAACATATTATCGGAAAATTGAAGATTGGAAATAGAATTATGATAAATTTCAACACGGTTTCTTTCTATTAAATCTTCGTTCGTCTCTTTTGACAGGGCCGCCATATCCTGGGAATGATCTATGCCGACTATTTTCCCATCTTGCGCCAAACCGGATAATACTTTAATAGATTCACCGCCGCCGCAGCCCGCGTCAAGAATTATATCACCCTGATGTATTGAAATATAAGAAAGCCCCCATTCCCAGAGCGGAATATGATGCTCATTCATTTTTAAACCAACAAACCTGCCGATCTCACCTTCCGGTTTTGGGCACTGTTTAAGTATTTCTTCTCGTGAATACATTTTGTTGATTAATAAATATGCCAGAACAAAAAGCCACAGGTAAAAGGTATACCCGGTGATCCTTTCAGTTGTTCCCATCAACTCAATTCCTTTCGCAATTATTATCGGTGATGAGAAACCGGAAATGCATATCACCGCTAAACATATGAAAGTGAATAACCTGAATGATTTCCAATTATTGCTTCGGTATACTCCCTGTCCCATCAATGGCATAAGAATGAATATCGATGGTATTGCTATTCCAACCAGGACCAGGTGCATTATACCGGGGAAAGTCATTTCAACTCCAACAGGGTCCATAGCGAAAATGGTGCCCGATAAAGAATGGCTTATTCCCACAAGCAGTAAGAGAATTCCACTGATGAATATCGGTTTTGATTGTTTGTACGGATAACGGCGTATTATACCAATGGCAAAAAGGGCTATCATTACAGCATGGGCAAGGAAGAATGAACTGAACAGGATTCTATTTTCGGCTCCCGACCGGATCAGCTCGCTTACTGCGTTTTTCGCGTAACTGTAATCCGGAGTAATAATTCCTCCCACTATATCGCCAATGAGGTATAGAATTCCGGGGAACAATCCTGCGTAGAGCAAAAGCTTTTTATTCAAGAGAGAATCCTCCTTTTGGATTTTTGTACAATGAGTTTGATTTTTTGGAGTGTCAAGTAAAAACCGCTGTTAAAAACCGACATTTAGCCCTCCAACATCCAAAAATATTCCTACGACAAAGGCCGGGAGACCCCATAAAAATTTAACTATAAATAAAAATTAATTTGACACCATCACTTTTTTATAGTTAAATAATAAGATTGTTATGCTCAGGCAAACAAGCGTTTGTCTTGTATCTATCTTATAACAGGGTAATTAAACCATGACGGAGAACCTCATAGAAAGCATAAAACAGGCAGAGGAAGAGGCAGCGGAAATAGTAAAAAAGGCTGAAAAAGCGGCCGAAGCAGCCATACGCGAACTCAATGAGCAGCATAAACGAGATCTGGCAAAACTGAAGGATCAATTCCAGAAGGAGAAAAAAACAATAATAGACAGGGTTTCCGAAGAGGCCGCGATATACGCGAAAGAAAGGAAAGAAGAACTGGAAAAAGAAATAGGGGCGATAGAAGAGGAAACCAGGGCAGGGCAGAAAAAAGCAGAAGAGTTAATCGTAAGTAAAATACTGGAATAACATAGCAAAAGAAGGAACTACGGCCCGGAGTAGTAACCTTAAGGAAATTAAGTTATGGCAATAAGCAGGATGATAAAAGTATTGATAGTTGGACATTTCCACGAATTCAATAGTTTTATAGAGCAGTTGCAAAAATCCGCAATCCTGCACTTAATAGATATGTCAGGCAAAGAAATCCTCCCTATAAAGGGCTTTTCAGGCAATAAGGGAACGTCCGCACCAGACAGTTCCTTGTTGCTTGAAAGGCTAGAGGATGCCGCCCGCTTCCTTGAAGACTTTCGTCCAAAAGAATCGTTTCTAAAAAGATTATTCAAACCGCCTCACACCATAAGCCGAAAAAATTACGACGCCACCATACAGGATTTTAATCCATACGATTTTCTAAAAAAGATCGATACACTGAAAAACCGGGTAGACTCCCTGGCCACGGAAAAAGAGACCCTGGAGCAGCAAAACCAGGACCTGGAACCCTGGAAAGGCGTAAAGATTTCACTGGAAGAACTGAAGATCCCGAAAAAAGCCCATATAGTACTGGGAAGGGCAGATACAAAAAAACTGGATTTTCTTAAACAGGAAGGAATTGAATACAGCCTGCTTTTAGAAGGGAAAAAAAAGACCATACTTCTCGCGGCAGCGCATATGGAAGAGAAAGACGCGTTACAAGACGTGCTGCGGAACACCGGGTTTTTGCCGCTCGACATTAGCGGGATAAAGACCTCACCAGCGGCAAAATACCGCTTAAACAGCCATCGTCTGGGAGAAATAGAAAAGGAACGGGAAGAGGCAGCAGCTGAAGCGGCCGTATTACTCGAACAGTATGATAGTTTAAGTGTTTTACTGGAACATTACAGTACGCTGGATCAAAGAAATACCCTGTTTGAATACTGGGTAAGAAGCCCAAATGCCTTTGTCATCTCCGGGTGGATGCAGGCACATGACCTGAAAACCCTAAAACCAATGGTTTCTTCCTTTAATACCATTATATATGAAGAGATTGAAAAAGATAAAAAGGAATCACCGCCAATAGCGCTCAAAAACCTGGCGCCGTTTAGACCCTTTCAGCTGTTAACAAAGCTTTACAGCCTCCCCTCGTATCCATCACTTGATCCAAGCGCCATCGTCTCGATATTTTTCGCCATATTTTTCGGCCTCACTCTTACGGACGCGGGGTATGGATTAATACTGGCAATAGTATCGCTCATAGGGATATGGAAAATGAAAGGCGCGCGCGATATACTCTGGATCGCGTTCTGGGGCGGGATCTGCACAGTAGTGGCAGGGTTATTTACGGGCGGAATATTCGGAGATCTCTTTCGAAGAGAAAATCCCTTTATTAATGTCCCCTGGATATTGGACTTACGGGAAGATTTTCTCAGCATGGGATTTGACCCAATGAAAGATTCAATGGTTTTTTTCAGGCTGGTGCTGCTCCTGGGGGTAATCCATGTAATAACAGGACTTGTTGTAGGGATAATATCAAAACTGAGACAGCGGCAGTTTATGGACGCCCTTGTTGATAATTTTTCATGGCTCATAATATTATGCTCACTGTTAACAGTTTTATTCGCTTCACCCATTTCAATAAAGATGTCACTGGTTACTGCAGCGCAGCCGATTTTTCCTGCGTATTTGGTACAGCCGGCAGCAATTTCAGCGGCAGTAATGGCAGGAGTGATACTGCTATTCGGAGGACGGGAGGAGTCATCCTGGTTTTTCAGGATCTTTATTGGCTTTTTAAAGCTCGTGGTGTTAAGCGGAATATTTTCATATCTTGGTGATATACTATCGTATATACGGCTTATGGCATTGGGAATGGTAACGGCCGGAATAGGAATGGCCATTAACACCATCGCCTTTATGCTGTACGATATACCGGTAGCAGGAGTAGTGCTCACGGTAGTGGTCCTGGTAATAGGGCACCTGTTTAACCTGTGTATAAATCTCCTGGGAGGATTTGTGCATACGCTGCGTCTTCAGTACGTGGAGTTTTTCTCAAAGTTTTATGTGGGAGGCGGGAAAGCGTTTACCCCCCTTTCTAATAGTGAACAGTACGTCAGGATAATAGAATAGCCTGGCTCAATAATAAACTCAGGATTTAATAGAAAAGGAGTTATAAATGGAAAATCAAGTCGCGCAAATAGCTCAAGTCGCTCAAGCAAGTCAAATTGGTCTGGCTATAGCAATCGGCGGAGCTGCCATAGCAGCGTTAGTTGCCGGGATAGGGTCGGCCATAGGCATGGCGCTTCCCGGGCAGGCAGCAGCAGGAGTACTCAGGGACGATCCGGAAAAATTCGGCAGTCTTTTTTTGCTGGTAGTACTACCCGGAACCCAGGGATTTTACGGATTTATTTCCGCGTTCCTGGTTATGATAAAATTGGATCTTCTTGGAAAAACGGTGAACTTGCCCACAACACTACAGGGAATCCAGATACTGATAGCCTGTTTGCCAATAGCTTTAACAGGGCTGCTTTCGGCAATGCACCAGGGACGGGTTTGTACAGCCGGAGTTCATCTCGTGGCAAAACAGCCCGACGAAGCAATGAAAGGAGTTATCTTTGCCGCCATGGTAGAGACTTACGCGGTACTGGGGCTCTTAACAACATATTTCCTGTTGGAAGGAATTAAAGTGTAAAACAGGAACAGGGCGCAAGGTGAAAGGTGAAAGAAATGAATAAGGTTTCAGAAAAAATACTTTCCGACGCGGAAAACAGGGTTCGGGGGATAGAAGAAGAAACCGAACGGAAACAAGAGCAGGTAAAAAAGGACCATGCCGAGGAATATGAACGGATTTCGGCCTTGCAGCAGCAGGAATTGGACGCGTTATTTAACGCTGAATTAAAAAGGCGGAACTCCCTGAAAGATCTTGAGTTTAACAAAGATATCTTAAAAGTAAAGTGGGAGCAGCTGGCCAGGGTACTGGAAAACGTTGCGGCCCGGCTTCGGCAGGACGATATGTACCGCAGGTTCCTGAAAACTGTTTTATTCAAAGGAGTGCAAACCGGGCAGGAGGAGGTCATTGTTTCCGAAGAAGACCGCGATATTGTTAACACGGGCTTTCTGGGAGATATAAATCTTGAACTGGAAGAGAAATTGGAAAACCCGCCGGAGCTGCGGCTTTCGGATGAAACCAGGGCTACGGGAGGCGGACTCTATCTAAAAGAAGGGAAAGTTGAGTATAACGCTACTATTAAAATAGCAATAAAAAAGATATTTGATGATAATGAACTGGAAATAATTGATATGATATTTCCGGAGTAAATTTTTATAGAGCCCCCAACCCCCGGAGGGGGCGCAAGAGGAGAAATTTTTTTAGGGGATTATGAGTAAATATATGAGTATATATAAATACGATAACAGGTATGCCTTTATAACAGGCTTTATGCGGGCTCTTGAGGCGAAACGGGTGACGCGTGAAATCATAAGCCAGCTGACCCAGGCCGGCTCCATAGAAGAAGCTATGGAGATAGTGCGGGGCGCGGGATACGCGGATTTTTTTAGAGCCCGGGAAGAAAGCACCGATGTGGACGCGTTAATTCACTGGAAAAGAGCGCAGGTTCTGGAACTGCTGGAAAAGTATACTTTTCATGGCGAGATCGTGAAAATATTTAAACTAGGCTATGATTATCATAATATTAAAATACTCTTAAAGGGAAAGATCTTTGAATTCGAAAGCCCGGAGCTGCTGGTTGATATCGGGACGATAGAGAAGAAAGAAATGGTTGATATATTTAAAAATGAGTATTACAACCTGCTGCCGCCCTTGATGAATCAAGCTGTTCTAACGGCAGTAGACCGGTATTACACGGAAAAACATCCAATACTCATAGACCTGGTAATAGATCGTATTTTATATAAAGATATTCTGAGCCAGTCGGCAATTCTGGGAAACAAATTTATTGAGGATTTTCTAAAGCTAAAGATAAACCTGCTCAATATACAGACCTCGCTGCGGGGAAAAGAATTTGCCGGAATAGACAGCATCAGGGAAAAAATCTTTATACCCGGAGGAACCATTAGCAAGCGGCGCCTGTATAAACTGCTGGACGCTGAAATTGAAGAAGCAGCCGAAGACGTGGAAGCCCTTGGATATACCCGTGCAGCCGAAGCCGTCCGGGGATATGGGGAATCCCCATTTGCCATAGAACGGGAATGCGACAATATCCTGGTTGAATATATCCGCCCGGCCGCGTACCTTGTATGGGGCATTGAACCGTTTTTCGCCTTTGGTCAGGCAATGGAAATGGAATTAAAAATTATAGGAATAATTCTCAGCGGAAAAAGATCCGGGTTTAGCCCGGAATGGATGGAAACAAGGTTGCCGGAACCGTATTGAGATATGGTAATCGGTAGAACGCTGCGCGTGTAGGGGCACGGCGTGCCGTGCCCGAAAAGGAAAACGTATGGAAAATAAAAAAATAGCGGCCGTGGGACACCGCGAAGCGGTGCTGCCGTTTATCGCGGTAGGGGCGCAGGTTACAATAACCGACAATATAGAAGAAGCACGGGAGGCCGTGGAGAAATACGCGGGAGACGGGTACCCGATTATTATGGTATCCGACGATATGGCAGCGGAGATGGTAGATATACTGGACCGCTACCTGGCGTCTCCAACACCCTGTATAACGGCAATACCGGGAAAAACAGGACATTCATCGTTCTCAAACGAACGAATAAATTTTTTAATTAAAAAAGCCATAGGAATAGATATAGTGGGGTTAAATAAATAGTGAACGAACAAGCGGAACAAATACCAAATGGGAAAATAACCAAAGTGTCGGGACCGCTGGTAATAGCGGAAAACATGACCGGCGCGAAGATGTATGACGTTGTGCGGGTAGGAGAAAAACGGCTCGTTGGGGAAATAATAGAATTAAAAGGAGATACCGCGTCCATACAGGTCTACGAAGAAACCGCGGGAGTTGGAACCGGGGAGATAATTTACCGGACCGAGCAGCCCCTCTCCGTAGAGCTGGCCCCGGGACTCATAGAGTCTATCTTTGACGGAACCCAGAGGCCCCTGGACAAGATCAGGGAAATGAGCGGAGATTACATCGCCCGGGGAATAGACATCCCCTCACTGGACAGGGATAAACAATGGGATTTTCACCCAACAGCATACGCCGGAAATGAAGTAACATTTGGAGATATCCTGGGTTATGTAACTGAAACCGTACTGGTAGAGCATAAAATAATGGTGCCCTGGGGCGTATCAGGAGAACTGATCGATATAAGTGAAGGGAAATTTACCATAACCGAAACCATAGCGCATATAAAAAAGGAAGACGGAACAATTGTAAATATTTCCATGCTCCAGGTATGGCCCGTAAGGATATCACGGCCCTACGCGACGAAACTGCCGCCGGAGAAAATGCTAACAACGGGGCAGCGGGTTATTGACACGTTTTTTCCCGTAGCGAAAGGCGGAACCGCCTGTATTCCCGGGCCCTTTGGATCGGGAAAGACCGTGGTGCAGCACCAGCTGGCCAAATGGGCCGATGCCGATATTTGTGTATACATCGGCTGCGGAGAACGGGGAAACGAAATGACCGATGTGCTCCAGGAATTCCCGGAGCTTGTTGATCCCCGGTCCGGAGCGCCGCTCATGAAACGGACAATACTAATCGCGAATACTTCCAACATGCCCGTGGCAGCGCGGGAAGCATCGGTATATACGGGAATGACCATAGCGGAATATTTCAGGGATATGGGGTATTCCGTAGCGCTTATGGCGGATTCCACCTCCCGGTGGGCGGAAGCAATGCGGGAAATCTCCGGCAGGCTCGAAGAGATGCCCGGAGAAGAAGGATACCCAGCCTATCTTTCTTCAAAAGTCGCGGAATTCTATGAACGGGCAGGGCGGGTTCAATGCGGCGGCGCGGACAAGCGGGAAGGAGCCTTAACGGTAATAGGAGCAGTATCCCCGGCAGGGGGAGACCTCTCCGATCCCGTGGTCCAGGCCACGCTCAGGGTAGTAAAAGTTTTCTGGAGCCTTGAAGACAAGCTCGCGTTCCAGCGTCATTTTCCGGCAATCAGCTGGCTCCGGTCCTATTCTCTTTACGACGATGCGATGAACGAATATCTCCGGGAGATAGTAGAGGTCACGTTCCCTGAATTGAAACAGGAAGCAATGAAGCTGCTTGAAAAAGAGAACGAACTTGAAGAGATCGTCCGCCTGGTGGGAATAGAATCCCTTTCAAGTCCCGACAGGCTCATAATGAAAACAGCAAAGATTATACGGCAGGACTTTCTTCATCAGAACGCGTTTCATGAAACGGACACGTTTACGGCAATAAAAAAGCAATTTTATATGCTGGATCTTATTCTATATTATCATACGGAACTGGAAAAGACCATACAGCAGGATATTCCCTTTGACCGTTTTGACTCAATGAACATAGAGGAGGAAATAGCCCGGCTTAAATACCTGGATATCAATCCCGACAGTTTGTGGGAGTACAAAAAGAAGATACATGACGAGATAGAGGAGAAGAGTGCGGAATGAGACGTGAATATAAAACTATCAAAAATATCGTAGGTCCTCTGCTCCTGGTGGAAGGGGTCCGGGGCGTAAAGAACGAAGAGCTTGTGGAGATTATACTTCCATCAACAGAAGTACGGCGCGGTAAAATAATCGAGCTTGAAGACGACACCGCTCTCATCCAGGTCTTTGAAGGAACCAGCGGTATTGATGTACCGGAAACAAAAGTAAGTTTCCGGGGCAAAGGAATAGAGCTCGCGCTTTCCGGAGATATGTTAGGCAGGATGTTTAACGGACTGGGAACTCCAATTGACAATGGACCGGAGATATTACCCCGGAAAATGATGGATATAAACGGCTCACCAATTAACCCCTTTGCCCGCGACTATCCCAATGAGTTTATTCAAACCGGGATCTCTTCTATCGACGGGATGAATCCCTTAGTGCGGGGGCAAAAGCTGCCAATTTTTTCAGGATCGGGACTGCCGCATAACCAGATAGCAGCGCAAATAGCCCGGCAGGCCGAAGTTCTGGGAAAAGAAGAAGATTTTGCCGTAGTATTCGGAGCAATGGGAATAACCTATGAGGAGTCGGCATTTTTCATCAGGGAATTTACCGAGTCCGGAGCAATACGCAACGCGGTCTTATATCTAAACCTGGCGAACGACCCGGCAATCGAACGGATCGCCACTCCCCGGGTGGCGCTCACAGCCGCGGAATACCTGGCCTTTGAATTAAATATGCATGTCCTGGTAATTCTTACGGACCTCACCAACTACTGTGAAGCACTCAGAGAAATATCCTCAGCCCGGAAAGAGATTCCCGGCAGAAGAGGATATCCCGGTTATTTATATACCGACCTTTCGAACATCTATGAGCGGTCATGCCGCATCAAAGAAAAATCCGGATCTATTACGTTAATTCCTATTCTAACAATGCCCGAAGACGACAAGACCCATCCAATACCGGACCTCACGGGCTACATAACCGAAGGTCAGATCATCCTGTCGCGGTCCCTGTATAAAAAAAATATCGATCCTCCAGTGGATGTATTGCCGTCACTTTCACGGTTAAAAGACAAAGGGATTGGGAAGGGCAAAACCCGGGAAGATCACGCGGATCTTTCCAACCAGCTTTTTGCCGCCTATGCCAGGGGCAAAGAAGTACAGGAACTCGCGGTAATTCTCGGCGAATCGGCCCTTTCCGATATAGACAAAATATATTTTAATTTTGCTGAAGAATTCGAAGGACGCTACGTGTCCCAGGGCTACCGCGTCGACCGGACTATAGAAGAAACCCTTAACCTGGGCTGGGAACTTCTTAAGGTCTTTCCCAAAAGTGAGCTCAAAAGAATTGGAGACGAATTGTTTGATAAATATTTTTAGGAGTAAGCTATGATCCTGGATGTGAGTCCAACCCGAATGGAGCTGCTAAAGCTCCGGAAAAAACATGCCATTGCCAAACGAGGGCATAAGCTTCTTAAAGATAAGCTCGATGAATTTATCCGCCATATGCTGGCACTGGTAAAAGAGCTCAGTGATCTGAGAAATCTTATAGATGACAAGTTCGCGCTGGCGAATAAATACATGAATATTGCCGGGTATTCATCTTTCCATGAAGCAATAACCGGGGCGCTTATGGCATCGGAAAGAACACTGACAGTGGAGACCAGTTATAAAAGACTGCTTAACCTGAGGATACCGCAATTTTCCATAGAAATGGAAGGAAGCATGAAAAGCTACGGATTCGCGCAAACATCTCTGGGACTCGACTACGCGCTTGACCTCTTTGATGAAGTAACAAAAGATATAATCAAACTTTCCGAAAAAGAAAAAGCAGTACAGATGATCGCGGATGAAATTCAGAAAACCCGGCGAAGAGTGAACGCTCTTGAATACATTCTAATTCCCAATGTGGAAGAAACGATAAAATACATAAAAATGAAATTGGATGAACATGAACGAAATACCCAGACCCAGCTCATGAGAGTAAAGGATGTTGTGCGGGCGCCAAAAGCGCAAACATCGGCGTATCCCGGAGCCAGGAAATTTTCCGGTTAAATTGGCGGTTGTTGGGGGAGCAGTTTAAATTTTTAGGTTTTATAACACTGTCAGGGCTAATTCCCGAGCGCACCCTAAAAGATTAAACGGCTCCCTCTTTGCTGTTAAGTATTTTTTATTATTAATAATTGACTTTTCCTTGAAAATGTAGTATTTATATAATATGATATGTGTAAATTTTTATAACACATATCTTATAGTTAAATTAAAGGAGGGTTCAATGATACACTTAATTTCCGATAAACTTGTAGAACTAATAGAAAAACATTCCGATATTATCCTGAAAAGATGGAGCAAAAGGCTTCTTTCCGACCCCACAACAGCCTCTTTTTCGGAGCTCAACATGAAATACGCGGAAGATAAAGCTCGTGGCGTACTGGAAAACCTGAGCAAATGGGTTGGCTATGACACCATGAAAGAAGATGTCGGCAGACGCTATGCCACAGAAGGAAAAGATCTTTTTAAAATGGGTATTCCTGTCTGTGAAGCGCACCGGGCATTGGTTGTATTGCGAAGAACTCTATGGCTCTTTATTGTTAATGAGGCAGCTTTTGATTCGGCTTTTCAACTTCACCAGATGAGAGAACTTAATGACCGGGTAATACTTTTCTTTGACAGGGCTGGATTTTATTTATTACGAGGCTATACCGAAGAGATGAACCAAAAAATAAAAGAACTCTGGAAAGTGTCGGACGAGGATACGGAAAAAATATTTTTCGAACGTTCTTTTTATAACAAATAGAACCATGAAAAACGCCATACAAAATATTGTTGAGGCTGAAAAAGAATTCAATAATAGAGTGGAAGAGGTTCGCGCTGAATCAAAAAGAAAGATCAACGAGTTGCGAAGCAGGATAGCGAATGAAAAACCGGCTGCCATAAACGCGATATTGAAAGAGAGCAAGGAGAGGAAAAAAACAACAATTGAGGATGCCTTGAAAAAAGCCGAACAGGAACAGGCAGAAATCTCAAAAGAGAAGGAATTTCTTATTGCCAATGCCGAATTATGCAAAACGGTTAAGGAAAGAATAATCTCAATACTTCTGGAATAAATTTAGAGAAACGCAGGGGAAAGCAGGTTAATCGATGAGCTATTACGCGGATAGGATCTATTTGCACGCGAAGATCTATGCGTTGCATAATACTCTCTTTAAAAAAAGGGACTATGTAGAATTAATCAACGCGAAAAAGATACATCTTGCCTTCCCCAATTATATGCCTGGTTCGGATGAAACCGCTTATGAGGCCAATTATATACAGCTAAAAGAGATCCTGTTCCGGCAGCAAATCGAAAAAGTATTGGTTTTAATACAGGCGAATAAATTTTACCACGATCTTTTTATCGCCTTTTTGCGGCTTTTCGAACTCCGTAATGTTAAAGCCCTGGCAGCCCGGGCTTACAACAGGCCGCCTCATATTCAGCAATGGTACAATATCACCCCCCATAATCTTTTTTCCCGGGAAATCCTTGAAAAAGATATATCGCCAATTGATCTTAAAGAATTGCTCAACGGCACCTATCTCCATGAGGCAGTTCAATTTGATGAACCCCCGGCCTATGAAATTATTGAAAGCACAATAGACTTCCTGGGCGTAAGGCATCTTTTTAATTTTTCAAAAAAACTTTTCTCCCGCAGCCGGAACGATTTTATTGATATCACCGCGCGAAAGATAGGAACCACCAGGGTTCTCTGGCATCATCGTCTCAAGAACTATTACAACTGGAATGAAGAACGAGCTGCCGGTTACTTTGAAGAACTGGATTCCCTTTTTAATCAGCCCCGGGGAGCGCGAAAGTACGCCGAGCGGGCGATTAAAGAAATAACCGGCACCCTGGAAAATGAATTCGGGCAATTACTGGCCAGGAAAAATCACGACCTTTCCCTGGTTGAAGATTTTCTAGAGAATGATTTTTTTGAATATATCTCAAAACGATTTTTTACCGATTTTGATTCAATCAACCCGGTTCTTTCATATTTATGGCTCCTCTATTTCCAGGTACGGAATATTTTTCGTATTGTGGAAGGGCTCAGGTTTTCCGTACCGGGTTCAATTTTATCGAATAAAATAATATGCCGGGATTAACAGGAGATTCCAATGTTTACCGGAAGTGACATACGAAAAGTAACACTGGCGCTAAACAAAGACAAGTACAATGAGCTGCTTTTTGAACTGGGAACAAAAGAATGCATTCACCTGAGCCCGGTGGAATTGTCTTCTGATACGGATGATATTTCGCGAAATGAAATTCTCTTTGAAAAAAAAGTGACCACCCTGGCCGGGAAACTGGAAACCCTGGTCTCTCAGCCCGGAACCGGAGACGCGGAACCCGGTATTTCGCCCGTAATTTTCCGGAAGGAAATAGAGATCGTAGAAAAAGATGAACTCTTTGTCGCGGGAATCAAAAAAAAAGAAGACCAATATAAGCGAATCAGGGAACGGATCTCAGCTGAACTGCTTAAACAAAAAAACCGCCTTCTGGAACAGGAAAAAATCAGCTCTTCGGATATTGATAGTATTGATATCAACAGGATTAAAAACATGAAGCTCTGCAGCGCCCTGTTTGGAACCCTGAAGGACTCAATTTCGAGTATAAGCGATAGCGATAAAGAAAGTCTGAAAACAAATAATATGTACATCGAACAATCGGGGAGCTGCGTTTTTGCCTTTGCTCCTTTAGATAAACAGGACGTCCTGCGCGCCCTGGTGGACAAATACGGCTTTGAAGATAAACTCAGTCTAACGCAAGAAAAGGGCAGGGAAGAAAAAAGGATCGCAGTCCTTGAAGCACGGCTCGCGCAGGCGGAAAAAAGTTTTGCCAATCTCAAAGAAGAGTGGAAAACCGATATACAAAATTTATGTCGGCAATACAGCCTGTTAAAAGAAACCCTGGAAGCGCGAAAATTATTCCTGTTTTCAAAGCAGGTACTGCTGGTGGAAGGCTGGATAGACGTGAAAAGATCAGGGGAGCTTTCTTCACTGCTAAAAAAGATTTGCGGCGGGGATTTCTTTCTTACTATATCGAGCCGCCGGGAGACCCGGCTTAAATATCCTAATGCTCCGGTGATTCTTAAGAACAACCGTTTTTTTAAGCCCTTTGAACTGATCGTAAAAAACCTGGGAATTCCCGGGAATAGTGAAATTGATCCAACCCCAATTGCCGGTATTGCCTATATTGTACTATTTGGGATGATGTTCGGCGACGTTGGCCAGGGCCTTGTTCTAATCCTTACGGGCCTGCTGCTTAAGTATCTTGCGAAAAAGAAACCCCCCAAAGAGGTTCGGAAAAAAAATCTTTTCTCGCAAGCAGGAGGGCTCCTGGTTTTTGCCGGTCTTTCGGCAATGGTTTTTGGCTTTTTATACGGCAGCATCTTTAGCAATGAGCATCAGCACCTGTTCCATCCTCTCTGGTTCCGTCCCATGGAAGATATGATGAAGCTCTTTCTCGCGGCAATAGCCATGGGAGCCTGTTTCATCGCTCTTGGATTAGTGCTGCATATTATAAATGGTTTTTTTACCCGTGACTATGAAGAATCTCTATTCGGCAGGCAGGGACTGGCCGGCCTGATCCTGTACTGCGGAATGATCTTCCTGTTTTTCCGGTATACAATAAACGGCACCCCGCCTGCCCCTTTTGAGCTGGGTATCCTGCTTGCGGCTCCCGTATCGGTCTTTATGCTGAGAAATATCCTGGGGTTTGTTTTGTTTAGTCTTTTACCTGCTATATTTTTAAGAAAAAAAATACCCGAAGAAGAAAAGATCTTTCCTCATGGATTATTTGAATATATAGTAGAGTCATTAGTGGAAATAATAGAGATGTTTTCCGGGTTCCTGGGCAATACAATCTCTTTTATACGGGCCGGAGCTTTCGCGTTAAGTCACGCGGGGCTTGGATTGGCTTTTTATACGCTGGCCGGTATCATAGACCCGGCATTGACCTCAGTGGGAGCCATAGCGGTAATTGTTGTGGGCAATATATTTATAATCGCCCTTGAAGGGCTGGTCTGCGGAATCCAGTCCATGCGGCTTGAGTATTATGAATTTTTTGGAAAATTTTTTAAAGGTGATGGCGTAGAGTTTAAACCGTTTTCATTACGGAACGAATAAATTAACCGGAGGAAGAGAATGAAAAAAAGAATAGCATTATTTACCCTGTTTACCGCTTTCCTGGGAGCAATAGCAGCCCTGGTCATCTTTCCCATCGAAGCGGTTGCCCAGGCAGTGCCCGGCGCGGAAAAAGCAGTTGATTCGGTAAACGGACTTATTTCGGGAAGAGATAAGGTGTTGATGGCCTATGCCGCTATGGGAGCGGTCGCGGTCTCCTGTATTACCAGTGCCTACGCGCTCGCGAAAATAGGTGCTGCCGCGGTTGGCGCCATGAGTGAAAAGCCGGAGATTGGCGGAAGAGCGCTGGTGTTCCTTGGTATGGCTGAAGGGATTGCTATTTATGGTTTGATTGTCGCTATTATGATACTGAATAAGATTTAGCGTATGGAACGTTCGATAGAAGATGCCGCGGATACTATTTACCTGCTGGGTGATGTTCATACGGTAACCTGTTTTAGTCTTATGGGGATTGAAGGGATGGTTACGGATAATACTAATATTCTAACCAACCTGGGCAGTCTTGTGCGGCAAAAAGATTCCATAATAATCCTGGTTACCCGTCAATTAGCATCAATCATACGTGAAGAGATCCGCTTAATAAACCTTAATTCAGCCCGCCCGGTAATAATAGAGATCCCGGGGGTTGATGACGAGTTTGGCCTGGAAGGATCGATGATTGGTTACGTGACCGAAGCGCTTGGGATCTCTATATGAGTAAAAAGATGAATAAAAATAAAAAAACAGGCGGAACACCTTTTGAGTCGAACCAGGATATTTCGGGGTTGCTCAACTCGCTTAAAGAGGAATCGCTGCGCAGAATTGCCGGTATCAATGAACAGGCAGACCGGGAGCTGCGAAGCATTGAAGAAGAATACAACAATGAAATAGATGCCTGTAAAAAGAAGATCCATGAAGAAACAGAGCGTGATATCGACAATGAAATAATTAAAATTACCAACAGGGCGAAAATTGAAAAGAAGAAATTACAACTTACTATTATTGAAGAATATATTCGCGAAATGATAGAAGAATCTGCTGTTGAATTCACTCATTCAATAAAACAAGAGTACAACGATTTTTTAATAGGGCTCATATGCGGGCTGCTTGGTGAAACAGAAGGACGGCACATAACTGTCGGGCTTTCAAAAAAAGACATGCCCCTGGAAACAGCTATTCGGGAGGCCGTAAAAAAGAGAGGCGCCTATACCGGCACGATAGATATTAATGAAGACGATACTATTTCTTCGGGAGGAGCTGTTTTTGTTGATGAGGAAAAAGGGGTCTCATACAATAATACCCTGGAACGAATAATATACCGGAAATATGATACAATACGAAAGAATATTTCTACTATCCTTGAGGACTATATGAACCGGAAGTAAAAGGGACAGCATAATGGAAAAAGAAATTACAGGAAGGGTTGTGAGCGTAAACGGACCTATTGTAAAAGCCGCGGGAATGGTTGGCATTGGAATGCTCGATATTGCCGAGGTTGGACCGCATAACCTGGTGGGAGAAGTCATCAGGCTTAAAGAAGGTGTTGCCACAATACAGGTCTATGAAGATAACACCGGTCTTAAACCCGGTGATAGCGTACGCTCTTCGGGACGGCCGCTTTCGGCTCTTTTAGGCCCGGGCATGATAGGCAATATTTATGATGGGATACAACGTCCGTTAATGGATATTGAAAAAATTAGCGGGGATTATATTAAAAAAGGAATAAAGGTCTCACCGCTTAATGATACGAAAAAATGGCATTTTGTTCCGCTTAAAACCAGTGGAGACAGTGTTGAAGAAGGAACAATTCTCGGAGAGGTGCAGGAAACCGAAGCGATTACCCATAGAATTATAGTACCGCCGGGAATAAAGGGCAGCATTTCTTTTATGGTTCCCGAAGGAGAATATACCATACTGGATGATATTTATACGGTTACCGGGAATAAAGATCCCTATAATGGGAAACTTGCCGAATACTGGCCCGTGCGAAAGCAGCGGCCTTTCGCGAGAAAAAGAAAAGCAGGGCAGCCGCTTATTACGGGGCAGAGAATTATCGACAGTCTTTTTCCCCTTTCCATGGGAGGCACCGCGGCTATTCCCGGGGGATTCGGTACCGGGAAAACCATGACTCAGCATGCTCTTGCCAAATGGTGCAATGCCGATATCATCGTATATATCGGGTGTGGAGAGCGGGGAAATGAGATGACGGATGTTCTTAACGAGTTCCCTGAGCTCATTGATCCCCGTTCAGAGCGGCCCCTTATGGAACGGACCATAATGATCGCGAATACATCAAACATGCCTGTTGCCGCTCGTGAGGTGAGTATTTATACGGGAGTTACCATCGCGGAATATTACCGGGATATGGGATACAATGTGGCGGTTATGGCCGATTCCACCTCCCGGTGGGCCGAAGCGCTTCGGGAGTTGTCGAGCCGCCTGGGCGATATGCCTGCTGAAGAAGGGTTTCCATCGTACCTGGCTACCCGCTTAGCTGAGTTTTATGAACGGGCGGGATTTGTAGAAACCATGTCGAAAAAGGACGGGAGCATTAGTATCATTGGCGCGGTATCTCCTCCGGGAGGGGATTTCTCTGAGCCCGTAACCCAGCATACAACCAGGTTTGTGCGGTGCTTCTGGGCTCTGAACAAAGTGCTGGCCGACGCGCGGCACTACCCGTCCATTAGCTGGATAGACAGCTACACTGAATATATTGATGAAATTTCGGAATGGTGGACGGAACTGGAAGCGGACTGGCTTACCGTGCGGAAAGAGGCGATTAATATTCTGCTTGAAGAAGAACGGCTTCAGCAGATCGTCAAACTTATTGGTCCGGACGCGCTTCCCATACAGGACCGGTTTGTTTTATTCTGTGCCGAACTAATAAAAAACGGTTTTTTACAGCAGAATTCATTTGATCCAAAGGACATGTATTGCAGCCCGGAAAAACAGGCAAAACTCCTGGATATACTAATACATTTCTACAAGGAAGGGACGAAGGTTCTGGCGGAAGGGCAAACGATCAGCAGCATCCTTTTTATGGATACGGTCCCTGAAATAAGCAGGCTTAAATCCGAAATAGGAAATGATGAACTCGATAAACTGGATACGTTTAAGAAACGCCTGGAGGCGGAACTCTATACCTTAAAAGGAATGGATGAAGATGAAAAACGAACCGGAATATAAAAATCTTTCCGCCATAAGCGGTCCTCTTATTTTTGTTCAGGGAGTCAAGAATGTGGGATATGGCGACATTGTGGAGATCCGTACTTCATCGGGAGAGTTGCGTCTTGGACAGACGCTGGAGGTCGATGAAGATCAAGCCGTAGTGCAGGTCTTTGAAGGGACAACGGGTCTCGCGCAAACAGGAGTAACAACCACTTTCCTGGGAAAGCCCCTTGAAATACCGGTACACCGGGACATGCTTGGCCGGGTCTTCGACGGTCTGGGACGCCCTATAGACGGCGCGCCCCAGGTAGTGACCGATACGATGATGGACATAAACGGTCTTCCCATTAATCCATTCAGCAGGGAATATCCCCGGGATTTTATACAAACCGGAATATCGGCGATTGATGGAATGAATACCCTTATCCGGGGACAGAAACTTCCTATTTTTTCGGGAAGCGGTATGCCGCATAACATTATCGCGGCCCAGATCGCGCGGCAGGCAAAGATCCTTTCGGCCGATGAAGAATTTACTGTTGTGTTCGCGGCTATGGGATTAAAATTCGATGTGGCCAATTTTTTTATTGAGTCCCTGGAAGAAAGCGGGGTACTCGACACTTCAGCGATTTTTCTTTCACTGGCAAACGCCCCTTCTATTGAACGGCTCATCACGCCCAGAGCAGCTTTGACACTGGCGGAATATCTTGCTTTTGAAGAGAATATGCATGTGCTGGTAATCCTTACGGATATGACGAATTATTGTGAATCATTAAGAGAACTATCGAGTTCACGAGGGGAAGTACCTTCGCGAAAAGGCTATCCCGGTTATTTATACAGTGACCTTGCTTCTCTGTATGAACGGGCCGGAAGGCTAAAACAAAAAACCGGCTCCATTACCCAGATCCCAATTCTCACCATGCCCAGTGATGATATCTCACACCCCGTACCCGATCTTACGGGGTATATTACCGAAGGGCAAATAGTTCTTGAACGGGAACTTTTTAATAAAGGAGTATACCCGCCTATCGCGGGGCTGCCTTCTCTTTCCCGGCTTATGAAAGACGGCATTGGTGAAGGGAGAACCCGGAAAGATCATGCCGGTGTGGCTGCCCAGCTTTTTGCCTGCTACGCTAAAGTAAAACGGATCCGGTCACTGGCGTCCATTGTGGGAGAAGAGGAACTCTCCCGGCAGGACAAACTCTACCTGGAGTTTGGTAAATATTTCGAAGATAATTTTTTACGCCAGGCTTCCGATGAAAACCGTTCCATAGAAGATACCCTTGATATCGGCTGGAAGGTTCTGTCCATCCTTCCGGAAGAAGAATTATACCGGATTTCCAGAGATGATATTCAGCAGTATTATATACCGGAGGGGAGAAAAGAAGGTTCGAAGTTTGAAGTTTGAAGTTTTTTAAAGAATTTTGAACTTTAAACCTGGAACTTCAAACTATTACACCCCAATCCTGCCGGGAGCAGAACCATTTCCGGAAAGGATTCTTGTTTGCAAGGAGATATAGATGCCCCGAATTGATATCGCGCCTACAAAGTCGAATTTAAGAAAAGTTAAGGCCGATCTTGCGTTCGCGAATGAAGGGTTCGATCTTCTGGACCAGAAGCGGGAGATCCTGGTAATGGAAATTATCAGGAATGTAAATAAAATCCGTGGTGTGGAAGAGAACTTTAAACAGGTTCTGAAAGAACTATACGATACCTATAAACTGGCAGCGGTAGAAATGGGCTCCGACGCGCTTGCCTTAAAAAGCGGATCGGAGAAAAAGCGGTATTCCATAACAACGGAATATCAGAAACTGATGGGAATGGAGATGCCGGAAATAGGAATATCAGTAAAGGAGAGCGTTGTATCATCAAGTTTTTTTGAAACATCATCCCATTTCGACAGGGTAAAACAAAAATCAAAAGAACTTCTGGAATTGCTTGCCCGGTATACTACCATTTATAAGACTATTTTTATGCTGTCGAACGAATTAAAAAAAGTACAGCGCAGGGTAAACGCTCTTGAAAAGATATTTATCCCTCAATACGAAGAGACTAAAAAATTTATATCGGACAGGCTGGAAGAGATGGAAAGAGAGGAAATATTCGTGAAAAAAATGATACGGCAGGGAATGGAGCAGGGGTAACTGCCGGGGACAGGCACCCATGCGTTCAGTCCTTGATTCAGCCCTTGAGTTAGTTTTCGATATAAAAACTCAAAACAGGTCTCTTTGAAAGGCGCATAATTTTTTCACCAATATTATGATGAAGAAGGTGCTGAAATGTTGTTCTAACATGGTGGCCAACAATAATGAGGTCAACTTCAAGTTTTTCAGCTTCCTCAACTATTTTATCCACCGGGTTCCCTACTTCAATAATGGGTTCAATATCATCAAAATCATGGGATAACTCTTTGATATACTTATTCATTTCACCAAGGGTTTCTTTAACCGCTTTATCCCGAAAATCTTCCCAGATTTTATAAGCATCATAATAGAATGAAGCCCTGGGCATCTCTTCTATCACATGCATGATATATATCTTAGCCTGGTATTTTTTTGCCACTTTAAGCGACTCTTCAAGGATCTTCTTTGGGTTTTCAATAAACTGCAGCCCCACCAGAATTGTAGCCTTATTCATAATTGCCTCCACCTTTTTATAAGATTATCTCATTCTGAATTCCTTGATCAGTTCATGGATAATAACATTCTCTTGATCGTGTAATTCCGTAAATTCAAAACCGGAAAGATAGAATTCCTTTTCAACCTCATCATGCTTTGACCACTTGCATTCCGCGGTAAACTCAATATATCTATCGGTGTCTTTTTTGTCTTTCCATTCAAGGGATGAGGGAAGTTTCATCTTCAACAGGTAGAATTTACCTTCTTTTAGCGGGAATTCCGACATAGTCATCAAACCACTTGCGGAGATATCAATCATAAAACCGAGAAATTCATCTCCTTCAAAAACCCTCAAATAAAAGGTGAGATATATCCTCTGGTGCTCTCTTGGCGAGTGTTTCATTGTGGCCCCCTTAAGATAATTTGTATATTAATAGTTTTATTATCTAATCATAATGTACAATATTTTTGCATTTAATTCAAATATATTTTTGCAAAAAAATGAAAAAAAGGGGCGCAGCTAACGCTGCGCCGCGCAGGAGGGGGGTTGAGGGGCTTCGCCTATTAGTGTTTAGCTTTTTAACTAATAATAAAAAAAATTAATGACTTATTCAATAAATAGATTACTATATAATATATAGTATTTTGTATATATTTATATACATTCGTTGGAAAAATGTCAGGATGCAAAAAGAAGAAATCTATACAAAAGATGACGTAAAGAATACATACAATAAGGTCTATGATCTTTTAGTCACGAAACATATTATCAAAACATATTCCACTAACCGGGAGGACGTACGGGAAGTAGCCCTGCATCACCTGGATCTTACCCGATCAAAAAATATCCTGGAGCTTGGCTGTGGATATGGTTTTTTTATAGAAAAGCTAAAAGGACGCCTCCATTCTGAGGCAGAAATAACCGGGATAGACCTGGTGTCAAATAACAGGGAGGTTTATCTTAATTCTGTTCATTCAACCGGGTATGCGGGTAAATTTATTGAAGGCAGTACCGATCTAATACGATCAATTGATGACTCCACGTATGATCTTATTATCGCCTGTTATTCTCTCTATTTTTTCCCCCATCTCATTGACGAGATCGCGAGGCTGTTAACGCCCAATGGCCTGTTTGTTGCCGTAACGCATAGCAAGTTCTCTTTGAAAGAAGCGATTGAATTTATCCCAGGTTCAATGGAACAAATTGGTCTGCCGCGGCCGGAGCAGACAATGCTCAATAAACTTTTTATGGCTTTTTCCCAGGAGGACGGCAGTAATCTTCTCGAACCCTATTTTGACAGGATTGAGATGCTCAAATTTAAGAATGAGATGGTATTCCCACTTGAAAATATTGATGATTGTATTTATTATATAGAAAAAAAACGGCATCTTATTTATAAAGAGGTTCTGGATATGTACCCGGACAGGATTCCGGACCTGGAAGCAGCTCTTTCACAAACTGTATTTGCCTGCGCGAAAGAACACGGATTAATTTCTCTTAATAAAAATGACGGCATCTTTCGATGTTATAAAACATAAGCGTCCAGGGAGAAAATCTTATGAAAAAAGAAAAAGCTTTTTGCTGCTATTGCGGTCAATCAATTTCAAAAGTCACCCAGGAAGACAAAGAACGGGATTATTGCCCGCATTGTAATACTATTTTTTATGAGAACCCATTACCTGTTGCGAGCAGCATTGTCGTAAACGAGAATAGAGAAGTGCTCCTGGTTAAACGGCAGAAAGAACCCTATAAAGATATGTGGTGCCTTCCAATTGGATTCGCTGAAACAGGGGAAGCAGTAAGCGAAGCCGCTCTCAGGGAGCTCAAGGAAGAAGCAGGCATTGACGGAGAAATTATCCGGCTTATTGATGTGGATACTGTTGATAATTATTTTTACGGGTACCTTGTAATTGTGGCCTATGAAGTCCGAATGACCGGTGGAACTGTTTGCCCGGGAGATGATGCTGCCGATGCCGCTTATTTCCCAATAACAAAGATCCCTCCTCTCGCATGGACATCTAACGAAAAAGCTATCGACATCTATATTGACCTTTACGCGGATATCTGGAAGATGCTCGATTCCCTTAACCGCATTTTTCCCGGAGACCTGTTAGCCAACGATATCAGTTCCGACGCGAAAGACCAGGAAAAATTATTATCGGACGCGATTATTCATATAATAGAAAGACATATTAATGATATATCAAACCAATGGTCATCTGATATAGAAAAAGGGGTTCCGGCTCTTGCTTCTTATATTGATCTTTTTACGGAACTGAATAAAAATATCCTTCGCGGGATTCAATTCTGGTTAAAGAAAGAGACTCCACTGGGAGTTGAGGAGTTTATTGAAACAGGGAAAAATTTAAAAAAACAGAATATCCCTCTGCCTGCTATTTTAACCGCAACAGCCTTAAGCAGAAAGTCCATCTGGACGAATGTCGTTGGTGAACAGGTTTTATCTTCACCTCTCGACATATCAACAACGCTTAATATTAACAATAGAATAATCTTTTATTACGATAAGATCAATTACTGGCTCACTACCGGTTATCTCTCATAAGGAGTCTGTCTCATGGAACAAGGAATACTTTCCCGGAAAGAAAAGAAAAAAATGGTATGGCTTATTACCCGTTCGGTTTTAGAAACCGATAAATTCAAGCATATGCGTTCGGGCACAAAAGGAAAGAGCCATTGGACTCTGTTTGAACGGCTTACCGGTATTTTTTCCATTTTTCTTAAGATTTTTCAGTTGTATGCCAGAGGCCACCGGAATGTTGAAAATATCCTTGTTCGTGAACTTGAATTTGAATTTCCAAACCTTCCCGAATCTTTTAACGGGTACAGGATCCTGCACCTGACCGATCTGCACCTTGACTGTGTTGAAGGCATTGAAAAAGTAATCTGCAAGAAGATAGAAAACCTTAAGTACGATGTTTGTGTAATAACCGGAGATTATCGTGAAAAGATACATGGTCCGTATAAACAAATTTTCCCCTCTATGTCGGAAATCGCCGCGAATATTACGGCAAAGGATGGAATTTACGCGATCCTGGGCAATCATGATACTTATTTAATGATTGAGCATTTTGAAAAAATGGGCATTAGTGTACTGGGAAATGAATCTGTCAGCCTCAAACGCAAAAACAGTAAAATATCACTCACCGGTATTGATGACACTTTTTATTATTACACCGACCAGGTCCTCAACTGTATGGCTGAAGAGCTTGATGATTTTAAGATACTTCTGGCCCATTCCCCGGAAATGTACGACACTGCCGCAAACAATAAATACGATCTATATCTCTGCGGACATACTCACGGCGGACAGATTTGTCTTCCCGGAGGAGTCCCGGTCATTACCCATCAATATGAAGGAAGAAAATATCACCAGGGAATATGGCACTATCTCTCTATGACCGGGTATACAAGCCCCGGGTGCGGAGCATCAGGTATTCCCATTCGATTTAACTGCCCCGGTGAAGTTACGGTCATTACCCTGAGAAAAGAGCAAAAATGATCCCATTTCCCGTATAATTCTTGACTTTCCCGGCAAAAGTAACTAACATCACCCATATTATTGGTAACTGCTCAAAAAACAGTCTCTGTTGCGCAATAAATTTACAATAAAATTGTAACTGTTTGGCTTAAAAAGAGACTCACAATCCTGGATAACAATATCAGGACTATCACATACTTTTGGGTAGATATAATTTAATACATATTAATCGTTATACAGGAAGGTAATTATGAAATACTATTCACTCTTTATAAGCGCGTCAATATTTCTAACCGGATGCTTCGCTTCAATGCCGTCAAAAATTAATAGCGAATATCTTAATAATAAAAGTCCTGAGGAAACGGAAAAGCTCGAAGCCATTGAAAAAAGGATTATTGCCATATCAGATTCAAAGGATGAAATAAAGAAATCACTTAAAGTCGTAAATTTAAAGATTTCAGTTACCGAAAAAGAGATTTCTCAATATGAAGGGAAAAAAGGGCTTTTGGAAGATAAAAACAAGTTGCATATGGCGGAAAATAATACCGCGAAGGTTGAAGAGACGAAAAAAGAGATCGAAGAGAATGGAAAAAAACTAAACCTGGAGCAGCTTAAATTAAAATACTATAAAACCAAAAAAGAAGACCAGGAGGCTCAAATTGAACTGAATGAAGCCGAACTGGCCGCCAAAGTTGCAGAGCAGCGGTTTGAAGAAGCCAAAATAGGAAGAGCCAACCAGGATAAAGCACTGGGCCCTGTAGATCCAAAGAAAAAGGATGATGACGGCAGAATAAATGTAGCGGACTATGAAAAATATTACAAGTCCCAGCAAGAGAATCTTACTAAGGAACAAAAAGACCGGAAATCAACTGCTGATGAGTTCAAAAAAGCGGAAACAGCTCTCAAAGGAGCCGGTTTTACCGAAGAACTGTAAAGTAAGGTAATCGGTCGCCCTTTGGGCGTGGTTATCGGTAATCGGTTCTTTGCCGGGAACTAAAACCCGGTAAGGAGCCTGGAACTTTTTTTAAGGAGAAAATTTATGAGAAGAGCAAAAATAGCGATTATACTGATAACAATATTTATCAGCAGCGCTTCTCTTTACGCGGGTTTGTTTGGTCCGTCTGATTATGAAAAATGCGTGAATGAAAAGACGGCTGTTGAGACCAAGCTTAAATACTGTTATAAAGACAAAGTAGCAGCAGAGAGTGAGCTGAAAAAGCTTAAAAGGCAGTATAAGAACGAAAAAGCAAACCTGAACAAAAGGATACAAAAGCTTAAAAGGGAAATCGATAAACTGAACAAAGAAATTGCCCTTCTCAAAAAAGAACGGGCAAAAGATAAAAAACTTTGCCAGAAAAGAATTAAAGGACTTCAAAAAACAATAGCTATCCTGCGTAGAAAAAGCGGCAGCAGGGAACGCCAGCTTATTGATGAGAATAAGAAACTACAGGCCCGTTATGAAGCTGAACTGAAAAAAATACGCCAGGAGCTTCAGGACGAGCGGAATAAAAACCTACAGGAAATCGCGAAGTTAAAGAAAGATTATGAAGATCAAATTGCCAGACTTCAGGGCATTATCAATAACCTTAATGAAGAGCTTGCCGGTCTTAAAAAATTAACCGGTGATCAAAAAAACGAGCTGGAACGGTTGGCAGCCCAGGAAAGGGAACTGGAAAAGCAGCTTCAAAGCGAAATAGAGAAAGGAGAGATCCGGCTTAAAAAATTTCACGGCAAGCTGATTATCAATATCGACAATCGTATTTCTTTTGATTCCGGTTCGGCAAGGCTTAAAATACAAATATCGTCGGCATTGAATAAAATTTCAAAGATATTAGAGAACTACCCCGAAAACCGGATAGTGGTCGAAGGACACACTGACGATGATAAAATGAGAGGGGGACGGTTTCGCGACAACTGGCATCTTTCAACGGAACGGGCTCTTGCGGTATTGCGGTATATTTTAAAGAACAAGAACCTTGACCGGTCCAGGTTCGCGGCTGCCGGGTACGGAGAGTTTAACCCCCTTGTTCAGAATAACTCTACCGCCAACAAAGCGCTAAACCGCCGGGTTGATATTGTCGTAATCCCCAGGGTTATGAGTAAATAAAACAGGTAAAAGTTTGCCCCCCCCCCCCAACCCCCGGAGGGGGCGCAAGAGAATTAAAAATGATATAACTTTTTTCAACATCTTCTTCCCCCTCGGGTGAGACCCCTGCGACTGCGAGGGGTTTGGTTCTGAGAGACGTTGCAGTGCAACGTCTTTACTGGCTGGTTTCCGGCCAGGGCTATGGAGATTCCGGAAGGGGCGCAAGAGTTTTTGAAAATGAGTCAATTTTAGCCCGGGGTTTTAACCCCATAGGGCAGCAG
>JAAENB010000013.1 GCA_024224995.1 bacterium | reverse complement strand
GTATTCCGGACCATGTCCGAAGTAGAGGTTGGCATGTCCCACGCCGAAATATTATCCAGGCTCCGTTCACGCTCTCTGGCTGCCAAAGGCATTGACTCTATCCGGTTTATGTTTGTTTCCATTGGCCCGCTGTTCGCGCCATGTGTCACCCCATACAACGTTACGGTAAAACCGGGAGATCTAATAAAATATGACGGCGCACTGGTGACTCGCGAATACGGCGCTGACGCGGCCCGGACTTTTATCGCGGGTTCTCCGTCTCCCGATCAAAAACGGGTGAATGATGCCCTGGTAAAAGCCCATCTCGCCGCGATCGATATGATGGGGCCCGGGGTTATCCCAAAAAATGTCTTTGCCAAAGCGATGAAAACCGTTCAAGAGAATGGTTTGCCCAACTTCGAACGCGGACATGTTGGACATTCCGTTGGACTGGATAAAACCATTGAAGAGTCGCCTTTTTTATCGGCCTTTTCGGAAGAACCGCTGGTTCCGGGAAACGTTTTTTGCGTTGAGCTCCCCTATTACGCCCATGAATTCGGTTCCATTATGAATGAAGATATTGTTCTCATTACGGAAGACGGGAAAGAACTGCTCACAACTCGAGAAAGAAAACTGCACCCCATAGGAGTATAATATGGTGATGAAAGAAAAAACCACCAGGTATCATATATTCTTAATTTTCATTCTTTCTGCCGCCACCTTCTTCGAAGGATACGACTATATGGTTATCAATCTCATCCTGCCGCTCATGGGAGAAGAATACAACATATTCCCCAGGTCACTGGGATTTGCCGTGGCAATTATTAATATCGGCACTATTGTGGCTTTTTTCGTCATTCGTACAGCTGACCGTTTTGGCCGGAAACCGCTGCTCCTGGTGACTATCGTGCTCTATACTTTTTTTACGGTTTTAACCGCCTTTTCCAAAGGGATCGTCGATTTTGTCATTTTCCAGTTTCTGGCCAGAATATTCCTGGTTGCGGAATGGGGTATTGCGGCAATTATTTTAGCGGAGGAACTCCCGGCCCGCATCCGCGCGTTTGGAATATCCATTGTTCAATTGGCTGCTGCGGCAGGGGCCATTATTGCCGCTGTTTTATTTCCTTCGGTTTCCACCTCCGATTTCGGCTGGCGCGGGCTTTACCTGGTGGGGATCATTCCTTTGCTGCTCATCATCTGGCTGCGCCGAAACATGAAAGAGACTTCCCGCTGGCTCAATTCCAAAAAAGAATTGGTGAAAAATTCCACGGTATCACAGGGTGCTTTCCAGGTATTCTCCAAACCCTACCGCAAACAAACCATTCTGCTCATGCTGCTCTGGTTCTTTACCTGGATTCCGCTCACTGCTGTCCAGGTATTCTGGACCTATTACGCCATTAATGAGCGCGGCTGGAGCCTGGGCGATGTGGCCAAAGCCCTGAGTATCGCTTACGGCATTGGTTTGTCCGGATACCTGGTGAGCGGCAAACTCATGGACGTTCTTGGCCGAAAACCTACGGGGATTATTTTTTACCTGGGTGGTACGGCTTCAATGATTTGGGCTTTCCAGGCGGAATCGCAAACACATATGTATATTGCTGTGGCCATTGCCGTCTTTTTCCTCACCTCCTTTTTACCAATCAGCTCCACCTATACCACTGAGCTTTTTCCCACGCATATGCGAGCCAATGCGGCTGCATGGACCAACAACACCCTGGGTCGGGTCGGCTGCGTTATGGCGCCTGCCCTTGTGGGACAGCTGGCGGTGATCCTGGGCAGTACGGGCAATGCTGTTACGGTCCTTGCAGTTGCTCCTTTTATTATGGCTTTTATTATCCTTTTTTTCTTTCCCGAAACCAGGCAGAAGGAGCTGGAAGATATTACGGAATAAATAGAGCCTGTTTCTGCGAGGCGTTTTTGTGTAGGGGCAAACCCCGTACGTGTACCGAACCCTCCGGGCGCTCTCTATTCCCTTACCGGACTTTCCCCAAAAGCGACCTCAGCGCCTGGAAACAATAATGCTTATGCTGATAAAATTCTTGTGGACATCCGGGCTGAGATATATTATTTATTTTATGTGGTTTTACAAATGACTAAAAAATTAACCGTTTTAACCGGGAGATTTTGACGTATAGCCGAATATCAGGAGGATTAAGATGAGTATTAAAAAAATAATTCCAGTTATATTAGTTCTTTGCTCTCTTTTTTTTATCCCCATGTGCTCTTCTCTTAGCAAAATCCAGGTTCTTACCAGGGTTCAGTTTCTTCCCATACACATGAACAGGCAAAATGAAGTTATGATCTCCGGTGCTGATGTTGCATTGTATGAGATCTCTTCAAAAGATAGCTCAAAAAAAGTCCTTGTGAAAAAAGAAAAAGGTTTTGAGAATATGTTTGTTCTTTCTAATTCTTCCGTTGATAAAACCAGGAGAAACAATCGCTTTGAACTGGTTATCAGCAAAAAAGGCTATGTTACCAGGAGACTGAATATTGAAGATTTCAGCTATTTTACTGAATTCCCCAGGAATAAAAAACATCCTTTCCAGGTAGTGATAAAAGTTCAACTCGACAAACGATAGTCCTGCGAAAAAACAGTCTGAACTGTGATTTGTGTGATTAAATGATTACCATGATTTTCTGATAAAGAGCTCTTGTTATTGAGATGGGGCTGGCTAGTATAAAGTTTTACAGGAAAAACGTATAAGTCTGTGATGAATCATAATAAAAATGTCTGAACTGTGATTTGTGTGATTAAATGATTACCATGATTTTAGCCCGGGGTTTTAACCCCATAGGGCAGCAGAGCAGAACCCGGATAACATCTCCCGGGAATAGGCCCTGTTTCTAAAATAGTTCACCAGGGCTATGGGTATTTCTCATAGCGTGGGGCTTCCAGCCCCTCGTTATGATGAAGCTGGCCCTATTTAAAAAGAATTTCTTAAGAGTCAATATAATTCCTCCTTGACAATAAATAATCCAAACGGGTACAGTAAAAAAATGAAAAAGATAGTAACATATTTCGCGGAACGGTCATTACTGGTTAACCTGTTCACCGTAGCGCTTCTGATTACGGGGATTGTCTTTATTGCCAATGCCAAAAGAGAGGCATTCCCGAATATTGATTTTGATTATGTTCTAATCAGGACAGTCTATCCCGGGGCAACAGCGGAAGATATTGAGAAGCATATCACCATCCCCCTGGAAAAGGAACTCAGGGAAGTTGACGGGCTTAAGGAATTGAGTTCATATTCCATTGAGGCGATCTCCGTAATAGCCATTCAGCTGGACCCCGATCTCGACAATAAAGATAAGACAATCAATGACATAAAGAACGCGGTAGATAAGGCAGCGGATATTCCGGAAGAGTCGGAAGATCCCATTATCGAAGAGATCAGTATGAAGATGTCGCCTGTCCTGGAAATATCGATAATAAATAAAAACGGAATAAAAAACGATAAAGATGAATTCGAACTTAGAAAATACGCGAAAATGCTTGAGAACCGGCTGCTTGAAGTTAAAGGAGTGGCTAAAGTTAAAAAAATAGGATACCGGGAAAGGGAAATAATTGTAGAGGTAAATCCCAGGCTCCTTGATGTATATCATGTGGCCATCAATGAAGTAATACTGGCTCTTTCCCTGAAGAATATAAATTTTCCCGGAGGCATTGTAAAAAGTCCAAAAGGCGAAATAGTCATCCGGACTATTGGAGAAGTGCGGAACGCGAAGGAAGTAAAAGATATACTCATCAGGGCGAACGATACAGGAAACCTGGTCCGAATTAGGGATGTGGCGAAAGTAAAAGATTCCTTTGAAAGTGAGAGATATATCAACAAAACAAAGAGCAGAAAATCTATAATGCTCACGGTCTTAAAAAAGGAGTCCGTAGATATTATAACTCTTGTTGAGAAGTTAAATGCCGAAACAACGCGTTTTAAAGGAATACTTCCCCGGAATTACGAGCTTTTTACTTTTAATGATATGTCGTTTCTTGTAAAAAGACGGTTGCAAGTGCTTATCAATAACGGGATTGTGGGATTTATCCTGGTTATTCTATCGCTTTTGATATCACTGGGGTGGAGAATTTCACTGGTAACGGCCCTTGGAATTCCAATAGCGTTTTTTGGAACATTTATCTGGATGGCACATCAGGATATTAGTATTAATTTAATGTCCATGTTTGGTCTCATAATGGTACTGGGAATGATAGTTGACGATGCCATTATAGTGGCGGAGAATGTGTACAGGCACCTGGAAGACGGGGAAGATGTAAAAAAGGCGGTTATTGACGGAACAACGGAAGTTATAACACCGGTATTGGGAACGGTGCTGACTACCATAGCCGCGTTCTCTCCCTTGATGTTCATGTCCGGCATAATGGGAAAATTTATGTGGACTCTTCCGGCAATTGTTTCCGTAGCCCTTGTGGCTTCATGGCTCGAATGTATGTTTATTCTTCCTTCACATATAGAAGATGTTGAACGGAGAAAAAAATCGTCATCTTCCAAAATAAAAAAAGAAAGAAAATTACTTAAATTTTTTCAAACTCAGTATAAGAATATACTAAGGGGGATAATAAGATTCCGTTATTTGTTTATCTTTTTTATATTTCTTGTTTTTACGGGAACCATACTTTTCGCGAAGTATAATGTAAAATTTATTCTTTTTCCAAAAGGGGCTATCGAAATAGCTGTTATTAGAGCGGAAGCGCCAATAGGTACAACGGTGAAGAAAATGAGTAAACAACTCGGCAAAATTGAAAGGGTGCTGGGGGAGCTGCCGGAAAAAGAACTTGATATTTTCACCACACGAGCCGGCATTATTGAAGAAGCTCCGGGAGATCCAAATACAAAAAGGGGATCGAACTACGGAATAATTATGGTCTATTTAACCCCGTCCCAGGAAAGAGAAAGGACAGCAATAGAGATAATTGACGGGGTCAGGGAAAAGTGCGCGCCCTTTGCAAAGGAATTTGATAAATTAGAATTCAAGTTTGTGGAACATGGGCCGCCTGTGGGGAAGGCAATTAATGTTACTATTAAAGGTGATAATTTCGCGACCCTGGAAACGATAGCTAAGAAATATAAGGATCATCTTTCGAAAATTAAAGGTCTTAAAGATGTTAAAGATAACTTTGAAAAAGGAAAAGATGAATTAAGAGTTTTCGTAAGAGAGAAGCCTGCGGCAGTAACAGGAATTACCGTATTTGATATAGCAACAACCATACGGTCATGTTATGAAGGAACTGTATCCACAACCATTAAAAAAACCGATGAGGAGATCGATATCAGGGTAATCTTTCCTGAAAAGATGAGAGAGAGCCTGGGCAGCATGAAAACCATAAAGATCGCCAATAAAATGGGGAACCTGGTCCCGCTTTCATCAGTAGCACGGTTTGAACGGACAAAAGGAATTCCACTAATAAACAGGAAAGGCTGGAGAAGAGTTATTTCAGTAACTGCCGATATTGATGAACACGCGAAGGGGATCAGTTCTCTTTCAATTAATAATGCCATGATAAAAAAATTCGCTCATATTGAAAAATCATATCCCGGGTATACAGTAAGCTATGAAGGAGAATTTAAAGATACGGAAGAGTCCATGGCAGACCTCATGAGATCTTTTTTAATTGCCGCGCTCATAATTTATATTATCCTGGTTTCATTATTTAAATCCCTGGGACACCCGGCAATTATTATGGGAGTAATCCCGCTTACTTCAATTGGAGTTATCTGGGCATTCTTTTTTCACGGGATGTCTTTGTCTTTTATGGCAACCATGGGAATTGTGGGTCTCACGGGAGTTGTTATAAATGATTCCATTGTACTTGTTGATTTTATTACAAAAGCGCGAAAAAGAGGTCTTTCCCCGGAGGAAGCGTCATTACACGCAGGAGTTACCAGGCTCAGGCCGGTGTTTCTTACTACAATAACAACATTTTTCGGATTAGTCCCCACTGCATACGGGATAGGGGGATTTGATCCCTTTCTCAAGCCAATGGCAATAGCTCTTTCATGGGGACTAATATTCGGAACGCTGATTACGCTGCTCGTTATACCGACAATTTACCTGGTTTTTTCTGATATTAACCGGCTCTTCCAAAGAATTAAAAATAAAATGGGCACTTCGACAGGTATGGATCTCCTTTAGTTAAGGAACAAAACCCTTTTTAAAGGAAATTCCTGGAATAAAAAAACAAAAATTGTTAACAAAATCCACGGGGCTAAACTTAACATTAAGGCTATTACATTTTTTTTATTAAAACCTGATTTGATCTTTGATCGTAATGCATAGAATATACTAAATGCAGAAAAACCGAAACAAAAAAATAAAACGAGACTAAGAAAAATATTACAACACTCAAAAGATAGAAAAGTATTCTATTGTTTTTTGAGATTCCCCCATAATATTCATAATTAATTGACTGCCAATTTGTAATGTCATCCTCAGCACCATGATTGTCTAAATTATTTTTGCCCCAGGGTCTGTCGGCAGTCTCGAAATATATGGTCCTCTCCAAGAATCGGCCAGGCCGGATGGTTTCTCAACTAAGCTATTAAGACCTTCTTTCGTTGAAGGAAACCATCCCATGTCGAGATTAAACCTTTCAAGTGCTGTTTCAATCTTTGATAATTGAAATTTGGCACTTCCGGTTTTTGTGGAAGCAAAGACATCACCACTAATTAGCAAAATTAAAAATACAGTTATCAAGAACAAAAGTTTTCTTTCCATAGTATATTCCCCATTTTCATAAAAAAATTATGGATTTATTTCATATATCATATTTTCACCATTTGGATAATTAAAGCCACCGATATTATTATCAGAAAAAATTCACTTCCCCAAATATTCTCGGAATTGCCCACACAAGACCGTTCGTTTCGTATATTAAAATAAATTTTTCATCAATTTTGACTTTTTGAATATCATTATTATAAATTCAATAACAGAACTTAGAGATATACCTGCACCATCTTTTTTTAAAAAGATTTCAATTAGTAAAAATATAAAGTATTCAAGAGAGCCGTAAAGGGAACCGTATTTTAGTATTATGATTAATTCCCGGTCTCAACAAACACAGGCATAACTTTTATGCCCGTATCGGTATCCGTATAATCGACTTCGTACTTGTTCCTGTTTTCCTCATCAATGTATTCAATGAAAAATACCAGGGAAATTTCCGTGAGGTTTAAGTGCTTGCCGTAACGCGCGGCCTGGGTTAATGCTTTTTTATACCCGGGTTGATCTTTATAGCTTTTTAATTCAATTCCGTAAACGCGGTCTTTATATTTTATTAT
>JAAENB010000012.1 GCA_024224995.1 bacterium | reverse complement strand
CTCTGTGGTGTTGACCCGGGACAAATCTCCGGAAACCAACCCGTAAAGACGTTGCATGCAACGTCTCTCTTCCCGGAAACCGGCCCTGTTTAAAAAGAGTTTCTTGAGAGAGGTATTCTTGAACATTGAGAAACTATCTCTTTTTATCTGTTCTTCTATCACCCTTTTTTTTCTTTTTGGCTTTTTTGCCGGGTACAACAATGAGCTTCCCGTTTGAAATTAATCTTTTTATCTCGGGACTCTGCATATCCCGCTCGCTAATTCGCGCGGTTCTCCGGGGGTGGATCCGTATTGTTTTTCCGCTGGAAAGAGTAATGACCAGGGGCTGGTTGAGCCGGTTTTTTACTTTTGCGGCAAAGAGCGTTGATGTTATAAATAAAAGGGATACGATAAACAGGACGCATTTTTTTATCATGATAAACCTCTCAGAATTAATTTTTCCCAGGTAATTTATACCCGGTTATTTTTCCATCATAATTGGCTACAAAAAGTTTTCCACTATTTATTACAAAAGAAAATTTAACCAGGTCGGGGTTTTTGACATTTGTAAACCGGGCAACCTGGTGTATCCATTCTATTTTACCGGTATCATAATTATGGCAATAAATTTTTTGAGTTTTTTCTTCAGCATAGTAGACCTTGTTCTTTTGGACAATAAGGTCGCTGATATTGCTCTCTCTAATAGTGTCCCATATTTTCTTATTATCTTTTAACGAAACAACAGATAATTTATTTTTTTTGATAATATACTTTTTGCCATTATGTATGTTTGATGGATCTTCATCCGGCAATTCTTTTGGAACTTCAATATCGTCAACTTCATTACCGGTTTTGGTATCAAAGATTTTTATGATACCTTCTTCTGATAGGACGTCCTGTTCCCATACGATATGGTCTTTATATACCAGGGGCATTCCTGTTATGATCCCTTTCCCGGCATCCACTTTCCAGCTTACTTTTCCTGTCCCGGCATCAATCGCGTATAGCAAGTGACTCGGAGAACCGAATTCCAGGTATTCTCCCGCTGTCGCAAAAAGCTTGTTTTCATAAACAAAAGAAGCATATGCTGTTTTCCCCGAAGTTTGAACTTCCCAGAGTTTTGCCGGTTCTGCCGGTCCTGCCGGAGTGGGCCTTGCGAGAAAAATTATAACAGCAAATATGAGCCCTATGATTACAAGAGACAATCCTGTAATACGGCCTAATCGCATTCCCTGTTTGTAGCCCATCATTTTAACCGTTTTGGGAGTCACAAATGGAAGAAAGTAGACTGTTACACCCAGGAGCAGTAATGAAAGAGCAGTAAGAAAAAGAAAATTGAAATTTATTTTGAGTAGAACGGTTCCCGCAATTGCCAGTACAAAACTAATAAGTATATTGATAAAGAAAATAGGAAGTTTTCCTTCAAAACCTTTTTCCGTATCACATAACTCTTTTTTACACGCGTCAGAACAAACCAGGACCAGGTTTGTTGAGGCGGTTTTTTTTGCTTCTTTAAATTCAATTTCTTTATAATTTCCCTTATCACTTTCTCCACACCATACACACCTGTCTTTTGAGCCGGATAATCTGAATTGTTCCATACTGGCACTCCCGTTTTGCTGTATATCTATCTATTATGGTTTTTTCGGAGGTTTCAAGCATTTTATTTTTTATAGATTAAAACAACAAAAGCCCACCCGGGCGGGTTTAATGCTTGACAAATTTAGTACTTTTTATTTTATGGTTATTATCAAACATTAAAATCGGAAGAGGGAATTATTATGGGTTTACCAGAGAAAAAAGGGTATATTGATCGTATTTTTTCGAATAAAGCGGAAAAAAGTCCTCAAATTGCTGATATTATTGATAAATACCAGCTTTTTCACACTGAAGCTATCATGCATGGGTCTTCTGTTCCTCCTTTTTCAAGGATCAGGGCAATTTTTTCCAATCTTTCACAAGAAGAATTTATTGATATTGCTACATCCATTACAGAAAAAGATGCCTCTGATACTTTGAACCTGTTTCTTTATTATATTATTCTGTTCAGGGACATGGAAAATATTCAGAGGTTTATTAATTGCCCGGAATTCGGCATTAATCTTCTGGAAAAGCTTATTGTTTTTGCTTATGGATATTGTTTCCTTTATGATTATACTCCGGAGCATGTTCTTGATGAAATGCTCTCTTTTGTTAGTGAAGAACGTTTTCTTGAACTGGCTATTGCCTCCCGGCATATCGCAAGGGATCAAATACTTCTTCTCTATATTCTTTCAAAGCTTGATACCGCTTCACTCAATAAATATTTCGCTGCTATTGATAGTGTTGCCCAATTTTTAAAAGATTTTGTAAAAATTCCCGATGATATGATGCCGGTAATCATTAACAGAAATTATGAGCTTTTTCAATATATATTGATGCTGATGAGCGAAAATAAGAAGTATCTCCGGTTTTCAAAAGATTTTTATTCTAAATATAAAACCGGTATTAACCGTGATTATAAAGGATCTTCTCTTCCGGAAAAGGAAAAACATATCTCGTTTAAAGAGCGGAATATGTCCCGGATTTCCTATCTTGTTAATCAAGTTCGCGGTATAGCAAACCCGCAAAAGGCTATTGCCTATTTTCATGGTGAAAGGCTTTTTGCTGATGAAGAAGAGATGCAGATAATTTCCGCGGTAGTAACCAACCCTGTTTTCAATAGTACCTTTAAACGATACAATTCAGTCTTCTCAATAGAAAAGCTTATTCCTCGTTAAAGGCTTGAAAGCTGGGGTTTATATTTTTAATTTGTTTCGAATTTCTTCTATTCGCTTGCGGTTAACTCCCATATCCGAATACCCGATTCTGGACGCGGACCTGACATGGATCTCTTTTGTACTGTCATTGAGGAAGAACTCTACATCATCAACAAAGCGGAATACAGCAGAGGTGAATTCCGCATGGATGTAATTGCCTTCGGTAGTGATAACAACGGTCCTTTTCATGGATTTTACAATCTCAATAATTTTTTTATGCGCTTCTTCCTGCGTTCCGCTGTAGCTGAGCGCTTTAATTAAATGAACCTTGTCCGGAGCCTGGGAAGAGACACAGTTTGGGGAATCGGGACATGCGGATAATTTCTCGTCTTTGACTCCCAGTATTCCGGGATTTTTCCCTGAACATGAGGTTAGCGAGATTGCCACAACCAGGCAAATACTCAAAATATTAACAATAACTACGAATTTCATAATTTTTTCTCCTATTTTTTTGAAACAGGTATATGGTCTATATTGCCTATACACCTGGTTCATATGATTGATCTATTGTGATATTATTTTATGTGGTCTGTTTTTGGGTCAAAGAAAACTTCTGATACCTGATTTAAATTTCACGGTTAACGTAAAATACCCCGTTTTTTTTACAAGCCAATTTTACGATGTTTTAAAAAAATGAGTGATTACTCAGTTTTGTTCTAAGACATTCTTCAATATGGTTGAAGCCTTTTCAGTATAAGTTAAACTTTTGATATTTTTATTAAAATAAGAAATTTTTTTTCCCGAAAGCTTGACGATTGTATTTTTATTTTGTATTTTTAATTCTAATAAAAAGAACATCTAAGTGTTCAAAAAATTTATAAACAGGACTATGTTATATATGATTAATAACGAAAAATTTTATTTCAGGTAGCTGCCAGAGAGTGTAATAACAAAAGAGAAGGATACAACAGTATCCCGCATTTTTCCAACCGAACCTGTCGAACTATCCACTGTTCCCGGAAATTCCACTCACGTTATTTTTTTTATTTCACCCTTACTGGTTTCTATCAACAAAATTTTTAATTGTCTTAATGGTTACACCTGTCATTGGCATATGTATATGATTATATTTTATGCGTCTATAAACAGGTCTATATATATTGAGCTTTTTTTAGAGTTCCCGTATAGCCAAAAAATATAAAAAAAAGGAGAGAGTGCTATGTTAAAAAATACTGAAAAACCAAACCTGTTTAAGCAGCACCTTGTTGTTGAAAAAGCTCCTTTCGTTCAGAAACGGGCAGAACTGAAACCCGGATGGGATGATGAGGAACTTCATCTTTCTTTTTACCGGGAAGACAGGGATCTTTACGCGCTGCATGCTTTTGTCCCCGGAATCAGTGTTGGGCAGCAAGCTCGTATCCTGTTTCAGCTGTTACGGAGCTCAAGAAATGGTATGGAAGATGAATCACGGAAACTGAGTGACCGTGTTATTCGATTACTCCTGGCCATGATCCCGGCTGATACTGTACTGACGGTATTCCTTGCGCTGCGGAAAACGCGGGCAAACCATAAGCATACAGCCAGGCATATCCTTTTGTATATCTTAAACCATGAATCGCTTCCCGCTATGGTTCGGGAGAGGCGGGCTATTGTGAAAGATATTCTGGAACATGCCCTGGGTAAGAATACGGCTCGTGGATGCGCCGCAAAAATAGCCGAAGGTATTGAAGATACGTATGTATATGGAAATATCCTGAAGCATGCTAATGACGCGTCTGCGGCAAAAGAGGCCATCTGTTATCTCTACCGGAATGAAACAGCCGACAGCAAGGTTCCGGCAGCATCCGGAATTCATTACAGTGAATTACATGAACTGTATAAGCCGGCGATAGAGAGCAGGGAAACCCCTCAAACTATTACCGCTACGAATCGTGGTGATATTGCGGCTACCCTGGTTCATATATACAGGGGTGGTGAAAATCCTGAGTTACTGAAGGCTCTTGAAGAATATGTTGATCTTGAATCGGGCAATCATCCTTCTTTTGACGGAAGCGTGGCCCTGGTCCTTGACAGTTCTGCCTCTACCAGGGGTAGCGGTGAACGAGAGTTTTGTATCTTATCTCAGTCAGTAGCATTGCAGCTGCTGCTGGCACGAAATTGCGCGAACCTGTCTGTTCATCCGGTTGGAGGCGAAGGATTTCCCCCGGTACCGGAAGGAACTACGGATCTTGCTCTGCCGCTTCTTACTGTGTTGGAGCAAAAGCCGGACCTGGCAGTTATTGTTTCGGACGGGTATGAAAATACCTTGCAGGGAGACCTGGCTCGGGTATTGCAGGCCCTTCCCGGAACGGATGTGGAAACACAGGTGGTATTCTGTCATTCCAAGTTTTCTATGAGTGACAAACTGACACTGCGGCGGCCGGTTGAGGGAATTATCCCGGAATTTGAGTTCTGGCACCAGAATGATTTTGAAGGACTTCTTCCGTCACTTTTCATGATGGCGTCAGGTGAGAAAGGAGCTGCGTTTACTAAAAAATGGTTCAGCGAACGGCTGGTCATATTAGAAAAGGAGGTACAACCATGGACAAATTGATCCCAATCCAGTCACTCGATATGAGCGGTTTTTCTTTTGACGAGCCGCAGCGGTCCGGTGCCATGACAGTAGTACCCTTATTTGGTGAAGATCACCCCGGAGATTTTATACTTCCCGCATCGGGATTAAAACTCTCCGGTGTTGAAACATATGGTAAGGTTGTTCTGGAAAATGCTCATCCTACAGGGGTCTGTATTGTTCCCCTGCACATCGGGTATATCCAGGACCAGGCCCAGAATCATGCCCTGTGTAGTTCTCTTTTTATTGGCGCAGGGCAGAAGGTAACCGTTAAGGATGCCTGCTGTGTCCAGGCTTCACAGGGTGGATACCTTGAAGGAGCAAACCAGTGGTTCTTTGTTTTGCCGCTCTCTTTACGGGAAAAAGCCCTGGAGCTGAGAGGTAAGGAGGAGTTTGGTAAACTCTGGGACCATATCGCGGAATTGAACCGGGATTTTGGTCTGCAAAACAGAGGACACCTTGAGCAAATCCTGAGCCGGAAGAAAGCGTACCTGAATCAGTACGAACATCGTTTCGAACTGCAGCCGGGTCAGCGGGGAGCTTTGTTCTTTGTGAAGAACCGTCTTGCCGGAATTGAGATAGCGCCGACTGAGGCTTATTTCAAGGACATCTGGAAGCCGCTGGTATGCTTCTCGTATGGAGCGTCAGCTATGCTTGAGGAAGAAGTCAGGGGAATCAAAGAAGCGTATGCAGCTCCTTTGAGCGGTTCTAATCTTGCTGAGTTAAAAGAGAGTCTTTTTCAAAGCAGGAAAGATACGGCCTTGAGCGTGGAGAATATGCTGCGGCATCCTCCTAAGAAGTCTCTATCTTTCAAAGAAGAAGAACGGTATACAAACCTGGTACTTTCTACGGTTACCAACAAGTTTTTCTCAGGGCAGGTTGTTTTTGATGGTGAAACGCTTATCTATGCTTCTATCTTCGCGAGAAAAGCGTACTTTGCCTGATATGTTAAAATAGGGAGTATGGGATGCCGCGCATCCCATACTTAAAACCAGCTAATTACGCGGGAACTGTGTATGGTGGAAATTCTGTGTGAGGATTCCAAGTCTAACTAAAACATGAATTGAAACGCGTACCGCCTGTCCCGCTAATATATACCTCGTAATTCTTGCTATTAATTAGTTGATTCTTTCCTTAATTGAGTATATTATATATACAGGAATCACTATTATGAAAATAGCACTCACAAGTAATAATTATTTTTTTCTCATTTTTGTACTGTTTTTTATTTTTTGTTCCAATGCGCTTTTTGCCGGAACGAAAAGTTTTTCCGAATACAGCAAGCTGTTCGATTACCCTGAAGTAAAAAAGATAATTTCAGCCCGGGAAATTGACGAATTTAACACAATAACAATAAAAGAGAATTCTATTGTATATCCGGGGAAAATTTTTAAGCTGCATCTCTTTGTTTCCGGTATTAATTCACCGGAAAAAATAAAAAAACATACGGGTGAATTTGAAGCCCTGGTTAAAAAAGCTCGGAAAAAGCTGAGATCGAATAAAAAAATGCGTGGATTAAACAGCTATAACCGGGCCGAATATCTCCTTCATTTTCTTCATAATACCATGCTTAGAAATAAAACCGAAGAAGATATTAACGTTGGCATTGGGCCGACTCTTTATAATAAACGGTTTAATTGCTATAAATCGGCGGTTATTTATAACAGTTTTCTCCAGTATTTTAACTTCAAAACCTTTTTTGTTTTTGTTCCGGGCCATATCTATTCCATGGTACTTATTGACGGTAAAGAGATTGAGGTTGAAACAACTAACCGGTTCGGTTTTGATCCCTATAATAAAGGGGGTAAAAAATACAAAAGAAAATTTGACCAGCCGAATGTGACTATCGCGAAAAAATATTATTCCAATAAAGAGCCATTGAGTAATATTGCTCTCCTTTCAGGGGTTTATTATAATGTTTCCCTTTTGTATGCCGGTAGAATGACCCTGGCGGAGCGGCCTGTTTCTCCGGATAATTATCGGGCGGCAGCGCATGCCCTGGTTTCTGAATTTTTGAACTATAATGATCTTAGTTCCAGTCACCGGGTAAAAGCCAGGGATAATGATATCACCTCAAATTTTCTTACCAGGCTGTACAATATCACCAGGGATAATATAGAAAGAGACCCGGAAACCATTGATTATGAAGCACGCAGGTTTTTAAAACTTTTTACCATAAAACGGTTTAAAAAATTTTCAAAGCGGCAGGTTTATAATTTTGAGGTTACTTTTAGTAATTCTCTTCATAAGATCCGTTTAAAGAAACTGGCTCAATTAAAAGGGAAACGGTTCCCCGCGTCGTATACTATTTTTAAGCGGGAATGTGATCTCGCGAAAAAGCATATTAAACAAAATCAAAGAGTTTTGGATTCCGCCTGGACCAGGGCGCTTATTGATTTTGTCGCGCTTACGGAAAAGAGTTTTAGAAGAGACTCTCTTGCCGGTATAAAAAGGTTTGGTAAAACAGTGATTAAGCTTTTTAACCAGGATATGTTTAAGGGAAACAATGAAGTTGCCAAACTGAAAGATATGGTAATTCGTAATATCTGTATTGAGATTGATAACCTGGGAATTGATTCGATTAATAAAAAAAAGTATAAAAAGGCCGATAAAATTTTAAGTGAGGGCTTGAGCTTTTTAAAAAATTCTATACGGGTAACTGACGAACGCTACTTCCGGAAAATAAAAAAACACCTGAATGTGGCCAGGGAACGCCAAAAAAAACTTCCCACAAAAAATTCACTTTATGATAGAATGAAATCTTATGAATCGCTGTATTGAAACAGAGGGTGCGGCGCTTCCGCAGCGTTAGCTGCGCCTCTCCCGGTATATTTTTATGAAAAATAACTTGTATAAATTTTTGCTCACAGTATACTAATATTAATATCAAAAAGAGGAATATATGATTGATGATGGGTTTTATAAAAGCCTGGCTCCTCTTGGTGACCAGGTTCTTGCGAAATATAAGACATATGAAGATACTATAATGTATATTATCGGGCAGATCGCTATTTTTGATATTGAGCAGGATAAGTTTTTTAGCAAAGAAAAGTCTCTTTTTTTAACGGATCTAAAAAAAGTCCGGGATTCGAGATTAAAGCCTCCTTCCGACACTGAGTCGGAAGAATTTGCCGTGCAGGTCAAAAGGATCAACCAGTCTATAACAGGGTTTGGCATTAAATATAAAATGGTAGTAACGAATTCCCTGTTAAAAGTCTTTTTTGGTGACTCTTTTGAGTAAGATTATTCAATTTCTTAGTTCATCCATCGCTTTCAATTTATTCTCCATTTTTCTCATTTCTTCCGGAGAGAACGGGTTATCGTTAGAGCTGCCGGGTTCATTTGTTTCATATATCTTTTCTTTTGAAAATTCTTCTTTTAATTGAGATTTGGTTTTTTCTCCGGAAGTCCCGGCGCATACGGTAAAAAAAGAGAAGGAAATGATGCCTATAATAGTCCCGATTATTGACGCGGCGAGACCATCTATGGCCATATCATTGAGCTTACCGTAATATTTTTGGGATTTAACGGCAATTACTCCAAGGATAACTCCAATAATTCCGGTAAATGGAGCAATAAAATTAACCGAAGGTATTACACTGAATATAACAGAAATAATACCTAAAATCAGTGCTGCTGTTGGGATTGCTGCTCCGGCAGTATTCTTTTTCATTTTGAAGTTTTTATCAACATCGGTTTTCAAGTTCCTATACCTCCTTTAATTTGATTTAATACTAAACCGGGCCTTACTCTTTTTCCCTTCTCTCATGATAATAACAACGGAACTGTTTTTTTCAAGGTTAAAATAGGTAAAATTCGGTTTTGGCTGTTGGATATTATTAACCCTGACATATTTTCGTGTTCTGCGGTTTAAAACCCATTTTTTTACAATGAGCAGATGCCTGTTTGGTACCAGTTTCGCCGAAAATTTTTTCTTTTGCGTTTCAAGACCGGTGTTTGTTTTTCCCTGCTCTACTTTATTGATCAATACCTGGTAAAAACATCTCCGGTCTTTACTGGGATTATTAATAGAAGAATTATACCCAATAAAAAGAAAATTTTTATTAGCCGGAGGAGTGATCCTGATATCTTCATGAGTCTCTATTGGCGGATCTTTTTTTTCAGTTTCCGGATCAATTCTGCTAATAGTCTCTTTTTTAATTTCTCTTTTTCCCATTTGGGAACAGACCGGAGAATCATATTTTCCCGTAGGAATGGTACAAAGCGTATCACTATTTTTTAGATAAAAGACTTGAAAGGGATTACTCCCGTTATAGGCGATTATTATTGTTCGGAAATAGTGTAATCGGCCTTTTCTGCCATTGTCTCTGCTATAGGTGCCGTCGGGAAAAAAAGTATAAACCCCGGTCGCTGCTCCTTTTTTTACTGTAAGAGCGTTATGGTTAAAACGGCCCAGCTGCCTGAATTTTTTGATATCACTGATAAAATAGTCAAAGACCCATCCTTCAAGACTGCTCCCGCTATTGGCGAAGCTTGTTTCCGTAGTGATCTTGACCCATTGCCCTGTATTGCCCCCGATCTTTTTCCATTCCGAGGATCGTTCCGTGACTTTTACAATAGTTCCAACCCGCAATTGTCCCGCAACAGAAGACCGCAGGCTGGAGCTTTCCCTTACATTGAGCTTGTCTCCCAGAACAATATAATGATTTGCCGGAAGTTCCGGAACCTGTCCGGATAGAACAAGAGGGATGCCCATACTGAGTATAATAAAAAGTAATATCCGTTTCACAGGTGTTTTCTTCCTTAATATATATTAATATAAAATATGAGCCTTTTTTTCTCATAACGAGGGGTTTAAACCCCTCGTTATGAGAATGCTGAATAGTATACACTATTCCAGCGGCTTGTCAACGATTTCATGTTCCGGTTTTTTCAAAGCTGTATAGTCCTTTTCAAGAACAGGCTTTATGATTTGTGTCCAGAGGCTGTACCCTTTTTCATTCATATGGATTCGGTCCCAGGTAAAGATCTCTTTTTTTAAATTTTCGTCCTGATCGAACATTGAACTGCTTACGTCGATAAAGGTCATATTGTCATTTGTATCGGCGTAAATCATAATTAAAGAGTTTGCCTTTTTCATATTGGGCCAGAATTCCATCCTGCTCGGGGAAGGCTTAATGGAAACATAATATATTCGGGTTTCCGGCAGGTGTGAATTTATAAACTCAACCAGATTTATTGTTTTGCCAAGCACCTCTTCCGGCCTTTTCAGGATGCCAAGACTCATATCGTTATCGCCGCAATATATTACAATCATTTGGGGCTTGTAAGGGATGATTATCCGCCTGGCATAGTGCATGAGATCGGGGATCTTCGCGCCGCCGAATCCGCGGTTAAAAACAGGTAATGGATTCATGTCATCTTTCAGGCTTTTCCAGAAACGGAAACTTGAGCTTCCAATAAATAGAATTCCTTCTTTTGGCGGCATTTGTTTTTTATCGGTCTTTTCAAAGGATGTAATGGAATCCTCCCACACTTTCGGGTCATCACTTTTGGTCTTTTGGTATATTTGATATAGTGGAATTCCAATTACCAGCACAGCCCCAAACAGCAATATTAAAAAACCGCTTATTGTATATTTAATTTTTTTATTCATAGTAAGCCTCATTGTTAATTTTAAATAAGCATTATATCTATTATTTATTTTGTCAAGAGTTTCGTTTTATTACTTAATTACCGGTGAATTTTTCTGGACAATACTCCTTTTGAGAGGTATAATAAATATAGTAATATTGGATACTATAGGGGGGAATAGAATGATCTCTCGCTGTAATGGTATGAATTGTCCGTTAAGTGATACGTGCTACCGGCATATTTTGTCCGAAGGACTGCGTGATGATACATGGTTTCAGGCTCTTTATAGCCCCATTCACCACGATTGCCGGAATTACTGGCCCGTGAGAGAGCCTGAAGATCATTCCGCGGAAGAGGCTCATGCTGCGTTGCTGAGTTCTATGATTTCGAGGTTGAAATAAATATTGTTATGATATTCGTTTTAGCACAACCAGGGTTACATCATCTTTTGATATATAATTCTTTAAAGCGGCAAGGATTTCGTTTTTTATACTATCTACCGGTTTGTTTCCAAGACCGGCAAAGATTTTTTCAAGTTTGTCTTTTCCAAACATATCCACCATCGGACTTCTTTTATTTTGTTTGCTCCCTTTCTCCCATGCCTCAGTAATACCGTCGGTATATACCAGCAGAACATCATTGAGCTCAAGAGAGAGCTTGTCGTCGTACAAATGAGTCATAATTTCATCTACTATTCCAATCCATAGACCCCTGGTTTCAACCCGTTCAACTGTCTGGGTTTTATGCCGAAAGATCATAAGATCCTGGTGAAGACCTGAGAAGAATAATTGACCGGATTCCTTAACCGCGAAAACAGTAATAGTCATGTAATTTACTTCATCGAGTTTTTTGATATTTTTAGTAATAATACGGTTTACTGTCGCAAGCAGCTCCGATGGAAGAAGAAGGGGATGGTTTTCAAGAGTTGTTTCTATTGAGATCTTGACCATCATCATAATGAGTCCCGCGGGAACTCCATGTCCCGAAACATCACCAATGACAAACCAATCCTTACCGCCGGCATTGATTATATCATAATAATCTCCGCCAACTTCATCGGCCGGGAACATGGCTGATGATATTTCATACCCCTCAAGAACCGGCTTTTCCGGGAGAAGAACTGTCTGGATTTTTTTCGCCAGCTGCATTTCCCCCCAGAGTTCATCCCGGGCTTCTTTTAATTCAATAGTCCTTCCGCGCACTTTTTTTTCAAGGTTGATATTGAGGTCCAGCAGTTGTTTTTTCATTGTGTTGATCTTGTCGGCAAGAGCGAAAGAAAGCAGAATAACCACAAATGAGGAACCAATTTGAATACTCCAATTCGTAAGCGGATTCGCGGGTAATAATCCGAATGTTTTCAATACATAGAGGGTAACTCCTATTATAAAAATAACAAAGCTTGCTACAATAAAAAAGCCATGCCTGGACCGGTGAAAAAGAGCGATAAAACCTGTTACATACGCAGTGCCTCCCCCATAAAGAGCAAAGCAGGTGGCAATTTTTATACTCAACAAGTAATATCCGCTGAATGAGAATAATATAATAATAATAGCCGGGGTAACAATCGCGTATTTTATGATTTTATCGGTTATTGGAAAGTTCTTGAAAGTTTCAAGATACCAGCGGACAAAAAGAGCATTAAACAGCACGCAAGAGCTCATAAACATGGGGAGGCAATTATTGCCCCACCATATGGAATTGGGCCATAAATATTGAAACGCGAATCCGTTAAGAGTGAACTGGAAAAGTATCCATGATGTAATAAAAAGGGAATAATATATATAGCTGCGTTCACGAATAGAGAGAAACACAAAAAAAGTATATATCACCATAACTCCCATGAGCCCGTAATAAAACCAGAAAAGCGGTAATTCCGTATTTGCCCGTTTAATAAATTCTTTTTGAGACCAGAGCGAGGGCGCAAAATTGAGTGAACTGGTTGTGGAACAATATAGATAATAAGTGCTTCCGGGATTTTTTTCTAAAAGAAATACAAAATTTCTGTCTATGACATCTCTTGTTGAAAAGGGAAGATGATCACCGGTTTCGGTTTTTGTAATACTTCCATTTGAATGAACTTCAAACAGGGTTATATGGTCTATCATTGGATAGGGAATTTCCAGGTAAATTGAGTCTTTTTTCTTTGTTTTCCAGTCTATGCTAAAACGGAACCAGTAAGTGGAATTCGTGAAACCAAAATTAAACGAGTTTTTTTTTGATGATTGCCACTCCGGTTGTTTTTCCAGGATTATGTCCAGGGTGAGCCGGTTTTGTGAGTCTTCGTAATATTCTGTCTTTGAAGTTATTTCAAGGTGTTTGAGAGTATCGTCAACAACAACGCTTTTTGTATAGCCCGCTGTTGTTGTGAAAAAGAATAATATTACGAAGAGTTTTTTCATATGAAGGGAACGGTATCATAAAAATGAGTTTATATCAATGATTTTTGGGAAAATGAGTAAAAAAGACTTCACTTATGCTAAATAATTGAGAGAGTGCCACAATGAAATATAATCCGGAATTTCAAAGCAGCTGGGATATATTCCCAGGGCGGAATAACAAGGGGCTAAAAGCAAGTTTATGAAAAATTATAAAGTAAAAGCCATAGTAATAATAATCTTCAGTTTAGTGCTGATTGGCACTGTTCAATCTAATACAAATATTATAATAGATAAAAATAATTTTGTTGTAACCCTGAATAAAGAAGGAACATGGTGCTACAAAAATAAAAAATTACAGGCAGGTAAATTGTATCGATTTCAAAGTAATACAATTCTCAAAGTGATTGACCGGGTTGTAGTCGATGGGTCTGAACGCTATAAAATTCAAAAATGGTCAAAAAAACCTGTGTGGATTGATTCTCGTGATGTTCTAAAATTGAGTACGGCAAAAAAAGCGTATATTAAAGCTATCAAAGGCTCCCCTTTATTTTCATCATATACAAAAGATACAAAAGAAAAAAAAATAATAGCAAGAATTCCATATCGTGAGAAAGTTGTTATCCTTGGGGCTCCCGAAAAAGTTTATGATATATTCTTTAAAGTTAAATGGAACAATCGTGAGGGGTGGGTTAATATCAGTTCTTTATCATTTGTTAATATTCCTGATTATAGGATAAAATTAGGTGATGAGGAGTTGAGAAGATATTGGGAAAAAAATAAATGCGCTTATATCATGAAAAATATGAATCAATTTGGTAATAAAGAAAGCGATATTATAAAAAAATTAGGTTCTCCCGGAAAAATTACCAGGAAGAAATATAAAAATATTTATTTGCCTGGAAAGTTCAATATAGTATCGAGTTTATTTTATGAAAATTTTCTTATTAAAATACTAAAAGCACCATTTAACAAAGAATTTGTTATACATGTTTCTTTTGAAAATCCCCGGCTAATACCCCATGATAAATATATGGATAAAGATATTCAATATGTTTATAATGACCTGGGGGTTCCGGATCGTGATTATAAAAATGAGTTTATATATTCTGGTGAGGCTAGTGAAGTTACTTTTTATACAGTGAATAGAAAGGTGAAGAAAATTTATTTCAGGGGTGGGGAATAAAGGTGTTTTCTACGGCCTAATCCGGGCTTAAAACTATCTCAGTAAATGCCTTTACTAAATGCTGCTGCTTTTCCTCGGATAAAGCGTTGAGCGCTTTTAACAATTCCATTTTTTCGGGGTCTAAATTATTAAGGAAATGATCCTCGGGAATCGTAAACATATACCCTTTTCCAAAGAGCAGCCAGTCTGCTGAAATGTCAAATGCATCATATACTTTCATGAGAAAATCGAATGAAGGGTTTTGTTTTTCGTTCTCGATCCGGTTAACGAATGTCCTGTCAATATATGACCTGTCGCCAAATTTTATCTGGTTTAATCCCAGGTGTGTACGAACCTGTTTTAAGCGTTTTCCTATTCTTATGTCTACATCTAATGGCATGTGTGCCAATTTAGAACATTTTTATATGAAAACAATTAAAAAAGTGATGAATCTGCAATTTGGTGTGATAAATTGGCACTTTTTTTAATTAATTTGAGTAAATAGTGATAAATTGTAACTTTTCGATATTAAAAAGTGCCATATTATCAAGTTTTTAGCCAAATTCGTATAAATTGTGATAATATAGCATTTTTTTGTATCATATTACATTATATAGAAGAGAATAGAATAATGACAAATTAATGTATTGACGGGTGCGTTCTTTTAGTGTTTTGTGGAAATTAGGAAATTTAAACAAATGGGTTATTCAGAATATACATATTGTCCTATTTGCAGTAATGAACTTGAGGTACGTGAAACAACTCCATGTATGGATTGTGGGGCTTTTCCCCGGGAAGTGAAATATCTTCAAGCCGGAAAACGTTCGTTTGCTGAATTTGAAATAATCGAAGGATTGACCCTTGTCCTTTGCAGTTCCTGCCATGTTGATTTTGGATCATATAAAGCCGAGATGTGGAATCTTCCGAATAACCGCCGCCTGGGGTATGGCGATATTGTTTATATTCGAGATATAGACCCCGTTTCTACAAAAGATAAATTCTGCCCTCACTGCGGCCATCGCTTAGCTTTCCTTAAATTTTGGGACGCGGTTAAGACTCTTTATGAACCCCAGCTCATATGAAATAAAAGACGAGTGCAGAAAAAATCTTTCCAAATATACTATCCAGGCTTTTTCGCTCATCCCTGAAATTGAGAACCCGGTTCTGCTGGATATTGGCTGCGGCAGCGGTGTTGCAACAGTAGCTCTGGCTGAAAAATTTAATGGTATGATTTATGCTGTTGATCCGGATCAGTCATCCCTGAACCGGTTAAAAGAAAAAGTGGCCGCTTTAGACTATGCTGATAGATTTAAAATTATTCATGGCTCCCTTTTTGATAATTCATTAGTTAATAATACTTTTGATATTGTTGTGGCGGAAGGCCTGCTCAATGTGGTGGGCTTTGAAAAAGGGCTCCCGGCGCTGATGAAACTCCTTAAAAAAAATGGCTATCTTTTAATTCATGATGAATTGAAAAACGATTCTGAAAAAAGAAAGATCTTTAGAAAGAATGACCTGGTTCTGCTCGATATTTTTCAGCTGGATAGTACTGTTTGGTGGGATGAATATTACTGCTGCCTGGAAGCTAAAATTAAAAGTATCGATAATGATTCTTTGTTCGGGCAAGAATTAAATGAGATCAATGAATGTAAAAAGAATCCTGATGCTTTTCAATCTATTTATTATATATTACAATCTAAACCTTTATAGAGTCCCAGACCTCGTTCCCCAGATTTTCCGCTTTTTGAATTAGTGATTCGTCATCTCCGGTGATCGCTGAAATAAACAGGAGCCCCTCAACCAGGTATATTATATGATACGCCTGTGAATTGGGATTTATCTCTTTTTTTACTAATCCCGCTTTTTGCGCTTCTTCTAATTTGTTGGCGATTATTGGTACATTGGCAAAGAAGTATTCATGTATTTTTTTCTTTAAATTTGGGAACCGCTTTACTATGTCTATCAATAGGGTGTATATGTTCGCGTTGACATTATCGTAATAGAGGCTATATGAAAAATAGTCTTTCAGGTCGAAATAAGATTTTACTATCTCTTCCGTTGTTTCGCTTTGCATTACTTTCTTGTTTAACCATTCATTGATCTCACTGAAAATTATAAATGCCGCCTGAATGAAAATCTCATCCTTGTTCTTAAAATGATAGTAAAAGGCTCCCTTTGTGATATCGCATTCCGCAGTTATGTTGTCGATGCTTACGTTCTCGTATCCCTTTTCGATGAATCCCTGTATTGCCTTTTCTAATAGCTGCTCTTTTGTATCCATTGTTTTTTCCCTGGTGCTTGATTATTGCTAGCGTACTAACCGTCCAGTATGTGTCAATTGTTTTTTTAATGGCTCTGTAGGAACTGGATTTGGGCGCACCCTGCGGGCCGGGCTTCTCCGGGCTCCGCTTCGCTCCGGTCCTGCGGAAGACCTCCGGACTAAACCCTGCGTATCCCTTGCGCGGAGATGTGGTCTTAAGAAACTCTTTTTAAACACAACCGGGCCGTCTTCATCATAACGAGGGGCTGGAAGCCCCACGCTATGAGAAATCCCCATAGCCCTGGTGAACTATTTTTAGAAACAGGGCCTGTTCCCGGGAGATGTTATCCGGGTTCTGCTCTGCTGCCCTATGGGGTGCGACTCCTGCCTCTCCCCACCCTTTGAGAAAAAAGTAACAAACTATTTTTTAAATGGTTGAAAAAAATACAGGTTCCTGTTTTTTAAATATTATCAGGTTCATGAATGAAAGATACTGTAACTATAATTGAATTAAACCAGCGTGAACTTATCGGTTTGTGTACTGAACTTACCCGGTCCCAATCCTCGAATTTTCACATAATTTCAAATCTCTGGAAAAAGTTTAACTCGTCCTTACATAGAGTAGTTGGCCGGTCCGCGAATTCGGGTTATTGGGAAAAGTTCGGTATTACGTATAAAGAGAATGATAGGATTTTTTACATGACTGCTGTTCCCTGGATTGAGGAGCATACATACCCGGGTAGTATGCTCCGTAAAACCATCCCTTCCGGGCCTTTTGCCTTTTTCGAGCACAGAGGTAAATTGATGAATATCAAACATACGGTTGCGTTAATTTTTAAAGAGTATATTCCCGCGAATAATCTTCCCATTAAAGATTCTAATAGCCCGGGCATTGTTTTCCTGGAAAAATATGATAATAGATTTCATTGGAACAAGGTTGATTCTGTTATTGAGATTTTTGTGCCGGTTTTGGCTCTAAATGAGCCTGCATTGGAGTAATTCTGCCGTTTTTTCCGGGAGTCCCCAAAAAAGCTGCCATGAAATCACCCCATGCATCTCCGAGGAGCTTATCACATAATGTTTGAACCGGTTGTTATCGGTTGGAATGGGGTCTTCTTGAGGCAAGCCCAATAGGGAATCCAGGTGTTCCTTTACTGCATAGGCGACGAGCGCGGATACAGACATTTTACGGAATTTTCGGAGGTCTAAAAACATTTCGTACTCGTCCTCCTGGAACGAGATATGGAATTTATGCCAGCAATCTTCCTCCGCTTCGGAATCGGGATCAATATCGGAATCCGGGTCGAGGTCCGGATCAACGACAGGAAAGAGGCGTTGATATTGAACTGCGATGGCCATGCGCGCGGAGAAGTTTTTTTCGTTCATGACTTTTTTCAGGAGTTTAATAATGACCCTGGTTCTGGAAATATCAAGCGTTTCGGCAGCGGCGTTGACCTTTTCTAAAACGGAGACTCGGAAGTTGATTGTGGTGTTTATTATCATAAAAATGCTCCTGGTAGTATATTATCAGCATGATTTTTTTTGATTTTAAAGTAACATGCCCTTATTAATAGAGCATCATTTTAGGGGAAAAAGTAACAAACTTTTTTTGAAATGGTTGAAAAAAATCGTTTTTTTAAAGAAGAAATTGGAAAAGGGTCTTATTATCCTTCCAGGAAGAAGGGTTTGTTAAATTTGATAGGAATTTAATATTGTGGACCAAATTGGTCTACATCTTTGAACAGTTCTTTCAGGTCGATTTTGAGCCCCGGATATATTGCGGATTCGATTATACCCTCATATTCATGCCGTGCTTCCTGGGAAAATTTTCCGGCATCATTTAGTATATAGATATGAGCCGCTTTTAATCCCGGGTCAATGATCCAATATGAGCGGACGCCATATTTTTCATAAAGATCGTATTTTTCTCTCCAGTCTTTCTCCATTGATTCAGGGGCGAGGATTTCTATTAAGATATCGGGAGAACCTGTTACACCTTTGTTGTCCAGTTTTGATTCATCATATACACCCACGATATCGGGCTGAACTACATTTATAACGGATTCGTCTATTTTTGGAGTCTCACCCAACCGTACATCCAGAAAGAATCCAAAATAAGGCCAGGATTTGAAATAGCTGCCCATTAGTCCGATAATATTCCCTACCGTGGTTTGATGTCTTGTTGGGTTTCCTGACGGCAGGGCGTATCGTTTACCTTCGATGATTTCCCATCGTTGGTTATCGTTCCAGGTGAGGTAGTCGGCGTAAGTGTATTTTGGGTTTTGTTTCATTGATAAATTCTACTCTTTTCCCTCAGTTGTTATATGTAATTTATTTATTTCTTAGCTGCCAGAGTAATTTCGATAAAACCTTTTAGTAACTGCTTTTGCTTTTCATCCGGCAAAGAATCCAGCAATTGCCGTAACTCTTCCAATTCCGGAGTCAATTTCGCTGAAGAATCATTCCCCGGATTTGCAATCATTTCTCCATATCCAAACAATAACCAATCAACAGATATATCATAAGTCTCACTCATCTGGCTTAGAAAATGAGCAGAAGGCTGCTGAATACCTGCTTCTATTTTTGAAATAAAACCTTTTGATAAACCCACTTCATCTGCGAACTCTTGCTGCGTTTTTTCCAGGCTTTTTCGTACCGTCTTTAATCGTTTGGATATTTCCTTTAATTCCATTATTTTTACTATTTATTTTAGTCCTTACCCGTTGAAATAATTTCCAGAAATATCTGAAGGAACTTTTTCTGCTTTTCTTTCGACAATGAGAAAAATTCTTCTAAGAAATCAACATGTTCCGGCTCTAATTTATTAAGAAAATGGTCGTTTGAAATTACCTGCATCTGGCCCCGTCCGGAGATTAGCCAATCCAGTGAAACGTTAAATTTTTCTGATAGTTTTAGCAGGAAATTATACGAAGGAGACTGGAGGTTTTTTTCTATCTTCGCAAAGTGGGACCGGCTGACCCCCATTTGTTTTGACATATCTTCCTGGGTTAAGCCAAAAGCTTTTCTTGCGGTTAGTATCCTTTCATTTATTTTAGCAATAATCTCGCTCATATTGTCATATGTAATCTATTGAATTTTTTACAAAAGTAAAAAAGTGAATTTAAAGGTAAAAAGGTAAAAAATGTTCCTAATGGGAACAAAATGATTGACTTTTAAATGACATTGTTGTAAAAATTGACTCAATGTTAATGATTTATATTCAGGAGAAAATATGGAAACCCACAACCAGGAGTCAACTCAACCAAAAGACACCCTTCCCGAAATAAACCATACCATCCTCAAGGAGATGGAGATCCGCTATAAGAATTCCCCTACCCTGCCCAGGGTAGATTCCCCGTCAAAGGTTCGGGAGTTTTGCCGGAACCTTCGGAGAAGGATGTTTGGATTACCAAACGGCTGGTGTCTGTGGGGGAGATTGTTGGGATAGAGCTGCTAGATCATTTGATAGTTGGGGAGGAGAGGTGTTTTAGCCTGGCGGAGGGGGAATTTTTGGAGTGAAACCCCCCCAAAAATATAATTATTGACAAAAAACAAAAACACCCTATAATAACGCGACTACCTGTACAAATAACGCCGGGTCCACCCGGCAACACCAAAAAACGGGGAAAAAAAGAATGAAACGAAACAAGCTCTTCTCACTGGTATTATTTATCCTCATCCTGCTCCCACTGGCACTAACCGGCCAGTACGGCTCCGGCAGCAGCCCAAAATTCTATCTGGGGACCGATAAAAGCTTCGGAGAACAAGAGATTCCCTATGTAAACCTGGAAGGCCCGGGCAGCAAGCCCTATGAGTTCCGTGTATACCAGGTAAAAGAGCCCGATAAGTACCTGGCAAAAAAGGTGAAAGAGCGCCTGGTAAAAGAGAAGAACAATAAGACCTATGGCAACCCCTTTGCAATATTTAAGAAGACATTACAGACATATAAGAAAGATATGCGTAAAATAGCGCGGAGGGAGTTTAATGTGCGGACCCGGAGCCATATAAAGCGGGCCATGGAAGTCGATTTTAATAAATATGAGGCCGCGCCCGATGTGGCAATGCCGGGATTATTACCGGGCCACCGGTTCCTGGTATCGTTTTCAATTCCAAAAACGAACGCGAGCTGGGTATATCGGCGGGTGCCGGTGCCAATAAAGAATAGTGGAGTATATTTGATCGAGGTGGTATCGGGCACGAACCTGGGATATACCCTGGTGGTAAAGTCGAATATCAACTTTTTGACAAAGCAGGCCGATAAGGAGACCCTCATATACGCGGCCGCAAGGGACACAGGCGTGCCCCTTGACCAGGCGACTATCAGCATAATTGACGGGACCAACGGGAAAACAATCAGCACCGGGAAGACAAATAAATCAGGAGTCATGTCCTATAAAGGCAAAAGCCGGAGACAAAGCCTCATAATCGTAAAAAAAGGTGAGCAGTATACGATATCGGACCCGAATTTTTACGCGAAGTCTTTTTACGGAACAGGCGGAGTCCGGACCTTTATTTATACGGACAGGCCAATTTACCGGCCCGGGGACGAGGTATTTTTTAAGGGCATCGTAAGAAATTATAAGAATGATAAATATAAGCGGGTAACAGGCGGCGCAAAAGCAACAGTAATAACAGAAAAAGGCGATACCGTAATAGACAGTATCCCGGTAACTCTATCCGGCGATATGGGGACTTTTGTAGGAACTTTTACCCTGCCCGATATGCGGGATCAATACCTGGGAACCTATAACATAGTACTGGATTACCAGGGCAAGAGTTACTCAACAGAATTCAGTGTAGAGGCCTATAAAAAACCGCCCTTTTTAGTAAAGGTAAAGACCGGTAAACGGTCCTATGTAGGCAAGGAAAATGTACCCGTCACCATAACAGCAAAATTTTACTTTGGAGAACCCGTCTCCGGAGAATCGGTCCATTACCGGGTATTCCGAAGACTCAAGTATGATTTCTCACCCGTAGGCCAGCTCCCTTATTTTGAAGAAGCAGCCGAATACCTGGGATTTCGCCAGAGCGATGGAAAACGCGACCTGGTTCTGGATAAAACAGGAACCCTTGACAGCAACGGGACCTTGAAATTTACCATGAAGCCCGATAAATTTGATAAAGATTATACCTATACAGTGATGGCAACCGTAACTTCATCGAGCGCGACCTTGAGCGGGTCCACCTCTTTTTCAGTAAACAGAAGTGCCTTTTTTATAAAGGTAAAAAGAGAGAATATGGTATATAGTCCGGGCGATACCGTTAAAATAGAAGCGCTGCTTATGGCTTTTGATAAGACCTTAAAAGGAAAAGGGCTTAAAAAAGTAGTGGGCGGAAGGAAGATCAAAGGCACGCTCTATACCCGGAGCTTTCACAGTATATCCCAGGAAAGCAAACGTAAAAAAGTGACATCAAAAAAAGTAAAAACCGATGGAAGCGGTAAGGGAATTCTGAATTTTAAACTGCCGGGAAAAGGGCATTTTATAGTAAAGTTCGAAGCAAAAGACCCGGGCGGGAAAACCACCACCGCGGAGACAACGCTCTGGGCATCGGGCAAAAATGATTCCATACAGGTACCATTTAAAAACCTCACGCTTAAACCCTCACGGGATATTTACAGCGTGGGAGATTATGCCGATATCCTTATTCTCAGTCCCGTAGCCGACGGAAGTATCTTTGTGAGCCTGGAAGGGAACAGGATCTTTAAGCATGAGACCCTGAAACTTAACGGAAATACGTATAAATACCGGGTAAAGATAACCTCAGCAATGACCCCGAATTTTACCATATCGGTCTCCCAGTTCCATGCGAACGAGCTATACAAAAGCCAGATGAAGATAGTGGCGCCGCCCCAGGAGAAGTTTCTCAGGGTAAGAGTCACACCCGACAGAAGTATATACAAACCCGGCGGAGATGTAGTACTGAAAGTAGAAACTCTTGATTACAAGAAAAGAGGCGTCCCCGCGGAGGTATCACTCTCTGTAGTAGATGAGGCCATATATCAGCTCCAGGCCGATAGGAATCCCAAAATGGGAACCTATTTTTATCATCCACGGAGAAATAATGTCAATACAACAGTATCATCGGCATACCGGTTTTTTGGATACGCGGAATCGCGGCGGTTGAAACTGGCGCTGAACCGGAAAGGAATCCTGCCCCTGGGAGCAATAAAAGAAGAAGCGGAACGGTCCAGGGAAAAATTCAAAGATACAACATTCTGGGATGCCACGGTAAAAACAGACAAACGCGGCAAGGCAACAATAAAATTTACCCTTGCAGAGAATCTAACAACCTGGCGGGTAACAGCCCGTGCCGTAACTGCGGATACAAAAGTGGGCGAAGCCAGGGCAAAATTCCTTGCCCGGAGAGACCTGATGCTGGTGGGCGGAATTCCCCGCTACATGATCCGGGGCGATAAGCAGAAAGTGGCAGCCAATGTCTCGAATTATACGAAAAATCCATTAAAAACAAAAGTCACGATTTCGGCGAAAGATGCCAAAATAATAGGAAAAAAAGAATATGTTGTTGATATAGCACCAGGCAAGAGCGAGCAGCTCTATTTCACGGTCGAACCTTCGGCAGATCCAAAAAAGGCAGTGGCGGAGATAAATCTCCAGGCCAGGGGCGGAACCTATTTTGACGGGGCAAAACACAAAGTCCCCCTCACCTATTTTGGCCTTCCCAGAAGTGTCCGGGGATCGGTACGTCTTGCGTCAGGGGATGATAGTGATAAGGCAGTAGTAGCCCTGCCGGCAAGTTATGCCGATCCAAAACTGACCCTGCGGCTGAGTCCCGGAAGCGGAGAAGCCTTGAGGCAGTCACTGGCGTACCTGACTGATTATCCTTATGGCTGCATCGAACAGACCATGAGCAGGTTTATGCCTCTGCTTGCGGCGAAAAAAGCCGGGTTTATATCACCACGTTTGAAGAATGAGCTGCCAAAGATGATAAAGCAGGGACTCTTTTTAATAAAGTCCCACCAGGGACCAGACGGCGGATTTGGCTGGTATGGCGGGCAAAAGAGCAACCCCATGATGACAGCGTATGTATACCGGGGGCTGGCAATATGCAAGAAGCTCCATGGAAAAGTGGAAGATTCTATGATAACAAAGGCCCGGAGATTTTTATACCGCCAGGTAGACAGCACCGGGTTTTCAAAGTTTGAAAAAGCCTATATACTGTTCTGCCTCTCGGAGGGCGGAAAAATAGAAAAATCGATGATAGATAAGCTTGTAGATGACGCCGATGATATGGATGCCTATGGCAAGGCATTAACATCGCTGATCCTTATAAACCAGGGAGAGAAATCAAAAGGAACCGACATGTTTGTATCGGCTCTGGAAGATAGTAAATTTTCAAATAAACCGGAGCTCACGTTCGCGTCCCTGGGAGACCGGAATAACTGGCGGGAAGACTCCGTAGAGATCACAGCATCCCTGCTCCTGGCGGCAGTGAGATTAAACCGGGATCAGGATCTGGCAGAGAACCTGGCGTCACTGCTCCTGGTAAACAGGCACGGACATGCCTGGAAGAACTCACGGGATACGGCAATGGCAGTACTGGCATTGAGCGAAAAACTGGAGCGTTTTGCCGAAAGCGGGGAAAGCTCAACAATAACTGTTTCAGTGAACGGAAAGAAAATTAAGACTTTCACGGCAAACCCGAAAGATATTAATAAAGGAGACGCTGTAATAGCAATACCCGGCAGCAGGGTAAAAGCCGGAGACAATACTATCAGCATAGAAAAAAAAGCGGGAGTTCCATTGTACGCCTCAGCAATACTCACCTTTTTCGATAAGTCAAAGAGTTTTGACCCCATTGAAAAGGGATTTAGCGTATCACGGGAATATCATAAAGTAGAGACAGAAGAAAGTGACGGCGGCTTAAAGCTAAGCACCTCAGAGACAAAGAATTTTAACGTGGGCGACCTGGTAATGATCTCAATGAAGGTTTCCAAAGCAAAAGAAGCCGGGTCGTTTTTTCTTATAGAAGATCCTATTTTACCGGGGTTTTCATTTGTAAATAAGGATTCCGAATACTATTCCGGAGACCGGAAACGCGGATACGACGAACGGCAAATTTACGACGAGCGTGCGGTATTCTTTTTAGCAGGCCCAACACGTGAAGACACCGTCCGCTACTTCCTCCGTGCGGAAATACCGGGAACCTACCGGTCACTACCGGCCAAGGCATCCCTGATGTATTATCCCGATGTGTATGGGGGAAGCGAGGATACGGAGGTGGTAATTAAATAGGTTCCAGGTTCGAGGTTCGAAGTTCGAGGTTTTTCACCAAGAGTTTGTTTTTTTCAAGAGTCTTATTAAACTATTAAGAACATTTTCCGGCTCTAAGAAACAAACCCTTGCCAGAGAACCTCAAACCTCGAACCTCGAACCTCGAACCTAAGAAAGAAGAACCTTATGAAAAAAAGAATATTTTTTACATTAATAATCCTCTTTGGAACCATAACCCATCTTTATTCTAACGATGTGCGGATTACCTATCCCAGGGGAGGGTTTACCACAAAACAGGTACAGCTCATAAAGGGAACAGCACCGGTGCGTATACGCAGGGCTACACTTCTGGTAAACGGAATACCCCAGGATGTACCGGTAATAAACGGAGAGTTTAAGATAAGGGTAGTAGTGGCACCGGGCATAAATGTAGTGGAGTTTTTAGCAGCCGGACGGACCGATAGAATATCGTTTTTCGCGAAAGTGCCCCGGCGGGATATAAAGATGGTATTAACCTGGGATTCCGGCAGATTTGTGGATCTCTGGGTAGTAGACCCAAAGGGCTATAAATGCTATTGGGCCAATACCAGTACCCCAACAGGGGGCAATATTACGGCAAATGATGCCACTGGTTTTGGGCCTCAGATCTATACTATGGAAAACGCAATGCCCGGGCATTATTCAATACAGGTACAGTATTATTCAAAAGCAAACGCGCCAGTATCACGGGTGAAATTATATATTATATTATATGAAGGAACTCCAAAAGAAAGACGGGAGACCTATTATTTTATAATGACCAGGGAACGGCAGGTCTATCACATCACGGATTTACACATAAAACCTGAGATGTGATATTTGAATTTTTTTCAAGAGGTAAAAACATGAAATCTTTATTTAACATAAAAAACGTCATTTTCACTCTAACACTCTCTCTCTGCATCCCATTCCAGCTGAATGCTGCGGATGTAACAATAGAGAGCCCCGGAGGAGGCTTTACCACAAAGCGGATCCAGAGCATAAAAGGAAACATAAGCGGTTATTCCGGGTCACGGGCAATCCTTGTGCTAAACGGAATTCCTCAAACAATACCCCTCAGTGGCGGGGAGTTTCGCTTAAACGCGGTAATCGCGCCGGGAAACAATGTAATTGAAGTAAAGGCCGGCGGAGCCAGTGATAAAGTGACTTTTTACGCGAAGGTACCCAAGCGGGACGTTAAAGTAGTTATGACCTGGGATACGCCAACAGATGTTGATCTCTGGGTTATTGATCCAAAAGGGGAAAAATGTTACTATGGAAACCGGTCAACCAAGTTGGGAGGGAACCTGGATGTTGATGTAACATCGGGCTTTGGTCCCGAAACCTATACTATGGCAAGTTCCATGCCAGGATCTTATTCCGTGCAGGTTCAATATTACAGCTCAAACAGCGCGCCAATAACCAGGGTAAACGTATATCTTGTTGTATATGAAGGAACCCCAAGAGAACAGAGAAAGCACTTTCAGTTTGTAATGACAAAGGCCAACCAGGTTTATCATATTACGGATTTCCAGATTCAGGGGGAATAAAAAAAGTTTTAAGTTCAACGTTTAGAGTCATGTATATCTGAATACGCCTCTATTGAGGCGTATTCATGGGCGGTAAAGTCAGATATTTTATCCGGTTTCACTATAATAAAGTACTTATTTTTTATAAGAACCTATATATAAATTTTAGTTTCTTGGGAGTGCGGACCCCGCACGGCGCGCCGTGCCCCTACACAAAATATTGAACAAACAGCAATGTAAATTATTGACAAATTATATCTCATGAGATCCTATTGAAGCGGTACATATCGAGGTAAACATGAAAATTAGAAAAAATATAATCCTTTTTATTTGCAGCTATATAAAAAGGCAGTAATAAAGATAGATGATAAGATAGTTTCTCCGGAAGTGACCAATGTAGATAAGACGCTGGGTCTTGATGATTTATGAATTTAGAACAAGGAAACCCTGTTCCTTCCTTCTTGCTTTGATATATACAGAGCGTCATCAGCAGCTTTGACGAGTTTTTCTTTATCCGGAACCTGTTCCGAAAGAGAAGAAACGCCAAGGCTGATAGTAACCTGTAGCTGGGGCTTGTTTTCTTCCGGATGATCAATTATAAGAGTTTCAACTTTTATTCGAATTTTTTCAGCAATAACCAGGGCCTGGTCCGGGCCAATTTCAGGAAGGATCACAGCCATCTCTTCACCGCCATAACGGGCAACAATGTCCGATTCGCGGCAATTGTTTTTAATAGCCGCAGCCACTTCCTTGAGAACCAGGTCTCCAACCTGGTGTCCCCAGGTGTCATTAAATGATTTAAAATGATCAATATCTATCATAATTAGAGAGAGTTTGTTCTCTCGCCTGCGAGCGGTAACAATTTCCTGGTGGAGAAGATAATCAAAATTTTTACGGTTATACAGACCGGTTAATCCGTCAATTGCGGCTTCTTTTGACAGTTCCAGCCTGCCGGAAGCGGAAAGACAAATAATTTCCAGGGTTTCGATTATATTTTCCGTAAAGGCTTTGGCAGCCAGGTTGTTTTCCAGGTAAAGAAGCCCAACAAGCTCGGGCTCAATACCGGAGCCCACAATAATAGGGATACATAGAATTGAATGGATATTATTTTGTATAATATATTCATCAGATTGAAGCTGGGGAAGATCTATATGCGGTTTTTGAGCATCATGAATAACAAGGCTCACTTTCGTTCTTTTGACAAAATTAATTACAGCCTGGGGCAGATCAGAGCACGATTCAACAGGAATGGATTGAAGAATTGAGATATTTTCGGAATCGATAGAGCTTTCAGCTTCAATAAAGAGGTCTTTTTTTGAAGGTTTATCTGTAGTAGAATTTTTATCTTCACGCAGAATAAGAAAACCTTTTTGAGCACCCGCGAATTCCATGGCAGAACCAATGACTTTTTCTATCATCTTACTGAATATTTTTTCTTCGGCAATAGTTTTTAGCGCTTTTTTAAGAGTAACCAGGTCAATAATAGAAGAAATTGTAGTTTCACTGGAATCGGGTTTTTCTTCCGCAGGAACTTTAAAAACTGTGGGATAGAGAAGCAGCGGGTATTTGGTATCCAGCTCATCCAGCTTGGACAGGGCGCCCCATTCTTTGTAAAGACGGTATGCTTGCTGCATATAAATACCGGCAATGCGGATATTTTTAAGAGAAAGATAAAACCGGGCAGTGAGCTCATTTGCCAGAGCTTCTTCATGAATATACTTGTTTTCAATAGCCGAATCAATAGCCAGTTCATATGTTTTCATGGCCTTGCTGTTTTCACCCTGTATTCTGGCAAGTTCCGCGTCAATGAGCAAAAATTTGTGCAGGCAATTCATGGGGCCGGCTTGAGCCCATATTTTCATCTTTTTCTGGTTTGATTTAATTCGTTTAAGATATTCTTTTTTGGCTGGTTTTGAAATTTTGTGAAAAAGAGCAAGCCGGATAAGTGAATCATAAAACGTAAAATGAGCTATGGCAGGAGTTGACCGAAAACCGGCAATGTTTTTTCCCGCCATTGTTATATTTTTCAGAGCCAGGGAATATTCACCAAAATAATATGAGAGAAGCACCTTTATGAAGTATACATTAAAAAGAGCCGAAAGGTCATGTGCTTCTATGTGGAGAGGAATCTGTATTTTTTCATTGTATGCTTCTCCGATAAGGATCCAGGGTGATTTGTTTTTTTTTGTTAAATTGAGAACTCCCTGCCTGTCAATTTCATTATAGTAAAAAGCATTTTGCTGTTTCAACTGGCTGATTTTACGGCTGTTTTCCGCCAGGGTTTTGGCCAGGCCTGTCAGTTCCACTCCGCTTAATAAAGAAAATGCTCCGGCAAAGTGAAGACAATACGAAGCAAACTGGAAATCCCCGGTTTCAATCCCGGCCTTAAAACCTTTATTCAGCGGTTCAATCGTTTCCCTGACGTGTACCACCCAGTGACGGACCAGGCCGTAAACGATATGATATGTCCTGGCAAGGACGTCCCTGGTTTGAAGCTGTTCAGCCAGCTTCAGGGCTAAATCAGCGAATTTGTTGCCCGGTTCGAAATCATTGGAATGCTGGCAGAGAATAACCCCATAACTCGCGTATACAGGAGGAGACATCCCTGTATTGCCGTATTTAATAGAAAGATTTATCCTTTTTGTGATAATCAGGGGATAGAGAGCGGGGGAAGCGATATAAGAGGGAGATATGATCTCCCGCAAAATTCTCATGATTGAAAGCTGGTGCTCATTAGTCATCTGCGGAAGTTCAATTAGCTGGTTAAGATCTTTCCCTTTGAGAGTGAGCCTTAGCCGGATCTTTAACCTGGCAAGGGCCAGCAGGATTTTTAACTTACCCGGTTTTGTGGTTAAGTTAACCCCAAGAAGTTTAAGAGCAGAGAGCCCAAACCGTATCGCTTCCATTGGTTTGCTTTGAGCCATGTAAGCCAGTATTTTTATTTCATATGTTGTAACCCGGTGAAGAATACCCTTGCTGTGAGAAAGGGCTTTCTCTGTCAATTGTTCCATCAGGTCAAAGTTGCCGCTCAGGTAGGCTGCTTCAGCGCCATGCTCATGAAGGGCCATGGTGAGCTCATATTCGTTGTCCCAGGCAGTATCTCCCAGAAGATCTATGGCGATAGTAAAATAATCAATAGCCTGTAAAAATGCCGCTGAACTCTTTGATTGCTTCCCTGCCATAAGGTTCAGTACTGAAAGTTGCTGTTGTTCGCTTTTTGTTGTTATTTCATTTTTTCCGGTGTTGAGCTGGTTTACAATGAAGAAGATTTTATCGGCTAAATATTCTAATTCTGCTTCTGATTTAATTGTTTCCTGTTCTTCCTGGTTTTCATTTTCTTTTTGGCTCCATTTGAGAAGACGGGTTCCAATTGTATAATGGATCTTGCTTTTTCCATCATCCGGTATTAGAGAATAAACCGCTTCTTGTATGCGGTCGTGGTGAAAAATATACAGGTTGTCGAATATGCCCACAAGACCTTCGGTAACTGCTTCCGAAAGGTCGCTGAGTGTTTCTTCAATATGTTTATCGAGAACAACAGAGAGCGCTTCAAGATCGAAACTGTTCCCCATAGAAGCGCATATTATAAGGGCTGCCCTGCTATTTTCTTTAAGCTTTGATATTTTGTTTGCCATGAATTCAACCACATTGTCCGTAACATCAAGACAGTTGATTTCCGCAATATCCCATTCCCAGCCGGACGAAGGATCAACTTTTAATAACTGTCTTTCGTACAGGCTTTTCATGAACTGGTTAACAAAAAAAGGATTCCCCATTGTTTTTTTGAAGACCAGGTGGGCAAGAGAAACTGCCCGCTCTTCCGGACAGTTAAGAAGGTCGATAATATATGATTTTATATGATCAACATTCAAGGGCGCCAGTGGGATCTGTGAGAATGTAGCTCCTGCCTGTAGAACGGATTTCATAGCCTTGAAAATGGGATGCTCCCTGGTCACTTCAGTATCCCGAATCGCCCCAATGAGAACAAAAAACCGTTCTTCTGATGAAGTTACTACATCTTCCAGAAGAGAAATACTGGCGGGATCTATCCATTGGACATCATCCATAAACAGGACCAGGGGGTGTTTGGGGCTTGAAAAACACTTGGTGAAATTTTCAAAAACAAGATGGAACCTGTTCTGGGATTCTTCCGGAGGCAAATGCGGAAGCTCGGGCTGCTTCCCGATAATAAGCTCAATGTCGGGAATAATTCTTGTAATTATTTTACCGTTTGGACCAAGAGTCTCTATTAACCTGTTTCGCCATTGCTCAATCCGGTCTTTGCTTTCCGACAGGATCTGCCGAATCATAACGGTGAAAGCCTGAACAAGAGTACTGTAAGGAATATACGGGCTAAATTGATCATATTTACCGGATATGAAATGCCCTCTTTTCGCGGTAACGTATTCCCGGATTTCTTTAACAAGAGTTGATTTTCCAATGCCCGCGGGACCGGAAACTATAATTGCTTCGCCTATTCCCATTGATGCCCTGTCAAAGGCTGTTTTTAAGAGCTCTATTTCTTTTTCTCTACCGTATAGTTTTTGAGGAATGTTAAATTTTATTGATATATCGTTTTGTCCCGGTTTAAAATTCGTGATAGATCCTTTTTGTTTTAACTGGTTCAGGCAATTTTCCAGGTCCGTGAGGAGGCCAAAAGCGCTCTGGTACCGTTCTTTAACCGATTTGGAAAGAAGCTTCATTATAATATCCGAGAGAACCGCAGGAAATTGGGACAGGATTTTCACGGGAGGATAGGGTTTTCTGGCGATGTGCGAATGTATTATTTCCAGAGGGTCTTTTGACGTAAATGGAACACGGTTTGTGGCCATTTCATAAAGGGTAACTCCCAGGGAATAGAGATCTGTTCTATAATCGACGGTTCTGTTGATCCTGCCTGATTGTTCCGGTGAAATATAGGGTAAAACCGAGGAAATTACCTCGTGATCATAAATTTCCTGGAATTCATGAGTCAAAATAGAAGAGATGCCAAAATCACTTAATTTTATTTCACCCGTATCAATATTTAGCAAAATACTGGCAGGTTTGATATTATGATGAATAATATTCGCGTTATGTAACTCAATAAGGATTTTTGTTATTTCAACAGCAATAGTTAGAAACCTTTTAATGGAGATTGATTCATTTTGTATAAGCCGTTCAAGAGGAATCCCATCGAAGTCTTCATAAATAAGAGCAGCAGTGTTTTCGGAAAAAAGTATATCATATTTTTCCAGAATTCCATTGATCTTTGCTTTTTTAATAATATCATATTCTTGTTTGAACAGGGCAATTTCAGGAGGAGACTGGTTCTTTATTGACAGAATTTTGATCCGGACAGTTTTTTTGATATCACCCTTATCCTCTTCTTTATAGCCCCGGTAAATTTCCGAATTCCTTGTTTTACCGATTTGTTCGCCTAATATGTAATCAAAAATTTTATTCATTATGCTGCTATGATATTGAGATTATTCAGGAAAAGCAATAAAAAAAGTGTACAAAAAGAATCTTGACTTTGTTTTATTTGTGTTATAGGTATGATTATTGGCACTGTCAGGAGGATGTACATGAGTAAAAGAAGAGGCTATATGAGCCATACCAATGAAGATATGGCTTCCTGGCGTCTAAAAATGAATAAAATTATCTTTGATGCCGATACTTTTTCCGGCAAGTTCTTTGATGTGGCTCTATTGTGGGCTATTATTATCAGTGTAATTACCGTTATGCTTGAAAGCGTAAAAGCTATTGATAATCGTTTTGGAGATATTCTTCGTATTATTGAGTGGGTTTTTACCATACTCTTTACTTTTGAATATATCGCGCGTATTATTTGTATTGGAAATCCCTTCAGGTATATGAGAAGTTTTTTCGGAATAATAGATCTTTTAGCCATAATTCCGACATATTTGAGCTTATTTGTAGTGGGAACCCATTATTTTGTTGTCATCAGGAGTATACGGCTATTACGTGTCTTTCGAATACTTAAACTGGCACGCTATATGGGTGAGGCAAAATTGCTTGTCCAGGCACTCAGGGCAAGCAGGCAGAAAATTACTGTTTTTTTAATAGCAGTATTGAGCATGGTAATGATTGCCGGTACACTTATGTATCTAATCGAAGGATCAATTGAGGGGGCAAAAACCGGCTTTACCAGCATCCCGCGCAGTATCTATTGGGCAATTGTAACTCTTACAACCGTGGGATATGGGGATATTGCTCCAACAACAGTGCTGGGACAAACAATGGCCTCGCTTATTATGATTATGGGATATGCCATAATAGCTGTTCCAACGGGAATTGTTACGGTTGAATTGTCCAGAGCAAAATCCGAAAGCGATGATGTGTCTGCTAAGGTTTGTCTGGAATGTTCTTTTGAAGGACATGATGAAGATGCTGAATATTGCAAGTATTGCGGGATGAAGTTGTAATTTTTTAGTTTGACTTTGAGTTTTATAGATCTATAATAGAGGTTGCGGGATTTCCTTTTTAAGGTAAAAAGAATAATGCTGGAAAGTGAAATAATTTATAAAAACCTGATTCAAACCTTACCGGATATAGTCTATATTCTCGATAAAGACGGTAATTTTACGTATGTAAATGAATCAATACAAAAATTAGGATATGACGCAGAAGATCTGATTGGGAAACATTTCAGCGTTATTATTCATCCTGATGAAGTGAAAGATGTTCATAGCTCCAGTGTCCTGCCGATATATAAGGACAAAAAAACCGCTCCGGCAAAAACACCAAAATTATTTGATGAAAGAAGAACCGGTGACAGAATAACCAGGAATTTGAGGGTCAGGTTTTTGTTGAAGGACGAAGTCATTTCCGGTGATGATCAGCTGATCCTTATTGAAGGGGACGTTATTTCCGTAGGATTATATGAACACGATAAAAGAGGTGAAAGAAAGGGCTATTGCGGCACTATTGGTATTATTAAAGAGATTGGTGAAGCCCTTCGAACGGAAAAAGCGCTTATTCATGCTGAAAAACATTACCGGCTTCTTATTGAGAACTCTTCCGATGTAATTACAATTCTCGCGAATGACGGAACTATTTTATACAAAAGTGAATCCCTTACCAATATATTGGGATGGCAGCCTGTTGACCTCATTGGGATGAATGAATTGGATTATATTCATCCCGATGATGTTGGAATAATTAAGAATGTTTTGGAAGAGAAAGAAGATTTTAAGTCCGACGGTTTTACACTATATCGATGCAGGAATAATGAAGATCAATGGAGATATATGGAAGCCTGGGTTAAAATGATCCTGGATGACTCTAATAAAGTCATGTGCTATATTATCAACTCCCATGATATTACCAGGCGAAAAAAAGCCGAAGAAGAATTAATGCTCAGCAGGGAGAGTATTCAGAATATTGTTGATAAAAGTATTGATGGGGTTCTTGTTGTCGATAAAAAAGGGGTGGTTCGTTTCTTTAATCCTGTTGTCCTGAAGATGTTCGGGATTAAATGGAGAGACATTATGGATAAACCCTTTACCTATTCAACCCTGGAGAATAAATTAACGGAAATCAATATCTTTGATCATAGCGGGAATATTGGAACAGGGGAAATGCGTGTTATTGAAACGGAATGGGAACGGCACGATGCCTGGCTTATTACCATACGCGATATTACTCAGAGAAAAACGATTGAGAATGATATTAAGAAAAAGCACCAGGAACTGCTTGAGTTGAATGAAGAGGTGAATATCGCCCATAAAGACTTGCAGCAAAAAGCCCGGGAGCTTGAAAAAACCGGGAAATATAAATCCGAGTTTTTGGCAAATATGTCCCATGAACTGAGAAGTCCTTTAAACAGCCTCCTGATCCTTGCTCAAAACCTGGCGGAAAACAGGGATGGAAATCTTATTGAAAACCAGGTTAAATCGGCAAAGATTATACATAAAAGCGGTACCGATCTTCTTATGTTAATAAATGATATCCTGGATCTTTCTAAAATAGAAGCCGGTAAAATTAAGGTCTATGTTGAACCGGTTTCCATGGCCGATATTGAGGAAAGTATTAACCAGTCTTTTAAGCATGTTGCTGTAGATAAGGGAATAGGGTTGAATATTAAGACGCAAAAGGGCTTTCCTGATTCAATAGAGACCGACATGCAGAAATTAGACCAGATATTAAAAAATCTTATATCAAACTCAATTAAATTTACCCATGAAGGAAGTGTTACTGTTGATTTTCACCTTCCCTTTCCAGGAGAACGGTTTTCCCGAAAAGGCCTGAACAGAAAAGATGCCATTGCTATTTCGGTTATTGATACGGGAATTGGAATACCCGAGGATAAACAACAGGATGTTTTCGAAGCTTTTCAGCAGGCCGATGGCAGCACTTCGCGTAATTACGGAGGAAGCGGTCTTGGGCTTTCCATCTCCCGGGTTCTTTCCAGGCTGCTTGGCGGAGAAATTCACCTGAAAAGCTTCGAAGGGAAGGGATCTACCTTTACCCTGTATTTACCCAAAAAACTGGAAGTCCCCGAAGATGCTCAAAAAGATAAAAGACCGGCACGGACGCCTATTACGGATCATAAAAATCATACCGAAATTGACCCGGTATTCGCGGATAAAAAGGTGCTGCTTATTGATGATGATATGCGTAATCTTTTTGCCCTTACCAAAATCCTTGAAGATAAAAAAATCAATGTTTTAAAAGCCTCTAACGGGAAAGACGGTATTAAGATCCTGGAAAGTGATGACGAAATAGATCTTCTCCTTCTCGATCTAATGATGCCGGAAGTAGATGGTTACGAGGTAATGAAGAAACTGAGAAGCGATGACCGGTTTGCGAATCTTTCTATCCTCATCGTTACGGCAAAAGCAATGAAAGAAGAAAGGGAAAAATGTATTGAATCGGGAGCCAATGGATACTTGACAAAACCCCTGGATGTTGATAGACTATTTTCATTAATGCGTTCTCATTTTTTAAAACCCGGGAATAATGAAAATGAGCAATAATCAAAAATACGATAAAGCAAAAATATTAATAGTAGATGACAGGCCGGAAAATCTCTTCGCCCTTGAAGAAATTCTTAAAGACCTTGATTGTAAAATAGTAAAAGCCTATTCCGGGAACCAGGCTCTTCAAAAAATACTGAAATATCAATTTGCCCTGATCATGCTTGATGTCCAGATGCCCAATATGGACGGTTTTGAAACCGCCCAATTGATCCGTGGTTCGGGCGAATCCAGGGAAATTCCCATTATTTTTGTTACCGCGATTAATAAAGAACAAAAGTATATTTTCAAAGGATATGAAAGCGGCGCTGTTGATTATCTCCCCAAGCCCATAGAACCTAAAATTTTACGGAATAAAGTGAAGGTCTTTCTTAAGCTTTTTTATCAAAAACAGGAACTGGAAGAAAAGGTCCTTGAGTTGAACCGGCTTCGGGAAGTGGAAGCGAAACAATCCCGAAGAATTCGTTCCGAGATCTCAAAAGTACGGCAAATCCAGGCTTCCTTTGCTCCCAGGTTTGACGGATTGAAAGACTATTTTGATATTTCCACTCTATACCTGCCTGTTGATGACCTTTCAGGCGATTTTTATGACGGCTTCTTTTTAAATGATGAGTTATACCAGCTTATCCTCTGTGATGTCTCCGGGCATGGAATTGCCTCTTCCTATGTAGGGAACCAGATACGGAGTATTTTTAGGACTACTTCTCTTGAGGAAACTGTTCCTTCCAAATTGATCTTTGATGTTAATAACATTCTTGTTGAAGATCTGTGGAAAACCTCCTATTTTGGCACGGTGATTGTATGCCAGCTTGAAGTCTCAACCGGGAAATTGATATTTTCCTCAGGAGGACATCCAACTGCGATATATTATCACGCAGCAAAAGACGAGTGTTCATTTCTTAATACTACAGGGGCTCTTATTGGTGTGGCTGAGGAAAGAGACTACAAAGATATTACCCTGCAAATGGAGAAAGGTGATATCCTCCTGCTCTATACCGACGGCATTACCGAGGCCCTTGCTGATGACGGCAAAACCATGTATGATATTGAAAGACTTACGGAGTGTTTTCTAAAAAATATACATAAAGGTTCCATGGAGATTATTCACTCAATTGTCGATTCTTTATATGAATTTATCGACTATGCCATGCTGGATGATGATATTACGCTCATCTGCGTTAAAAAGAAGTAAGAAACCACCGGTCCTTATTATTTAAAATGATTAAACTACGACAGGAATATTTTGGCGGCATTGTCTTTGATGCCGGAGATGGTTCTACCAGGGAATACAATAAAAGCGCGTTTTTTATTCTTAATGAGCTGGCTAAAGGCGCGGCTCAGAATTCCATTGTTTCATCGGTTCGTGACTTTTTTGGATGTGATCCCGCGCGGCTGCTTGATGCGGAAAATCTCGTCTCGGAATTTATCAACAATATTGTAAATAAAAAGTTCAACGCGAAACCTGTTCTCATTGACGAAACTCTCTGGCTCAATGATCCCGGTGAAAATAATTCCTATCTGGCGGCGCCGGAATCAATTCATCTTGCTGTTACCTCCCGGTGCAATCAACACTGCCCCGGTTGTTATTCCGGCAGTAATAATGCTGATAGCTGCAGCTCAAGTGACCTTTCTCAAAAAGAGATCTTTTCTCTTATTGATTCCATTTCCCATATGAATATCTTTCAGCTTTCAATAGGCGGGGGTGAACCTTTTACCAGGGAGGATATTTTTGATATTATCCGCTACGCGGACTCAATGGATATTGCGGTTTCGCTTACCACAAACGGCACCCTTATTGACGAGGATCTTGCCGTAAAAATAGCTCAAAGTCCGCTAAAACAGGTGCAGGTTAGCCTTGATGCTCACAATAAAGAGCTGCATAATTCGCAGAGAGAAAAAGACAGCTTTGATGAAGTCCTGCGAGGGATTGGATTTTTAAAAAAATCCGGGCAGCGCTTTGGGGTAAATACCCTGGTTACTAAGAGGAATGTGAACCTGGTCCCTGAAATTGTCTCCTTTGTTCATGGTCTTGGCGCCGCGGAACAGGTCCTTCTCAGACCCAAACCTTCGAAAAATGATCCCCATTGGCTCGATGCGAATAACATTTCTTCCGCGGAATACCGTTCCCTTTCAAAGATTATCTGGCTGCTGAGTCTTTCATATCCATTACGAGTTGACACTTCCCTGTCATTTGTTTTCCGGGATAAAGACCCTGAACTGCTGAAAGCCCGCGGTATTTACGGTTGTACTGCCGGTTCCCGGCTCTGTACGGTTTCCGCGTGCGGTGATGTTTTTCCCTGCTCCCATATGAACGATGATGTTTTTAAAGCCGGGAATATTCGTTATGATAATTTAAAAGATCTCTGGCTTCATTCAAAAGTATTTGACCAATTTCGCTCCCTTCCCCGGACTCTTAAAGGTAAGTGCTCCGATTGTAAGATTAATCATTTTTGTAAAGGCTGCCGCCTGTCGGCATTTAAAAAAGGAGATTTTTATGATGAAGACAAAAGTTGTCCCCTTTGAGACTCCCTGTTTAATCAGTTCAAATAGTGGGTTTGATATTAATTGCAGCTCATCGACCTATGCGGTGAATGAAAAATTTTCCTCCATGAAAGAGGCCTTTGATAGAGCCTGTGAAATATTTGAGCTCGTGGAAGGCTCCCGGCCCCATGAGTTTGATGTTGTTTATTCCGCCATTCCCGGGCTGGTCCATTTCAGGGAACTCAATGTCTTTTCCGGCATCAAAAATATCTCTATTGAATCCAAATTTAACGCCGTTTCTATTGATGATATTAAAAAAATTGATTCTCTTCTTGCTGTTCCGGAAGTGACATTTTATTGGATCAGGTTTGATGGAGATGGGGATATGTCCCTCTCCCTTGAAGATGACTGTATTGAACTTTCCATTAGTTCTTATTCTGCTTCTGTTCCCTTTGAGGAAAGATGGGTGCTTATTAAAAAGGTTCTGGAACACCTTTTAGCCGTGACTTCCCGTAATGAGTTAACGAAGATTCCGGCTTCTTTAAAAAAAGAGTTTCAAGAGAAAAAAATAACAGGCGGCGCTTGTTATGGCGGTGATCCTGATATTATAAAACTGGATTCCTTTGAAATCATAGTCATGGGCAAAGATACCGAAGGGCCCCTGAATTTGAAATTCGATAAAAATTTTGCCTATGATATTATCGACTTCGTAAAAAACAATCCCTTGTTTCCTGTTGATATCTCCGCCTTCTCTCTTCTCGCTTCGGGAGAAACCGAATACCTTGAAAAGGTCGCTGAAGATATTATGTCCCCTGTTATATTCAGTTCAAGTTATGATAATATTCTTCCGGCAGAAAAAGTCTTAAATATTTTTGATAAAATGATCCCTCAGGATTCTCTGTATATCGGTTTTCCTGCTCCACAGTTTGGCTGCTCGCAATTATGGAGTGAAAATGAGTTTAATCTTACGAATGAGAATGGAGAACCACAGATTATGATTGATATCTCAAATCATATTGACGATGGTGATGAAATTCCCGAGAGGATTGAAGAGAAAGCCGGGACTTCGTTGAAATATGTGGTGGATTGATCCTGGTGAGGGCATAGCGGTTCCTGCCTCATCCCTTGCGGGTGGGGTTTTTTTGGGGAAAATCGGTCTTTGGGTTGATTCTGTTCCTACGTAAAGTACTCTTCCAGTTGAGTCTCCTCCGGGAACCCCCAGTATATGACGAATTTTTGTATTCCGCAGGAATCCCTTGCCAGAAAAAGATAATCACTCGGATAACTATCGGAATTTTTGGGTTTTTCGGTAGAGGAAAACTCCTCGATCAGCTGTTCCAGGTGCTCGTTTATGGCGATGGCTATTATCAGGGAAACGGATCGTTTGCAAAACTTTCGAAGATCGAGCCATACCTCGTATCGCTCAACTTCCGGGTAAACATGAATCCGTTTCCAGTTCGAAGGAAGATCCCTGAATTGGTACTTTATCTGCTTAAACATCTCTATCGAAATCTGTTTTTTTTCCATCACACGATCCAGGAGCAGGATAACAATATCGCTCCTGGACATCTTCAACTGCTTTGCAGCAGCCTCCACTTCTTCTAATAGTCGCACATTGATATGAATCGTGGTATCTACGTACATACGGCCTCCTTTTTTAAATTGAAACTTTTTTTATCCCCTTACTATTAGGACGAACGGGAAGGCCGTTTCATGAAAAAAAAATGTGATTTTTTTCAAATTTTTAAAAAAAAGTTCATTTTTTGAGAGAAAATGTTAAAAACGGGTATCAAATGTGTAGTTTATGTCTTTTTTTTACTCTTTAACCTTGAGTTCAACCAGTGTAGCGCCCCAATTATGCCTATCGTCCCGGTATCCAAGAACATCGGGATTTTCATCCAGGAGCTGGTATACGCGGTGTTTTTTAACCGATTTTCCCTTGCCGTGAATAATCCGCACCGGGGAGAGACCTTTTTCCAGGGCCTGGCGGAGGAATTCACGAACAACCAGGTCCGTGTGGCGGGGGTTGAAGTGGTGGAGGTCTACTTCATTGCCGAAGTCGATTTCTTCGGAGTCGGAGGATTCTTCAGGGGTGTTGGGATCTTCTGGAGGGGTGGCTTCTTTCATGGTGTTTACTCTTTGGTTTGATCCGTCTCCGGGGAGTCGTAGTTGTCCAGGAGTTCCTGGAAGAGGGGATCGTCCCGGAGAGGGTCGAAGTCCGCTTCTTCAAGGATGCGTTCTTTGGTATATTCTTTTATCGCTATAGATTTGGTTAGCCATTCAAATGCTTTTTCTTTTTTTCCAAGAAGAGAATAGGCGCAGGCTGTGTTGAAACTGCCGTATCCCGGATTTAGTTTATGAGCTTGTTTTCCTTGCGCCAGAGCTTGGTATAGGCAGTCATTTTTTAGAGTCAAGTGGTATTTTTTTATTAAAATACTGCTATAATTATCAAAGATCCGTTCAGAATCCGGTTTTATTTCAATAGCTTTTTTGCAATCTTTAATTGCATCTTCTATGGTTTGCATTGTTTTATCTTTTGGCAATAGTATTGCTAAGTCTGATAGAGCAATAGCTCTGTTACAAAAAGCTGCTTCAAAATCTGGTTTTATTTCAATTGTTTTTTTTAAATATTCAATAGCCTCTTGGAGTAGTTGTTTTTTTTGATTTCCAGGTAAGAGTTTAGCTAATTGAAGTAGTGCTGTTCCACAATTATAGTACAGAGTGTTATCATGCGAATTTAATTCAATAGCTTTTTTGAATTTTTCAATGGCGCTTCTAAACAAACTCTCCTTTTCTTTTCTTGTATCTTTAAGTGCTAATTGGTAGTAAATTTCTCCAAAATCGTTATATATATCAAGAAGAAAAATTTCGTCAGATTTGACTCCTTTACTTAACAATCTATCGACATCTTTAATGAATTCAATTACTTCTTCATCCTTACCTTGAAAAGATAAAGTTGATACTAAAAAATAATGCAAATATATTAATCTACTCGAAAGTGGTTTTATTTCTTTATAAAGGCTTATCAATTCCTTCGCTAATTCAAGGGCCTCATTATTTTTCCCCATCAAACGAGCATCTTCAAACTTTTTCTCTTTCTTCGTAATCAATTTCTCTTTTTCCGAATAAGCATCCGTAATCAACCCATACAAAAACCGGTACTCCGGAACAAGGATATCACCCCTCACCTCTTCCCTCCCTAACTCCTCAATAAGCAATCTCTCCTCTAACGAAAGAACCGGAACATAAGGGAAAACAACATCAATCTCACGACCAAGAATCTCTTTAGCGTCCTCTCTCCTTTTCCGCATCAAATCCCTTTCCTGCTCAAAAGGAACATGGCTGGCAACGGTAATAATCTCAATAGGTTCCCGGAAACCGCTATCTCTCCTGACTTTGTTATGAGCTTCAATTGTATCAATAATAGATCTGGTACCATTCAGGTTCTGAAAATTAAGCCCCGAGAGCATAACCACCCTGTCGGGAAGGAGAATAGTGCAGATACTGCCAACATCGGTAAGACCGGTTCTTGAATCTATGAGAACCAGGTCGGGCTTATCGAAATCATATTCAATGGTTTCTCTGAATTTAAGAAAAAACTCTCTGCCCCCTTCACTTCCATAGAACTTTTCCCAGTCAAAAGACTGGAGCTTATCTTTATAATGAAAATCTTCTTTCCCGGCGGGAACAATATAAATTTCCCCGCCCTTATCAAAGTCATCAATATCATTTTTGGTAATGGGCTCAGTAGCAAAAAGTTTCATAGAAGGGTGAGACTTATGTTTTTGATAATGAAGGATCAGCTCAAACAGCCCGCCGTATTTTTCCTTATCATCTTTATGCTTCTGAATAGTCTCCTGGAACGGCATCAGCGAAGGGATGCCAGGAGCTTCCAGGTCGAAATCGATAACCACAACACGCTTGCCGCGGAGACCGGCTTCCCAGGCCATATTGCCGAGAGAAAGGGTACGGCCAACACCGCCTTTATATGAATAGAAAGTAACAAATCTTGTACTGCTCAATATCTTATCCTTTTTTTAGGTACATTCAGCAGGTATGAAGCCTAAATGGGGTAACTTTTCATACGGATTTGCCTCGATTTTGGGTTCAAAAAGATCAGCGTCTTTGAATTTTTGCAATGTGAGACAAAACCAGTCGGCCCGGTCACTAAAGAGGATCACTCCAAGATCGGAACGCGTAACCTGCTTGAGAACAAATATATTCTTATTTTCGGTTAATCTGAGGGAATTTTTTAAGATAATAACATCAACAAGCTCCCTTATCTCACCGGGAAGATCGGAGAATTCGGCAGGAAGATTGACCTCACCGGTTTTGGAGCTGTTGTTAAAAAGAGTTTCAAAAGAATATTTCCCTTCCACAAAACGGGGAACAGCTTCTTTAAGAATATCGCGGTAGAGCGGATCCCTGAAACCGCCATTAATATGGATCTCAATCTCTCTTTTGCTCTTTTCAGCACCAATATTTTTTAATAACATGTCAAAATAGTGCTCAATTTCAGGTAAATGTTTAGTTATTTCTTCCGGGCTTTTCTCGCCAACAGAAATTGTAGCAGTTATGGTGTTATCTTTCAAAGAATAGGGGAAAATATCATTATCCATAATAGGAGTGATGCTGTTGATTTTTTTAATCTCCTCGGGAGTAACATCCCCGGCTTCGGAAAAATTGATTCTTTTAAAGAAATAGTCACCACTTAAAAAGAGACCTTTGATATTAATGGACTTGTCGAGTGAGGGGAAATCCTTCAAATTGCTGCAAAATTCAATAAAATTACTATCCCCGGAAAGAGCTTTATACGGCAGATGTATTTTATAAAAAATAGCTGTTTTATTAAATTCGAGCTTCATAGAACAACAACCTCAAGCTTAAAGTCCATAATCTGCACAGGCAGAATAATATTGGAAGATTTCCCCCATTGGTGAAAAATATTCCTGATATTATTAATACTATTAGATACCTCATCTTTGCAAGCCGAAAAATCGGTTTTATTGTAAAATTCCGAAAATGAGTCTTCGTTTGAACCCCTGATGCAAAAAATAGAGTTATTGGAAAAGAAATGATGGGGATATTTATCGTCAGTAGCGATATTTTGATCCAGATGTTCGGTAATGTACTTTGACAGGGTAAAAAGAGCGGCATCGGGGTTTGAAGAGTCGATAGAAACCTCAAGAACAGTTTTGTAATTATCGTTGAAAATATATTCATCAAGGATGCTTAAGTTGATTTTTTCGTTTTCAAGGCTTTGCTTCCAGGAGTTGATTTCTTTCACAGAGACATTAAAAAGAGCCATATCTCCGCGGGTAAAGACCTGGTATTCATCCCGAACAAGAGTATGTACATCATTGGGGGCATTTTTTGGAAGACTTTCTTTTATTTCACAACATTCACCGGTGTGGGAAACAGTATATAGAGTAATATCTTTCTGAGCATCAAGGTCAAGGGCATTATTCGGAATTGGATGCAAAAGAGCGGCTTTATTAACCGGTACGGAATCACAGTTGCTGGTAGAACAAAAACCCCTGGGACCACTGTGGAGTTTTTGACATTTTTCACAGAAAGACCATGAGGAAAAAGGATTGGTAAGATTATTCTTGAGGTCAGTACCTCTATGACGAAGAGAATCGGCAGTAGAGATTAATTTGCCGGAGAAATCAAGCTCCCATATGGGCTCTTCTTCATCAGTAAAATAAGCCGATAACAGGTCAGTAGAAATACTGAAGCCCGATAAAACTTCTTTTATTATACCACGGACATCGCTCCAACCCCTGTTATGTTTAATGCAAAGCAAAGCGATTTTGATTTTATCTTCATCGACAATATCACTAAAATCAAAACCATGAGAGTTTTTAAACAGAAATTCAGCACTTAACCGGCCATGATGATCTCTATCATCAATCATGCCAATATCATGTATCCAGGCAGCGGCAAGGGTCTGTTGGAACCAATTTGTCTGCCATCTTTCCAAATATTTTGGAGGGATAGATTTTTCAAATATAGCGGCAAGCAGCTCAATATCCGAAACAATCTTGTTGAGGTGAAAGGGATAACCGGAGTTGTCCGGAGAAGCAACATGATCGGCCCAATCGAAATATTCAGGAAAAATGTTTCCGTATTGCGGTAAAGGGAGGCAGATTTTTTCAGAGTAAATTAAGGCGTTTTGACGGCAAATATCAACAATACTCATAATTAACCTTCCCCCTACTCCCCACCCAGCTCCTCAACATTCTTCCTCAAATCCTTCTCCTGAATCCTGAACAAAATAGTACAATTCCACTCACTATCAAACTCTTCTTTAATAACTTCTCCTTTCCTGGCAGCAGAAAGAAATATTTTCCCCATTTTTAGTTTGTTAAATTTATACGATTTCGAAGATTTATCGAGAAGGCCCATGAATTGGTCAAAGATTTTTTCTTTAGCAACCATAACAGCGGCATGCCTGATTTCATTCTTTTTTTCATTGAGCCCCACAAACTCAGCTTTAAGCCTTGCCGAGGCAAAAACCTGGTAGGTGTCACCATTGAGCCAACCCTCAATATTCATAGGATCTATCTCCTGTTTTTTATTAGCGCTGCTGCAAGAAATTAAAGCGAAAAGAAAAGAAATAATAAGTGTGATAAAAAGATGTTTTTTCATGAGTTTTCTCCAGCAAATTCAGCAATACGTTTCATTGATTCTTTAAGATTTTCCATAGAAGTCGCGAAAGAACACCGGATATGCCCTTCCCCGGCACTGCCGAAAACACTGCCCGGAACAACAGCAACCTTTTTTTTGTCAAGGAGCTGAAGCGCGAAATCACGGGAAGAGAGACCAGTGGGAGTGATATCGGGAAAAACATAAAAGGCACCACCGGGAAGCAGGCAGGGAAGACCGGCATCATTGAAGCTGCTGGTCATAAAATTCCTGCGTTTAAAATATTCCGCTTTCATCCTGGAAACATCTTTATCCCCATTGGAGATGGCTTCAATGGCGGCATATTGAGCAATGGAAGAAGCGCAAAGGGCGGTATATTGGTGAATTTTGAACATGGTATTCACCAGGTATTCAGGGCCGCCCACAAAACCGAGTCTCCAGCCGGTCATGGCATGGGACTTGGAAAAACCGTTTAAATAAATAGTCCTTTCTTTCATGCCCGGGAGCGAGGTAATGGAAAAATGATCTTTTTCGTAGGTAATTGCGGAATAGATCTCATCGGAGAGGACAATGAGATTATTTTCAATAGCAACCTGGGCTACTTTTTGAAGAGCTTTTTTGTTAAGAGTGGCACCGGTAGGGTTAGCCGGGTAGTTGAGAAGAATAGCCTTTGTTTTAGGGGTAACCGCTTTTTTTAAACGGTCCATATCCATATTAAAGCCATCTTTTGAAAATGTAGGAATAGGGACCGGAATACCATGAAGCATGCTGATATTTGGAGCATAGGAAACATAGCAGGGCTCAAAGATAATAACTTCGTCACCGGGATTAACAATGCTTCGCAGCGCAAGGTCAAGCCCCTGGCTAACGCCCATAGAAACCAGCAGCTCAGTTTCAGGGTTATAAGAGATATTAAAATGGGACTCAAGATACTCGGAAATAACTTCTCTTAGTTCGGGCATCCCTTTGTTTGAGGTGTAATGAGTATGCCCGTCTTTAAGGGCATAAATCCCGCTGTCGGAAATTCTCCAGGGAGTAGTGAAGTCCGGCTCACCCACACCCAGGGAAATACAATCGGGCATGGAAGAGACAATATCAAAAAATTCACGAATCCCCGAAGGAGGAATGCAGTTTCCCGCGGTAGAGACAAGTTTTTCGGGGTTATTTTTTTTTGTAGAAGATTGTTTCAAATTACTCTCCAGGTGTATTATAAATGAGTCTTTGCTCATGAAATATATATATCAGTGTAATGGTCTTAGTGAGTAGACGTAATAGATAATCCTGTCAAATTATATTTTAAATAAAGGGGTAATTTTTTTGTAATAGCTCATAAAGGATGCAGATAAAGACCGATAAAAAGAGTTTGACGCTTGTAATGATGTATGCGTGTATAGAAAGCGTTTTACAGGCTGTTATATTAAGGAGAAAACGATATGAAACGACTGTTGAAAAATACGGGTAAAATATTAGCAGGTATAGTGATAATAATCTGCATCCTGGGATTAATTCCTGATGGTTATGACACTATCCCTGAAGGAGTAAAAGGAAAGTATATAGAAATAAACGGAAATAAGATCCGGTATTATCAAACCGGGACCGGTCCTGATGTATTATTTATACACGGGCTCCCCGGCATGGTGGAGATTTTTGAGCCATTGGAAAAACATTTATCCGGCACAAACCGCTTAACTTTTTTTGACCGGCCGGGGCACGCCTACAGCGGAACGGATAATTATGATTACACTATTGAAAATAACGCGCAAACGGCAAAAGCTCTTATAGAAAAATTAAAACTAAAAGACGTAACAGTAGTAGGACATTCCTATGGCTGTTCAGTAGCAATGGCAATGGCAGTAGAAAACCCGGAGAACGTAAAATCCATAGTAATGCTGGGAACCTATTGCATGTATTATCCCGATAAGAAAACAGCGGGCATAAACCGCATTTTTTCAATACCGGTTTTTGGAAAGGGTTTTGCTTTTATAACAGGAAAGACCATTGTACCAAAAGGAATAAAGAAAGCGCTTGAAAAGTCTTTTAGCCCCAACGAAGCACTCATGACTGATGAGGTACTTAAAATGTCACAGGAATACTGGTCTACCTCAAAAGGACTGGTAACAATTGGGAAGGAGTCAGTTAAATCTTCCGATAGCAGGATCCGGTTGAGTAAGAAATACGATAGTATAAAGAAAAGAATTGTGTTTGTTCACGGGGAGCAGGACCAGGGCGCGAGGAAAAGGCATTCATTAGACGCCCACAAGCTGGTAAAAGATTCGGAATTGATATTATACGATAAAGTGGGGCATTTTCCACATTTTGTTCACCCGGAAAAAGTGGCCGGAATTATTAAGAAAGAGTCGAGAAGAGAGGGGGAGTAAAAGGAGGCTGCCGAAAAAAGCAGCCTCCCGAAAATTTGGGCTATTTATAGTTTGGTAATTTCAGAATTGATCGATGAAACTTCCGCGCTGGTAACAGTTTCTTCGGAAACCGCGTCAATGGTTTCAAGAACAGGACTTAATATTGAAAGAGAAATATTCTTTTCGGATATAGTAGCGCTCCGAACAGTAATGTCAGAGCCGGGAATATCACCGGAGCTGTTCATAGCCATAACAAAACCCTGGGTGCTAACGTTACCGCTGGTAATGTACCCATCAGCGGTTTCATGGATCATGAAGCTTTGTTCAACACCCCTGATTCCCAGGTCATAGAATTTGTTCCATTCAATAGAACCGGAGCCGGAAATCTTCATGCAAAAAACATCCAGGTTCGTGAGGATAGGGATACCAGCCCATCCAAGACCCGTAAGAATAGCACCGCCATCGGAAGTGGTTTCAATGTACCAGCCTTTCGAATCATTGGAATTAAAATCGAGAACTTTCTGCCAGAGAAGATTTAAACCGGAATCGAACTTAAGAATTATTATATTGGAAGTGCTATCGCCGTCATTCCACGCGCGAAGATTCCCGGTACAAATATATCCGCCATCAGGAGTTACGTCGGCTTCAGTTATCTCAGTAATGGATTTGGCTACCCCATATGATGTAGATTGAACAACGGAACCATTCTCATTAAAGGTCATTATCGTCCCGCCGCCGGCAGCCAGGTAAAGCCCGTTGCCAAGATCTTTTATCGCACGGATCTCTTCGCTCTGTCCATACAGCTTATGCCAGATGATGGAACCGGTAGAGTCAACCTTCATGAGCCATCCTCTATTACCGTCAAACTCAACACTATATGCCTCTCCGCCAAGGATATACCCACCGTCAGAAGCTTTTACAAGACCGCCAACAAAGGAATTTTTTTCCGTAAGATAAGACTTTTCCCATTGGACATTTCCGGATGAATCCAGCTCCAGAAGCCATGTGTTTGTAGAACCGTTGCCATAAGAATGCGCTAAAACGGTTGCGATAGCATAACCGCCGCCGGGTAATAGTACCATATGAGTATTGTATAAATCAGCTTCCCTGCCGCCGGTTTCGCACCGCTTTTCCCATTGGACATTTGAGTCGCTGTCAATTTTGGCAAGCCAGAGACCGCCGCCGTCTTTTCCGGCAACAATAGTGCCGCCGTCAGTTGTTTTGTGAACACTGTCACCATAAACCGAACCTAAAGAGGCTTCACTTTGCTTAAAAAGAATCGCGCCATAGCGTGGATCTCTACCCTGATCGCAGGATAGAGCAAACGCGAATAAACCGGAAATAAGTACCAGCTTAACCTTGATTGAATTTTTTATTGTCATTGTTTCCCTCCACGAAAACCAATTTAATTTTGGCCAGAGGAAACAAAACAGTTAGTTGTGTCAATAAATTTTTTATTAACAATTAAGTTTCATATGTGTAAAAAACCGGACCGTAGGAAGGATATTATTCTAGTCAAAATCAATCCTCACGCCAACCTGCGCGCCAGCAACGATCTCGGCATACAAAATATTGTTGCTTGCCCGCAGCGCGAAATAATAGAGCAATTGAAGTACTGCCTGGAAAGAAGGAGCCACGTACTGTCGAATATAATATTGATAAAAGAATAGTTCCGCACCTACAGCTAACGCTATCCAGGGCGCTGTTTGAGAAATAAAAGGGGCATACCCCGCGTATCCAAGATACGCTGAAAGAGTAATATGATCGAAAAAGGTAAATCCAAAAAAGTTTTTTACGCTTGAATAATAGAAAGACTTATTGCCGTAAAAATCTACTGTGCTGCCGTCGGGTTTTTCGAAAGAGGCAAAGCCGTAAACACTGGTGGTTACAAAATGAAGCCAGCTATGCTCCCAGTCGGTATGCACAAACATGGCATGCCTTTTTGAAGAGATTGTTTCAATTGTGTTGCTCTCTTTCATATAATGAGGAGAGTCTGTCTGGGAATACTTGTAGCCCACAGCAGCTTTGTATTTTAAACGACCCCTGTTCCTGGCAAGCATAAGTCCGCCCGCGTAGGTGTCAAAAAAAACATTCATGATGTGTGTTTTGCCGGGATCAAGCGTAATTGTTGTAGTTCTGTCTGTAAAATCAATTGCTTCGTTGACGGTTATTCCCGCCTGGAGCATACGGAATTCACCGTCAAAGTAGACACCAAAGTTAAACTCATTATTATAATTAAAAGGAGTAAGATATCCTATCATGGTTAATATCCGTTCCCGGGTTCGTGATTCGCTTTCTCGAAGAACAGTATCGTCTTTATTTAAATAGTCATCACTAAAGTTATCAATCTCAAAATTATTTTTCAGTTTAAGATCTACCCCAATAAAATTAAAATCAAGCCCCGCGCTGGCGTGATAGTAGAGGTATGGTTTTGAATTAATCGCAACTTTACCATCTTTTGGAATGAGAAGTCCGGGATCAATATAAAAATAATCAACACCGGCTCTTACATCAATAAAGAACCGGTTAAAAAGAAATTTGCTGATATCGAACTTGGAGGGTTCTTCTTTCTCAACTGGTTT
>JAAENB010000011.1 GCA_024224995.1 bacterium | reverse complement strand
GCGAGTTCCGAACATCTGCGGAGGTATTGCTCCGGCCATAGGTTACATTCCGGGTTCATATACCTTATATATGACGTACTATTTAGTTTCTAATCTATTTTTTCCCTGCTTCGCAGGGTCAGCACTCTTAAGAAACTAAAATTTGCTTGTGCACGGGCTTGAAAGCATGGGCTCTTTGGATTGCTGCGGAACTCGCGTTGCTCAAACAGTCCTCACAACCCAAAGAGCCCATACTTTCAAGCCGGATGCAGCTCGCAATATTATTTAGTTTCTTCCGTATTTTTTCCCGGCCCAACCGGTGTTGTTCTTGTCCGATTACCGATAACCCGGCCCTCCGGGCCTCCGATTACCTTCCCCCCCCAGGCCTGTTGCCCGGGTAACCCGTTCAGGTAAGGGGCTCTCAGTTTCTTTGAGTTTTTTTTCCGTTGCTTCAAGGTTTTCAATGGTACCAATATCTTCCCACATGCCCATGTGGGTATAATAGCCCAGGGAATGATCTTTTATGAGGCCCGTAAACCCGGTGTAGACCACACTGGAAAAGCCTTTTTCCAGGTAGTCAAATAGAACCGGGGAAGCAACAGCAATCCCCATGTATTCGAACTCCGGCGTAATACCCGATTCCAGGGAATTTTTAAAATCAACCACCTGCCCTCCCGCAATGGAAACAGTCCCGTCATTCCCGGTGTCTTCTTTGCTGTATACCACAACAGACGCGGGAGCGGAAGCCTCTTTATGATGATCGAGAACCCTGTTAAGGTCTATATCAGTAATAATATCGCTATTAATAATAATAAAATCATCATCTTTGAAAAAAGATTCACAGCGCTTGAGCCCTCCCCCGGTTCCAAGGATCTCCTCTTCAATTGAAAACTCAATAGTCATACCAAAATAATCATGTTTTTCAAAAAAGTCGATAATGTCCCGGGAACGGTAATGCAGGTTGCAAACCGCGTGGGTAATTCCCGCTTCTTTTAAAAGGGCAATCGCGTAACAGATCGATGGGATGCCCAGTACCGGGATGAGAGGTTTCGGTATGGTGTTGGTTACGGGCTTGAGCCGTTCGCCAAAACCGGCGGCAAGTATAAATGCTTTCATTTTCCAGTTCCTTGAAATCTAAAGTTTGAATAAAGACAAGTTTATGCCGGGGTAAATATTATGCAATGTCTTTTTACCATCCAAAAAGAGTTGACATTTATGATTTTTAGCGGTGTAATAAATGAAGTAAAAAGAAACAGGAGTTCGTCGGGGTGAGAAAAAGATCCTTTAGATTCGAGATCATATGTATATTTATAATAGCGGCTATGGGAATAATAATTTATTACCTCGTACGAGGACCGTCGGGATCAGCCGGGATTATTTACCCGCAGGTCTATTCGACAACTCCCCAAACCCCCGTATACGCGAAGCCGTCAAAAAACTCAAAAAAAATCGCGTCAGTACGCCACGGAGTCTGGATAAACGTCCTGGACCGGGGAGAAAACCGGACCCGGGTACTACTGTATAACGGGAAAAAAGGATATATTCCCACCTCAGTCATTACCGACACCTGGGTCAAAATTCATGTAGAAGAAAAAACTCTTTATCTCGTAAAAGGCAAATCAAAAGAGGAAACTGCCCTTGCGTTTCCCGTCTCCCTGAACAAAAATCTTCCCCGGGGACGATTCTATATTTCAGCCACTACAGCGGACTCCCTGGAACTGGCATACCCCACAGTAGGAACAGCACGAAAGAGCCTGCTGCAAAACAGGATCAGCAGGGAAGAATATCACGCCATCGTAAAGGCCGCGCACCGGGGCGATTCTCCGCCAGAGGGCCGGTCAATAGTCATAAGCGCGGAGAAGAGTCAAAAGCCGGGGAATACCGAAGCCGGGCAGCAGCACAGCATACAATTAAAAAAAGCGGACCTGGCCGTCGTATTAAACGGAGGAGCCCGGAGATTAATAATGGTTGATATATATTCAAGCAAGAGCCATGAACAGGAAATGAATGCCCATACTTCAACAGGCACTCTCATACTGGAAGCATGCGCCAAAATGCTTGAAAAGGGCTGCAGCTACACTGTAGAAGCAACGCAGTATACCAGGCTCTCCTTCCCAATGGGAGATATAACCCCCGCCATGGGAGTCTGCACGGACCTGGTGATTCGAAGTTTACGGCAAATAGACATGGACCTGCAAGCCATGGTATACGAAGATATTTTACTCAACCCGCGCAGGCATCCAACAGTCAAAAAACGCGACCCCAATATCGATCATCGCAGAGTGGTAAACCTGGAGCGGTATTTCGAAAACAATGCCGTGGTATTAACAAAAAAAACACCTCTGCAAAAACCAGGAGAATGGCTTCCGGGCGATATAGTCATATTCGATACCGGTGTTGAAAACGGCACCATATACGACCACATAGGCATTGTTAGTTCAAGAAAAAAGAACGGCAGCTTCCTGGTATATAATCTCTGGACCATTGGCTGCGACCTGGAAGAGATGGACATTCTCCGCGGGGACTATCCCAAAATCGTGGGCCATTACCGGCTGCTGCATCCGTATTATTACCACGCGGTACCTTGAAAAAAAAGTTCCGGGGGAGAAGAGATATGTTTTACGCGGCAAAGGATAAACAGAAAATTCCGGAGTTTACCGGGGCTCTTCAGAAAAGAGAATACCGGATAGAGAACCGGATCAATAAATACCGGCTCATTTTTATGGGGCTTCTTGCCATTATGGATATAGTTGTTATGGCGGTTTCTTCCGTACCCTTTGATCCCAAATACCTGCCCATGTCCCTGGTTTTTTCTTCCCTGGTTATTATTTATTATTTGCTCATAAACAAAGTAACCAAATCCTCTGTTTACAAAGAGTGGCTCAAATACCTTATCTCTTCCATTGATTTTGCCATGATTCACATTGCCTATTTCCATGTTAAAGAGTTCGATTTTCTCCATTCCATGATAACGCCCCAGGGAATCTCCGTGATCTTTATCCTGTTTTGTATTATCATCATTTTCATCAGCGCTCTCAGGTGCGGCCGGGTAATTATTATTTACAATACGCTCCTGGCGTGCGTTGTTAGTTATTTTGTCGTTCATGACGCTTTTAATAGCGCGATCCTCCCCCTGTATGTTATCCTGTTTATCCTCATGGGCGGTTTCCTGGCACGATGGATTTCCAGCAGTATTACCCATCTGTATATAGACTTGCGGAAACGGCAGCGCTTAATGCGGTTCCTTTCAAAGGAAATTGTCAACAGCATTGATTCAGGTTCCATAACCCTGGAACTGGGCGGTGAGGAAAAGACCGTCACAGTCCTGTTTGCCGACATCCGGGGTTTTACCCGGCTCTCCGAAAACAGGAAACCGGAAGAGGTCGTCTCTCTCCTGAATTTTTACTTTTCCGAAATGATGGGGGTGATTCATTCTTACGGCGGCATGATCGACAAACTAATCGGCGACGCGGTTATGGCTGTTTTTGGCGTACCCGAAGAAAAAACGAATGATGCCGTGATGGCGGTTAAGGCTGCCGTTTCCATGCAGGAGCATATCGTTCATGTTAATGAAAAACTCGCGGCTCAGGGGTATCCGGCTATTTCTATTGGCATCGCGCTTCATACGGGGGTTGTTATTGCCGGGAACATCGGGTCCAGTGAGCGGATGGATTATACGGTTATTGGCGACACGGTAAATGTAACCTCCCGGATTGAAGGGTTAAATAAAAAATACGGAACTTCTATTTTGATGAGCGAAGCCACGCACAGCCTTGTGGAAGGCGCGGTGGAGACCCGGTTTTTGGATGAGACTCCCATCAGGGGGAGAAAGGAGTCGATCCGGGTCTATACGGTTCCCTCCCCCTAATGTGAACTCCGGTTGATATTTATTTTCATACCGGATAATACTTTTTTTAGATCAGCTCTATGCCGTTCGTAATAATTATCAAGAGAAGTATACAGAACCGTAAAAGCCGTGGTGCCTCGTATCAGCATATAAAAATCCTGATGCCGTTCCGATACTTTTGTTTTAATCGTAACCCTGAGAACCTCCCACTCATTGTCACCAACAAACTCGGTTGCAACATCCATTGTGGCATTGGAATATTTATTAAATTGTTTCAATTTATTTTGAATAAAATCCAATTTGGTTTTAGTGGTATCTTTAAGCGGTTTGATTTTTTCAGTCATTAAAGAGATAGAGACAAAACCGGGAAACTCTTTCAGATTAAATAACTGCTTTACACCGGGAGGCGGTTTTTTCACCTCTTCCCATGCGTCACCGGGTGAATAAATATGTCCGTCATATGGGGTACACCCGGAAACAGCATAGAACAGGCATACAACCAAAAAAATACTGCTGCTTTTTATTATTTTCCGCATCATACGTTCACTCCTTTAAATATGCTACTCTACAGGTGCCCGCTTAAAAAATACAACAAAAATACCGGGAAATCAACTATTTTTCATGAAGAGAACTGCTAAAAAAATCTTTTTATTATATCCCAGGCCACGGACAGTTCCTCTCTCCGCCCAACATACTCATGCAGACAGGCGGCAGTAGGAGTGATATACTGCTCGTACCGGGGTTTCTTTTTAACGGCAGTCATATAGCCAAAGGTACCCAGGGCCTTAATATTGCGCTGGAACGCCATAATATCAAAATAATATTCAAATGTTTCACGGTCCATTGCATGAACACCGGCTTCTTTTGAAAATGAATAATAATAATCTTTAAGATATAAAAAGACATCCGGATTAAGCCGCACATAGGAGTCCCTGAGAAGAGAGACCAGATCGTACTGGGGCAGCCCCATGCGCGCGTCCTGGAAATCGATTATATAGGGAACAGCATTAAAAAGCAAAATATTCCGGGAATGAAAATCCCGGTGGTTTAAAACAAAGAGACCAGGCTCGTCCAGGATAGCGCATATCTTAAAAAACTCCTTTCGCAGCAGTTCCCGCTCCTTCCCTGAAAGAGAAGTCTTAGAAGCAAAATAATTATCCAGGGTATGTTCAATAAAAAAATCAAATTCAAACATGAGTTTTTCAGTGTCAAAAGAGAGGCCAAAGGGAACATGCTCCTTTCCTTTGATTTTCTGAATATTCACCAGGGTACGAATAACAGCGGAATATACTTCTTTAATTTCGGCCCCTGAAAAAAACGGCAGCCGGTCTTCCACCAGGTTATCGCCAAGATCCTGAAGCAGGAGAAGGCCCTGCCCTTTATCAAGGGCATATATCTCGGGCACGGCAATCCCCCTGCCCTTCAATATGGAATGGAGAATACAAAAGGGATATTCCTCAGGAGAATGATCTGCGAATTGAGCGTCCCTGCATACAATATAGCTTGTATCCCCGGAAAAAGCCCTGAAATAAATCCTTGTGGAGGCATCGCCGTCCAGTTTTTCCAAACCCGAATAATCATCCAGATGATTACACGCGAAATCTTTTATCAGCTTTATTAATTTTTCAATCTTCATACGGAGATAAAACCAGGGTGATAAAAAAAAATCAAGAGAAAAAATAATTTGATACTTTAACAAAAGCGTAGGTGTTTATTCTTGGGGATACCGCTTACAAGCAAAATTTAGTTTCTTGAGAGCAGCTGACCCCGCAGAGCGGGCTATATAAGGTATATCAACCCGGAATGTAAATTATGCCTACCGGGAGTAATACCTCTGCAGAACGTTCGGAACTCGCTCCGCTCAAACAGCCTCACAACCTGC
>JAAENB010000010.1 GCA_024224995.1 bacterium | reverse complement strand
TTTAGAAACAGAGCCTGTTCCCGGGGGATGTTATCCGGGGTCTGCTCTGCTGCCCTATGGGGTTGAAACCCCGGGCTAAAATTGGCTTATTTCCAAAAACTTTTGCGCCCCTTCCGGAATCTCCATAACCCTGGCCAGAAACCAGCCAGTAAAGGCGTTGCACTGCAACGTCTCTCAGAACCAGACCCTTGGCCGGAGCATCTTCGCTTCGCAAAAAACAGACCCCGGTATCACCGCAGTTTCTTCCGTATTTTTCCCGGCCATCCCCAATGTTTTAAGTAAATACGAATTGACTCTTTTTCCCGGGCAGGGTATATATGCGGAATCTTATCTTGTCCGGAGGCGGGGATATGAATGAGCTTGACTGGATTGTTCTGGCTGTGTATATTATTGTGTTGATGGGGATGAGTTTTGTTATCGGCAGGGGGCAGCAGGACCAGGATGATTATTACCTGGGCGGGCGGTCAATCGCTCCCTGGCAGGTTGGGATTTCCATGGCTGCCAACCAGGTGAGTGCCATCAGTCTTATTGGGGTTCCAGCCTTTATCGCGATAAAACAGAACGGCGGCCTTACCTGGCTTCAATATGAACTTGCCGTTCCCCTGGCCATGATTGGTATTATTGTTTTCCTGGTTCCGCTCTTCCGCTCCGGCAGCGGGGTCACCATTTATGAATATCTTGAGAACCGTTTTGGGGCCGCGACCCGCCTTACCTTGAGCATGGTTTTCCTGGTGAGCCGCTCCCTTGCCACAGGGGTGGCGCTCCTTGCTGCTTCTTATGTTACCAGCGTCTGCATCACCGGTGCGGACTCGGGAACTCCATTTATTATCACCATAATAGTAATTGGGGCCATATCCCTTTTGTATACAGCTCTTGGCGGCATCAAGGCCGATATCTATTCCGATATCATGCAGCTTATTCTTCTCTGGGTCTCTTCGTTTGTGGTGATCGGTATTATATATAATCTCTTAGGGGGCGATATCTCTTTTGCCGCTTCTTCTGCCGATTCATCTGCCCGCTTAACAGTCTTTGACGCGGCCTCAACAGGCTTTGGAGACGGCAATAACTACGCGCTCTGGCCCATGCTCATTGGCGGTTTTTTTCTTTATATTTCCTATTACGGCTGCGACCAGAGTCAGGCCCAGCGGCTCCTTGCCACCAGTGATACCAGGGGCGCGCAAAAAGCTCTGCTTATTAACGCGTTCACGCGGTTTCCCCTGGTCCTTACGTACAGCTGCATTGGTATTCTGCTTATCCTGTTTTTACAGCATGCTCCTGAGTTTGCCGCGAAAATTTCAAACAAAAAACCCAATTTTTTACTCCCCTATTTTTTCCGGGACTATGTACCGGCCGGTCTTCTTGGCCTTATGATTGCCGGGATCTTTGCCGCTTCCATGTCCAGCCTGGACTCGGCTATTAATTCCCTGAGCGCTGCCACATGGGAGGATTTTTTAATCCGCATTGCTCCCGGTCTAAAAGACCTGCCCGGGAAAAAAAAGATCCGCTATTCCAGGGTCATTACCCTCATCTGGGGCGGGGCTGCCACGGGGTTTGCTGTTTTTATGGCCGACGGATCGGACACGGTTGTTGAACTGGTAAACAAGATCGGGTCCGCTTTTTACGGCCCCATTGCCGGGGTTTTCCTGCTGGGAATTCTGCTCAAACGCGAGGGCCAGACCGCGCCTCTTGCGGGGCTTTTTTCCGGTGTTGGGGTGAATATTTTTCTCTGGATCGGGTTTAAACCTGTGATGTCATGGCTCGGATTTGAGTCTGAGTTCGAGGTGTCATGGCTCTGGTGGAATCTTATCGGGTTTGGGGTTACCCTGGTTGTGGGTACGCTTGCGGGCCTCATCTTCGGTTTAAAGCAAACAAGGCAAAGTCCCCCTGGAACAGAGCCCGGGTTTCGCTTTAGCGGCCTGGTGCGGTCTGCTCCACAGGGGATGGTTATGGCCCTCATTGCCTGGTTTGTGCTTATTGTTGGGATTTGTGTGTTGATTGAGATGAGATTGTAATGCTACTCTTCCTCAGCCTCACTGTCCAGGTCACAAAAATTTCCCAGTCCCACATGTTCAACTGAACAATAGGGAACATAACCCGGTGACCCGGGACCGTCATTGCTCACTTCTCTTCCGTCAATATACATCCTGGTTGATACGGAATTGTTTTCCTGGCTATCATCGCAGGCTTTTAGCCTGAAACTAACCAGGCGGCTCACCGGGACTGTTATGGTTCTTGTAAATGTCCAGGGCAGTGTAACTGCTTCTGTTTTTTCTATGGTGTCTAATGGGGTGTTGTGCCGGTCCCTTGTTATTATGGAATATTCGACGGTCGCGGCACTTGATGTTCCCGCTAGCTCTACGACTACTTCATAATTTTTTTCGACTAAACTGCAATTTTCCGGCCAGCATGAATAAAATGCCAGTGGGAATAAAAGTACTGCTAAAAACAGGTAGATTTTTTTTGGTTTACTCATTGAAACCCTCCAGATGGTTTAATATAATAAATAAAATAGTAAAAAATTTGAATTATGCCTATCGTACTTAGGTATTAATATTGCAAAAATCGTCTCATACTTTAGTATGAGTCCGGGGGTCTTATGAAAAATAATAATAATAAAAATAAAGAAAAGATAAAAACTATTCGAAAGAGAGGGGAATCCCTGGACAGGGAAAAACTTGAACAACTGTGGAAGTTGCGGCTTCAGTTTATGGACCTGAAAGAGCGTGTTTCCCCTGAGGAAGATTTCAGGAAATTTTCGTATTACTGCCGGAAATGCCAGTTTGTGTATGAATTTACGCACGATTCCAGGCTTGTTGGGTTTTTTGTTG
>JAAENB010000009.1 GCA_024224995.1 bacterium | reverse complement strand
TTAAGAAGAACGGGCAAATTAATAAAAACTGCTGTAAGGTATGCTATGGCAATTACAACTTTCAATTCAGTTGTAAAATTTGTATTTACAGTTATAAGCCATCCGATAACAACAGTATTTATACTGTTACAAAGAAGCTCCAGTAGTAATTTACTCTGTTTCCGATATTAATTGCAACATTAAATTCATATTGGTTCACCACGTTGTAACTGTTTAGAAATAATATATATAATATCAAGGCATGTCGGGTAGCCGGGGGATGTTACCATCCCCAAGAACCGCTCGTGTAAGTTTCCAAACTGGCGGCTCAAGCCTTTCTGACGCCCTTTTAGGGACGCAGTTTCTCCACTTTCAACTTCCGCAGCTTCAGAGGTCCGTCTTCGACAGGCTCAGATAAAGCCGGGTTTGCCTGTGCGGTCGGCTTCCGATCTGTCGGCTGCACTTTAGCCGGGTGGGACTCACGCTGTACGCCCGCCTCTTTTCCCAATGCCGGAGCAAGCTCCGCAGGGGGACGATTTTCCGAGCGCACATTCCCGATGCTGAGGCAAGCCTCGCAGGGGGTACTAAAACGTTCACCCACTGGGCAACAATATCGAATTTCACAGGCTTGCGCCCGATCCCATCGATCCGAATTTATCTTGGCACGATTATTGAGTGTTATGCCTTTTTTTGTTTTACAGTATTCTGTTTTTCCAGTAATCCGGTTTTCTGTTCAGTTGCATTACTGCAATAATCAGAATCCAGCCATCTTTAATCTGATATATAACTCCGTAAGGAAAGCGTTTGGTAAGACATCTTCTTGTATTTTTTGTCAGCGGAGTCCATGCTTCGGGAAACTCTGTAATCCGCCGGACAGTTGAATAAACCTCTTTTGCAAATTCTGCTCCGAGTCCCTTACGGCAACTCTCGTAATAATAAACCGCTTCGCTCAGTTCTATTCTGGCAGAGGGATGGAAAGAATATTTCATTCCGACAGTTTCTCCCTGATTTCTCTGAAAACATCTTCTCCCGGAATTGCTTCTGTTTTTCCGCTTTCCAGTTCCTCAACTCTTTTTTCAGCCTCTTCCGCCCATAATTCATCAATTTCCTTATGAGACGGATTCAGACTGCTGAGGAGCCTCTCTATCAGTTCTGTTTTCAATTCCAGCGGCAGTGACTCTGCCACAGATATAAGCTCGTTTGCATTTATCATATGCAACCCCCGTTTTTGCTGTTTCTGTTTTTCAGTTGCACGGGCAGTCTGATTTCATTTAAAAGTGTATATCCATATCAGATAGAATACTAAAAGCATATTACCCGAATGAATAAACAATGTTATTATAATCCGGTTTTAAAAGACATACCCTGAACATGATTATTTAATTCCTGTGACTTGAATTTATTTTTTTCAGAAAGTATTTTCACTTCTTCCATAAGACCGTCCATCAGTCTGTATTCATTAAGAAGAACGGGCAAATTAATAAAAACTGCTGTAAGGTATGCTATGGCAATTACAACTTTCAATTCA
>JAAENB010000008.1 GCA_024224995.1 bacterium | reverse complement strand
GTGCTGCCGCGTTTTCTCTTCATCGGGGATCAGCGAATAAACAGCCTCCAGTACGCGATCATGACTGAATTGATAAATATTATCGATTCTATTAAGCATCCCCTCCTGTAAAACTTCGTTTAGTGCCGCTAGAATATCTCCTCTCGGTTTATTGCATACCATTAACATGTTCGTAATATTAAAAGAGCTGCCAATGCAGGCTCCCAGTTTCAAAACTTCCTGAGAACTCTCTGGGAGGTCGGCAATTTTTTCCGTCATAAGGTCTACAACATTGTCTGTTGCCTGCATCTCTTCAATCTCTGTTGTATGCCATGACCAGCCGTGCTCAAAAGAGAACTCAATTAGTTTTTCCTTATAAAGGGATTTTAAAAACTCTTTTATGAAAAATGGATTACCACTGGTCTTGCGAATCAAAAGCTCTGCCGGAGATTTCGTCTCTTCTTCCGGGAGATTCAAAGTATCACCAAGCATACGGCTGACATGGTCAATGCCCAGAGGCTGTAAAAATATATCATTCACTATGGTGTCGGTTTTTTTAATTTCATCCAGAGTCAAAATCAATGGATGGGAGTCCGGGGTCTCATTATGACGCCAAGCACCTATCACAAATAGATGTTTTGTATAGGAATCATTTGCAAACAATTTCAAAAGTTGCAAACTGGCTAAATCAGCCCATTGCAGATCGTCCAGGAAAACAACGAGCGGGTTTTCTTTACTCGCTAAAATTTTCATGAACGCCTGAAGTACCAGTTTGAACCTGTTTCGAGATTCAACCGGTCCCAGTGTTGGTATATCCGGTTGTTTGCCGATAATCAGTTCAAATAAAGGGATAATATCGCTTATAATTTTACCATTGGGCCCCAGTACCGATAAAATTTTTTTTCTCCATAGGCTAATTTTAGTATCCCCTTCAGCAAGGATCTGTCTGGCAAACCCGGTAAATGCCTGGATGATAGCGCTGTAAGGCACGGACTTTTTGAGTCTCTCAAATTTTCCTGAGATAAAATATCCACTATGTTTAACAACTGGTCTCTGTATCTCATTGATTAGAGCCGATTTCCCTATCCCTGATAATCCTGAAACAAGCATGAGCTCTCTATTACCCTCTCTTACCCGTTCAAAAACGGACATAAGTGTGCGGGTCTCCTGTTCCCGGCCATATAATTTCTGGGGTATCTGAAATTTGTCGGATACATCGTGCAAGCCTAATTCAAAAGTGCTGATGCTCCCTGTATCCCGCAATTCCTGCAGGCATCGTTCCAGATCAGCTTGAAGTCCATAAGCGCTCAGATATCGGTCCTCTGCGTTTTTGGCCATCAATTTAATTACAATCTCAGAGACTGCACCCGGAATACTTTTGTCAATCTCATGAGGAGAAACCGGTAAAACAGCAATATGACTATGCATCAATTTCAATAAATCCTTTGATTCAAAAGGCAGGCACCCGGTTAACATCCAATAGAAGGTAATTCCAAGGGAATAAAAGTCAGTGCGATAATCCAGTGAGCGGTTCATGCGGCCTGTCTGCTCGGGAGAGATATACTCAAGTGTACCCTCCAGAACATTCGGATTTTTTACGGATGTAATTTCACGGGGGAGTTCCGTTGCAATGCCAAAATCGATAATCCTGACAATATCTTTTTCAATATTCCAGATAATATTTGAGGGATTGATATCTTTATGAATGATATTGCGTTTATGAATATTTCCGATTATTTCAGCAATACGAACGGCAAGACATAAGAATTCTGACCTATGGAGTTTCATTGATTTTAGTATATCAGCAAGCGACCGGCCTCCAATATC
>JAAENB010000007.1 GCA_024224995.1 bacterium | reverse complement strand
TACTCTATCACATTGAAATCAACATCCAAAAAACAAACCGTTTACACCTTTGATAAATCCATAGCGCAGCTGCGGATATTTCACAAGAATAACACTGTTATTACGAAAACCATAGGAAATGACCTGGTCCGCCTGAACCTGGAACCGGGAGAAATAAAACCTTTTGTTGACACAATTGAAATGGGGTATTTTAATGAGTATGCTCATAAGAACATACAGGCGAAAGCAAAACAAAGGAAGACACTTTTTTCTTTTGATGATAATACGGTAACTTTCAAAGCGGTATTGACACTAAACACCGGGGAGAATGTTTCTATGGAAACAAATTTTACGCATGAGGTTTCACAATGAAAGAACGGCCTTCATGGGATAAGTATTTTATGATAATAGCCGCTGACGTGGCAACCAGGTCAACCTGCATCAGAAGGAACGTTGGAGCTGTTGTTGTAAAAGAAAAACGGATACTCACCACCGGCTATAACGGCGTTCCATCGGGGATATCTCACTGCACGAAAGAAACATGCCTGCGATCGAAATTTAACGTCCCCTCAGGCGAACGGCATGAACTCTGCCGCGGCCTTCATGCCGAACAGAACACTGTTATCCAGGCAGCCCTTCATGGAGTGGGCATAAAAGACGCCATAATCTATATAACCCATCAGCCCTGTTCAATTTGCACTAAAATGTTAATAAATAGTGGAATAAAAAAATTTATATACCAGTCCCCCTATCCCGATCAACTTGCGGCAGAAATGATGGATGAAGCAGGAATAGAACAGGTTATTTTACCGGACTGACTTGAATCCGTATCAATATTTTATTATATTGACTGGGAGACATGTACAGTCCCGGTTTTATGTCATCAGTAATTGAATGGAGGCATTACTATGAAAATAAGAGATTTACCAGTGTTGGCTATACTGGTTTGTATGATAGTTGGCCTGGCTTCGGGTACTTCCTATTCCCAGGATACCATGAAGAAAGATGAGCTGTTTAAAAAAGCCACACGATATTTTTATCAAAAAAAATTCTCTATGGCTGAGATTTTACTCCAGGAAGAGATCAAAAAAAATCCTGAGAATAATTTAGCGTATTCATATCTCGGTGATATCATGCTGTCCCAGAAACGGTATGACGGAGCCCTGAACCTGTATAAACGGGCAATAGATCTTGATCCCGCGAAATCGGAAAATTATTTTCGTCTTGGCCAGATCTATTATTACAAAAAACTTGGCGGTTTGTCCATTGAAAATTACCAAAAATCTGTTGAGATAGACAGCACCTTGAAATTCGCCTATTACCACATTGGTCTCAGCTACCTGATGCTGGAACGGAACAAACAAAAGACCATTGATAACTGGGAAACCTTTCTCAGGCTGGCGCCTGAAGATCCTCAATATGAAAGCGTCAGGAGGGTTATTGAGCTGTTAAAAGATCCCAATTTTAAGATCCCCCCTGTTGGCAGCGATATTTCAATTGAAGAAGCCCTGCTTCTTGGCGGTTCTACTCTTACCAAACAAAAAAGAAACGCGAAAGATAAACAAGCAGGACATGAAGAGAAAAAAACCAATACAAAACTTGAAGGCATCTATGTAGATGATGACCTGTAAATTTGGAAGGAGGAATTATGGCATTATATGGTGATGACAAGAAAAAAATTATAGGCGGCGCGGTTCTTTTGCTGGTGCTGCTCATAGGGGGATATTTCTTTTTAAAAGACGATCCTCTCGATAAAATAGAAGACCGGCGTTTACAACAGGTAAAGATCTATGAGCAGCTCATAGATCTTAATCCATCGGATATTGACACGCTTCTTAAGCTGGGAATGCTTCACAAGTCATTAGGGAATATTGATGAGGCCATTGATTACTTTAAGAAGGTCTTAAAAATTGATCCTAAAAATTATTATGCCCTGAATGAACTGGGCCACGCCTATGCCCTGGATGGTGATTACGACAGGGCCATAAGAACGTTCCGGAAGGCTAAAACGCTCAAACCCCGGTATCCGAACGCGTATAATAAACTGGGTAATGTGTATGATACGCAGGAAGAATACCGCAAAGCCCTGAAAGAATACAAAACCGCTAAAAAAGTTGCTCCCAGGGACCAGGAAAGTTACAAGAATATAGCCAATCATAGATTACGGCAAAAAGACGTTAGAGGCGCCATAAATATTATCAAAGACGGTATCAAAAAGAATCCCAAAGACGCGGAAGGCTATTATAACCTGGGTAACCTTTTATACGGTCAAAAAAGATATACGGCCGCAAAAAAATACTACGATAAAGCTATTGCCCTTAATCCTTCCAAATCGAAATATTTTCGTGGACGGGGCGAAGCGCTCATTCGAACAGGAAATCTTGACGAGGCAATCACTGCCTTTAAAAAAGCCCGGGAAGTTGATCAAACCGATGCCAAAGCAGCGGAACGGCTGGGTGATATTTACGCGAAAAACAACAATTATTCACCTGCTGTTGAGAACTATGAAGACGCTCTCCGGTATAACCGGAACGACAAAGAGCTTATTCGCAAATACCGGAAAACTCTTAAAAATTTCAATAAAAGCAGAGATGCCTCGGGCGGCTCCGGTGACAATAGCTTAATTGCTTCACGCGGCGGGAACGGAGGTGACCGTAGTGGCGGCGGCGG
>JAAENB010000006.1 GCA_024224995.1 bacterium | reverse complement strand
GCAATAATGCTTTTCATAATTTCATTGGTACCGCCGTAAATCAGTTGAATCCGTGAATCAATATACGCTCTTGCAACAAAGGAGCCTTTCGCGTACCCATTTCCGCCATGTAACTGGAAGCAGGTATCGGCCACGCGCATAACCATTTCTGTTATCCAGTATTTTGCCATGCAGGTTTCTTTAAATGTTTTTTCACCGGCATAATGGTTGTTGATAATATCATCTATAAAACTTCTGCCAACGGCAATTTCCGATGCAATCTCTGCCAATTTAAACTGGGTATTCTGGAATTGCGCAATGGGCTGGTCAAATTGAATTCGATTTTTTGTATATTCAATAGTAAGTTCCAGCAGTCTTTCTGCTGTAGCCAATGAAGAAATGGCGATCATTAATCGCTCTTGCTGAAGTCTTTCCATGAGATATACAAACCCTCTTCCTTTGACACCAAGCAGATTTGTTTCAGGTATTGCACAATCCTCAAAATATAATTTTGCCGTATCCTGGGCTTTCATCCCTATTTTTTCTAATGGTTCTCTTCTCAAACCGGGAGTATCACCATCAACAATAAAAAGTGACATGGGCTGTTTGCCGCTTTTCACGCCGCTTTCAATTTTTGCCGCTACAATGAGTACATTAGCGAGTATGCCGTTGGAGATATAGGTTTTTTCACCATTCAGGATATAGTTGGAACCGTCTTTAACTGCTGTTGTTTCAATGGCGTTTAAATCGGAACCGGCACCGGGTTCGGTTAAGGCAATGGCCAGAATGGAATCACCGGAAACAGATGAGGGAAGATATTTATTTTTCTGTTCTTCTGTTCCGTACGCGTCAATATAGGGAGCAGCAATATCATTTTGCAGGATCAATAAAAAGCTGAGAGCGCCACACCGCGCGATTTCTTCGGCAATAATAACGGAATAGAGAAAGTCCCTGTTTTTTCCGCCGTATTTTTCTTCGGCCCAGGGAAGTAAAAAACCGTTTTCACCGCAAGCTTTCCAGGCTTCTTTTGGAATGATGCCGTCATCTTCCCATTGTTCGTATTTGTCTACCACTTCTTTTTCAAGAAATGCTCTGAATTCGTTTCTAAAAGTATTGTGCTCTTCTGTAAATGATACTGATCTATCCATGGAGGGGCTCCTTTTAAAAGTTGTTTCTGATATACTGAATATACCATAAAAAGTATTATCTGTCAAAAAAAGGGCTGTTGTTTGTTCCCCCTCACCTAGCGTTCATTCCTCAAACGCAACTCCCCTGTTTATTTTCTAAAAGAAGACACATTCTCTTCCAGCAAACTCGCGTAATTCCGGAGCTTGTCGGCAGTAGCCGCCATGTCTCCCGATGCTTCGGTATTATCCTGGGTAATAATATTTAACTGCTCCATGCCTTCATTGATCTGGCCCAGGCCAATGTCCTGTTCTTCCGAAGCAGCGGTAATTTCATGTATGAGATCGGCAGTCTCTTTAATTTGCACAATGATTTCCGCGAGAAATTTACCGGCCCTGTCCGAAACCTCAACACTTTCATTCGCCAGAGAGCTGATGTCCTGAGACGCTACCTGGCTTTTTTCCGCCAGTTTTCTCACTTCACCGGCAACAACAGCAAAACCTCTGCCCGCGTCTCCGGCCCTGGCAGCTTCAATTGCCGCGTTAAGGGCCAGCAGGTTCGTCTGGTAGGCAATATCTTCAATTATACTAATCCTGGAAGCGATCTTTTTCATGGATTCAACAGCCTGTTCAACGATTTTTCCGCCATTCTCGGCAAGATCCGAAGTGCTCTCCGCGATTTGTGAAGTGTTCTTGGCGTTGCCCGCATTGCGGGAAACAGAAGCACTGATCTGTTCAATGGCAGTTGATATTTCATGGACGCTGGATGCCTGGTTATTTACATCGGAGTTCATTTTTTGCGCGGAATCATTTATGGTGGAAGAGGTATGCGACAACTTCGTTGAGGTTTCCTGAACAGAAAGGAGGATCTCCGCGATCTGTAAATAGTGCTCTTTATTTTTTTTCGATTCTTCTTCAGCGGTTGCGGCTGATTTTTTATTTACGCGCAGAATAAGAAAACTCAGAACGAGAACGAATAACAACGAGAATGTGAAGTCAAGAATCGCCTGCTCAAGAATAATATTCACGTTCTCGGGAATTGTTATTTGCGGTGCCAGGACAATAGACATAATCGCTGTACCAAGCGTGAGACCGGAAACAATGAAGATCCACAGGGTTTCACAGAACAGGGCGGTAAATAAAATTATTACCGGGATAAAATGAAAATTAGTAAGAAAAGTAATCGATCCCTGCTGACCGGCATTCAGGGTAATAACGCACAGGCCAATGCAGGTAACCATGCTCGAGCATATGGCACTAAAGGTATAAAAACCTTTAATGAGAGCGAATAATGCTCCAAACATTACAGCCATCATAATGCCCATAATGAGGTTCGTAACAGTCATGTCCGACTGGCTCGATACCATATTATTGGTAATAAGCAGCAGGACAAATAATATCAAACATATTACTAAAAAGTATAGTAATATGGCAGCCCGCTGCCGAAGGTAATAACTCTCTGACGCGTACGGCGCTAAAAGAATTCCCATGAGTTTATTCATTATTGGACCTCCGGTATAAAAACCTGTTCCTCTATAATACCGTAAGAATTAATTAAAAACAACTTCTTTTTTTATTGACCCGGCCTCGGGTACTGGATATCAACATTTTTTAAATTATAGGGGCTTTTCAGAAAGGGCGCTTATGTTCCAGTGAAACCGTTCCAGGTCTACGCTGTCATCGTGAGAAAATAGTACTCCTTCCTGTTCCAGCAATTTTTTTTGCCGCTCGTAATCGTCCGGGGACGGTAACGATATTTTCCCTGCGGCATTGATGACCCGGTGCCAGGGAAGGGCGTATTTTTTGCTCATGGAGTGGAGTACCCGGGAAACCTGCCTGGCTCCGCGGGGGTTTCCCGCTGCCGCCGCGATACTGCCGTAGGCGGCAACTTTTCCCGGGGGAATGTTTTGTATAATGGTAATTACTCTTTTGGTGAAATCATTGGTTTTATTTTTCATCAAGCTTTTCATCTAGCTTATCGTCATCATCTTTCTCAAAATCATCGTCATCATCGCCATCAAAATCATCGTCATCATCGTCTTCAAAATTATCGCCATCGTCTTTATCAAAATCATTATCAAAATCATCATCTTCATCAAGATCATTAAACTCGGCTACTTCATCAAGAGCCTCTTGCGCGTAGTCGGCTAATTCCGTATCGTCTGAGTCGGTCAGTTCAAATAGAATATCCTCGACTTCTTCTCCACCAATCTTTCCCAGGGCAATAATTGCTTCTATGGTGAGTTCCCGGTTTGTACCATGAATAATTATTACCAGGTCTTTGATCAGTTTCTCAGAGCACACCTCTCCTGCTGCCCTCACTGCCTCGCACCGGATATCGAAATTTTCATCGGTATGTATTATTTCTTTGATAGTATTCGCCCATTTTTCCTCACCCGAGCGTCCTATTGAAAAAATCGCCGACATTCTATATTCAGGCGTGCCGGATTTTATCCATTCTGCAATAACAGCATCTTCTTTTTCTGTTGTGTCAAAAGAAAGAGATTCAAGGGCCTGTCTTTGTTTTTCATCGGGCTCTTCTTCATTATAAAGGATCGATTCCAGGTAGCTTCTAACCTGCTTAACCATTTCCATATCCGGCAGCCCTTCTTCTCGAAGAGCTTCAGGTAGGTCTTCTTCTTCCATAACGAATATCCCGTCATAGATATATCGACCCATAATAGAAAGAGCCTTCACCCGGACGGTTTCATCCTCATCATGCTGTGCCACTTTCATAAGCGGCTCAAACGCTTTAACCAGGTCGTTGTTCCAGAGACCGGTGAGTGCGGCTATACGGACTCCAGGTGAAGAGTGGGTAAGGTACTTTATAAATTCGTCAATATAGTCCCGGGAATAATCTTCTGTCATTACTTCTATACGCTGTATTAGCACTTCCGGATTCTTGTCCATATTTTACCTCTTTTATCATTATAATGAATAATTGAATTTTCGTTGAAGCTCTTAATGTGTCAACCCGTTTTTTTGAATATTTTGAAAGTGATAACTTCGTTGACTATTCCCGGTAATTTTAGTATACTTAATACGGAGCTAAAAATAAGAAAAAACGTATGAAACTGAATATCGAAAATTTTAAAGAATCAAATGAATTTCTTAATGATCTTTATGAAAATGTTACTTCCGCGATTTTTTTAGCAGATGATAACGCCTATATTTATAATTTTAATGACGCGTTTCAAGCGCTTTTTTACAAGCCCGAAGATAAAATCCTCAAAAATTTGTGCGGTAATGTAATGGGGTGCGTTTTCCATGTAAACTCCGGTAAGAATTGCGGAGAAACAGAGCATTGCCGCGATTGTGTCCTGCGTAATAATATCATAAAATCTTTTATTGAGAAAGTTCCCATATATAAGAACCTGCTGTTCCGTGAGTTTTACATTGAAGGGCATCTGATTAAAAAATATTTTATCTTTACTACCAGGTATATTGAGTACAAGGGAAAGGGAATGATCCTGGTTATTGTGGATGATATTACGGAACTGGAGGAACAGAAACAGGAACTTGAAAAATACAACCAAAGCCTTAGCCGGATGATTGCAGAGAAAACAGTGGAGCTCTGTGCCTTAAGCGCTCAATATGCCGAAGAAGTCCGGGAAAAAAACAGCTTAATGAGTGAACTGGATCATCGCATTGGCAATACCCTGCAAATTGTTACCTCCCTCATAAACCTGCAATGCCAGAACGAAGAAAATGAAACAGCTTCGGAGCAGCTTCGGGATATGGAAAACCGTATTCATGTCCTGAAATATCTTTATCAGCAGCTGCACTATACCGGTTCTATGGCGCATGTAAAAATGGATCAATATTTACAAGCAGTGCTATCGGGCTTTGCGGGGATCTATTCCCTGGAAACAGAAAATATTAAAATTAACATGGATATCGACAATATTGATTTTTCCATTGATGAGGCAATGCCCCTGGGACTCATTACCAATGAGATCGTAAGCAATTCCATAAAACATGCTTTTCCGGGCAGGAATGGAGGGGGAATTTTTATAGGCCTGAAAGCCCATACCCGGGATTCCTATTCATTGATTATACGGGACAATGGTATCGGCATAAACAAGGATATTGATCCTGAAAATTCAAAGACCCTTGGATTGAGTCTGGTTGTGATTCTGGCAAAACAATTAAAAGGGATCATTCAATTTAGCATGGCAGACGGCACGTTGTTTCAAATTGATTTTTCAGTGAAATAGGCTTTCTTAAGAAACTAAGATCAGTTGACAACCGTCTTCTATTCCTTTGTCCCGTCAAAGCCGCGTACAACTATAATTTCGGTATTTTCCAGGTCCATATCCCTGCGGGAGCGTCCTTCCATACCGGCAACCGTTTCTTCGTCTTCCTCCCCAATAATAATGCTGGCTATATTCGGGTGAGTGTATGTAACCAGGTAAATAGAGTCTTCCGGGAACCAGCCGTCCAGAAGTGAAACATTAAAGTCAGCGGAAGCCGCACCCGGAACCACCGGCCCCAATTCATTAAGCGCCTCTTTTGCCTTAAGGGCTATTGTTTCAAGAGATGAATCCACCGGAAGCTCATCGCACGGCGCGCTTAAATAAACGGTCCCGTTTTTGAAAACAACCCAGGCCATATGCTCCGGCGGCGCTGCGCCCGTTTCCGGGTTTTCATTGGTATAGAGATATTCAATAATGGAAGCTTCTGTTTTTTTGTTTTTATCGTTCATGGAAATCCTTTTGTTTATTATAATATGGATATAAGAACCGTTCAATTAAATTTCAGTCAAGCTCTTTTATTTATTGATTAATATCCGCAAAATGGGCATAACCTTTGGGTATCTTAATCATAAGAGAATTTAAACTCTTCCACTTCTACTTCCGGCTCAAGGCGGGTGCGGTTTACCAGGGCTTTATAAACGGTCATTTTATTCCGGTATAATAATTCATGATCTATAAAACTTATTGCCGTAAGCGCGCTTCCGTATGCCGCGCCGGTGTCAGTGTTAATGGATATCACGTTACTCAGGGGTTTTGAAAAATGAAGCTTATCGTACTTTTTTGATACTTCAACAGTATCCGTATCAAAACTCACGTACGGTAATATCGATTCAGGTTTAAACGCGCCCAGGTTGTTATATTTATGAGCATACATGGGGGTTGGAGTATGCCCGTGAAAAAGTATATACTCATCAAACTTTTGCGTGGGCCAGTCCCTGTTCCATATGTGCGTACTTTCTATCCAGATCTTTTTATCTTTTCTAAACCGGTGAAAATCTTCGTAGGTTTTTATGGTAAGCTGTTCTTCCACGCTTACGTTGGTGTCTTCGTTTTGCGGGCCTAACAGATTGGCGTGGGTAAAGGCCAGTTTTATTGTCTCTTCGTCTGCCGTAAGGGTTTCCGTATGTGAATAAACAAGTGAGTCGAAAAAATCGAGGTACTTCTGTTCCAGGATAAAATCCTGCCGGGTAAATCCCTCGTTATCGTTCCGTCTTCCATATAGCTTTTCGTATATATCGGGCTGCGGCATAAATGATATCACCGTATTCTGTCCGCCCGCGTCCCTGAACCACATGTTGCCGAAGTGCTCAAACAGGTCGGAATGACGCATAAATTGCAGGAGCATGTCTTCATGATTTCCGCATAAAAAAACACATTCAAATTCGTTTTTTAATTCCATGAGCAGATCAATTACCTCCTTTGATGAAGGGCCGTAATCAATATAATCTCCAATAAATATCAGCACCGGGTCCGCGAGATCCAGGGATTCACTTCTATCGTCCCAGACCCGTATAAACCGTATTTTATCGACGATTCGTTTTAAGGGATCGTACATCCCGTGTATGTCGCCGATTACCCAGTATCGTTTGTCTTTTTTTGTCATGGTTTTTAAACCTGAACCATAAATATTTCTTTATTGTCCATAGTTACCGTATCAACGGTCCATGTTTTTTTCTGCTTAAAATTAAATACCACTAGAAAGCCCCGGTTAAGACTCAGCCTGTCCAGGTAATCGCATAACTGGGCCAGTCCTTTTTGATGCTTAACATCACCGTCCCAGATCTTGAGCTCAATAACATGCTTTTTATCCAGCCAGGTAATCACAACATCAAGCCGTTTTTCTTCGGATATTTGTACTTCTTTAAAGTCGAAACCATAGCCGTTTATGATGGGCTTAAGAAAAGCCAGGAAAATGAGCCTGCCGTTTGTTTCAAGGAATTTTTCATCTTTTGTGCTGTACTCTTTTTTCATAAACTCCTGAAATTTTAACAGGACTTTTTCGAAGTTAAGAGAACCGTCATCGTTAATAACTTCTCCTCTGAATGTGTCATTGCGAAATGATCCCGATGTTTCGATTTTGGAGCTCAAATAATTATATATTCTCTGTTCATAGATCCTGTTTTCTATTTTTACTTTCCCGTCTTCGTTTTTAAATATCCCATACGTGGTGCCCATAGCAATTACCGAGTTATCGTTATTGTAGGATAATTGAAATCCCAGTATTATCGTATTATATACAATATCATACAAGTCGCTGTTATTTTCCAGGTTCTTAATAAGGCTTTCAAAATTGGTATTATTTTCCTGCAATATACGCTTAACCGCTTCATCAATATCTTTAAGAGTCCAATCCGCGTCCGGGCACTCTTTGTGAATATCTTCATCAATGAGCTTGCATAACCTGCTCACCAGGAAGGGATATCCCGAAGTATAGTAATATATCTGCTGGGAGATTTGGGGAATATTCATGCCGATATTCTTATCCCGGGAATAGTCTTCCAGCATAGTGGCTATCTCTTCAGGGTTAAAGCTCAGATCTATGGTGAAATTGACAGCGATGTTCCAGGGTCTGTTCAGGTTCTTTACGTCATGGACTCCTGCCAGTATGACACTCTGAAAGGTGGAGTCGAGCCCTTCGTTCCGGTTTAAATATTTTGCTCGCAGCATGGCCAGGAAGTCCTGGAAGAGTTGATTGCTGCTGTTTTTATCGACCTTATTGATCATGAGTACGATTTTTTTCCCGGTCTTGAGTACGAGCTCTGTAAAGAACTCGTTGAGCTGATCCAGTGTATTAAGTTCGCCGTCTATATTTTTTTGTACCAGTTCACGTATCTTTTGATCCGCGTCCAGGTACTCAAGTTCATCCAGTATCATTTCCAGAAAGGCTTTTATAAAATCGATCTCATTATCGAAAACTTCCGATCCAATCCCCTCAAAACTTATTTCAATAGGGAGATACTCTTTCCTCTCTTGCAATAATTTCGATAGTAAAAAGATGGTTGTGGTTTTTCCATATTGCCGCGGCCTGTTAATGGTAAAATACTCACTTCGTTCGATCATTGAGAAAATATCATCCAGCTTTTTCCCGGTGTTTACCATATAATGATTTTCAGGAATACAGATCCCTGTGACATTGAACTCTTTTGACATTGCAAAAACCTTTTTTTTGATTTGTGACTATACTACTGCCGGGTGCGTGTAAATGCAACTCATTTTATTGTTCTGATTGCTATACGGATGTTTGCTTGATGCGGCTGTAAAAAAGTGTAGGGACAAATCTGTCCCGGTAACTTTTTTAGAATAAGCTTTACAGATTATGGTTTCCCGGTATATTTGACCAGTGCCCATACCGTTATTATTTTAATACTATCAGGAAAAATTAATATGAAGAAAAATTTGCTTATTTTTGTATTGCTGCTCCTTATGACTCAGCTGTATAATGCCGGGCTTTTGGCCGGTGATTACAAGAAGTTTGATGAAAAGAGTCCCTTTTATGTTCACGCCGCAGATGGATTGGCTTTGCGAAAATCTCCTTCTTCCAAAAGCAAGAAGCTGGCTTTAATTCCCTTTAAATCAAAAGTTATTGCACTGGGTTATTTATTAAACGATCCCCCTGCTAAAGACTCCTGGCTTTTTGTTGAATATAATAATAAATCGGGCTGGTGTTTGGGCAAGTCTCTGCGCGGTGACGATCCCTTTTACGTAAAACAAATCAAACTTAAAACCATTCCCGGAAATGCTGCCGGTGAAAAAATATTGGATTTTCATTCCAGCAAGTTTTTATCGAACAAAGATTGTATTATCTTTTTATCGGGCAGAGATATTTATATTAAAGAAAAGTCTAAAAAAATTTGTAAATTATCGAGCATGGTTCAACTCCCAAAAGGGTTTGATTGGTTCGCGGATGGGGTTTTAAATGGCAACCGGCTTATTATTAGTGCTGCCAGTTATCCCGAAAGCCTGAGACTACAAGATTTACGAAATTCCGGCGGCGGGTATGTTCGCGGCCCCAAAGGGGTGGGGCTCCTGGTTGTTGATCTGAAAAACAAAAAGGCGAATCTAATTAAGTCCTTTTCTGTTAAACAAAAAAATGGCGCCTCCAAACCATATACTCCCTCTATCCGGTCTTTTTATCCCGATAAGGATTCATTGCTGGTTGGCGAATACGGATCTCTTGACGAAATAAACTTAGCTGAAAAAAAACTTAAATTTTTAATTTCAGATGAGGTGATGGGAATTAACCGGTATGGGATTTTGCGGCAGGATACGTATATCTGGTATATCGCTACTGCCGGTGGTATGAGCGGCTTCAGCATTGACAGGTTCTCTCCCGGTACCAAAAAGGTGGAATCTTTTAATCTCCTTAACCTGGCGTATATCAACCCGGATTCTTTCCTGTTTCATAACAACCGGCTCCTTGCTTCTTCTAACGCCGGTCTCATTGAAATTGATGAAAAGAAATCCACGTACTTTCATTATCCTACCTCAGATGATAAAAAGAAAATGGGTGTATATAATTTAAAACGCATCAACGGCAAATTACTCGCCGTATGCGATGAAGGGTGGCTCGTTTATGACCTGGCCAATAAGCAGGCCCATCTATTCCGGCTTAATGATTCTTTTCCTAAGAAAGCAATATACGAGATTGGATTCTTTGATGGTTCGTGGTACGTGTCGAACTGGGATTCTGTTATTCGAATTAAATAAGAAAAACCTTCCGGGAAGGGCTCCCTTCCCGTATAAGATTTTTCGCGTATGCTGATATTCTCCTCCCCGGGCCTGTCCCCCTCATTTGAGTATCCCCTGTAATGGCCCTTCTTCTTTCGCGCTCACCTTCTCATGGATCATCTTTAACGCAGCCATCTGGTATCCAAAGATCGATAAGCGGTATTCTCCGGGTGCAGTGCAATAGACCTCTTCGCCCTCAAGGGTTTCACGGGTGAGGTTTTCTATGAGGTTTTTGGTGATGAACCTGAGCGTGGAGCGTTCTATTTTGCCCAGGTGGATGAGGATTTCCTGCTCGTTTTTGAGGTTGTCCAGCATGAACTGGGTTATGGTTTGCGGGGGTTGTTGAGTTTGTGTCATTGTGGGGCCTCCTTTTTTTTGTTTGTTAATTACTTTGAGCGTGTCCGTGTTTTTTGATACTTATAGTG
>JAAENB010000005.1 GCA_024224995.1 bacterium | reverse complement strand
TCAATAATGGCAGCCCCGGTCTGGAACTCCGATTCAAAAGAAAGAATATCTTTTCCCGAGCTGCCGGAGTCTGTAGTGGGAAGATAATCTTCCACTCCGTCACCAATTACATTGGAACAGGAAACAAAACTTAAAATAAGAATAAAGACAAAATAAATAAATTTTATTGATTTCATAATACCCCTCGTTTTATGAAATACTATTTGATATTCTAATTTTTATAGCAATATCATGCAGCCATATTTTATTATAGGAACATTTAAAAAATGATGCCAATATTTGTCGATATTAATTTTTTGAAAAAGGAATAAAGTACCGTCTCATTAGACGGTCTCATGCGAGGAGATTTAGCTACCCCGTGAGGATCTCAACGCCTGTTTCTGTGACCCGCACAGTATGCTCCCATTGCGCTGAAAGGCTTCCATCGGCAGTAATGGCGGTCCAGTTATCAGAAAGGAGCCTGGTGTGGTGTTTGCCCGCGTTTATCATTGGCTCAATAGTAAAAACCATATCAGGGACCATAATGACTCCCCGGTTTTTTTTGCCGTAATGATGAATATGGGGCTGTTCATGGAATTTGAGCCCAATACCATGACCGCCATAGTCTCTTACAACCGAATACCGGTGGCTTTTGGCATGTTTTTCAATGGCATAACCGATCTCGCCAATATCATTATTCGGTTTAACCTGTTCAATGCCAATATGCAGACACTCTCTGGCAACTTTTACCAGGTTCCTGGCCTCCTCACCGGGATCACCAATGAGGAACATCCTGCTGGCATCGCCAAAATATCCGTCAAGAAGACAGGTGACATCAACATTGATGATATCTCCGTTTTTAAGAACTGTATAATCCGGAATGCCGTGGCATATAACATTATTTATGGAGGTGCAGACGCTTTTTGGAAAGCCGTTATAGTTCAGGGGAGCCGGTTCAGCTCCGTGTTCAATCGTGTAATCGTGAACCCACTGGTTGATTTTATTCGTAGTAATTCCTTCTTCGACGCGGTCTTCGAGTATGTCCAGGATCTCTTTTGATAATTGGCTGCTTGCCCTGATGCCTTCAATTTGCTCTTCTGTCTTAACCAGTACGCCCACAGGAGCTTTTGCGTCCTTTTCGGGGCCTGTTCCTTTCTCCAGGTCACTGGCAAGGTGGCATTTCTTGTACTTCTTACCGCTTCCGCACCAACAGGGGTCATTTCTGGATAGTTTTGTCATTCTTAATATACTTCTGCTCCTCAAATTAAGAAATCATTATTTATTTCACCACTTATGTGTCAAGCAAGTTGTTTTATCAAAAAGAGATATATTTTTTTTGTGTAAATTACCGATAATTATAAAAGAGAAAGGCTAAAAGGAGAGGGGTTATGTTTGGGAAGATAGAGATGCGTCTTTATGAAAATAACCAGGATATTCTAATAATTACGTTCCTGGTAGATAAGCTGGTTATGCAAAATACCGTAGAAGTGGCTGATGAAGGCCGTTCAATGCTGCCGGACTTCAATTTCAAACATATTATTGTAAATACGGAAAAACTGAATAAGATTGATTCTATGGGGCTTGGATTTATCCTGGAGATGCGAAATGCCGCTATCCGGGATAGAAGCGGCGAATTTACCATTGTAATAACCAGTGATCATATATTTTCAGCATATAATGAAATTGGAGTTGATGATTTTATTAAACAATTTCCCTCCCTGGAGGAGGCGATTTCTTATATCGAAAGCCGGTAAAGACGGGATTCCCGTTATTCAACCTTCCATTCCGTGTTCATCACCTTTAAGATATATGCTTCATCGGGATTTATGTTTCCGTCAGCTGTGGCAATATCAACAGCATAGCTGATTATGTCTTTTTTGTGGGAATCGTCGGTGACTTTTGTGATTAGTTCATAGATATCGTCAAAGGTCTTTATTTCGGCATCAACTTCCTCAAAAATTTCCTGGAAATCATTAAATCCTTTTTCTTCGGCAACAGCATTGAAGGTTTCCAGATCAGTTTCGGACATTATTCCTTCAGTGTGTACCATAAATTTAAGGATCGCAATAAGAGTCTTTTTTTCATCCCTGTTAAATGAATTTATCATGATGCGGCACCTCCCGATAGTCTTATTATAATTAATATATCAAAAATGTACTGTAAGAGCAAACCTTTTTTTTATTCTGGGAGGTCCGGACCGGTCCGGTGTCAGAGGACACTTCGGCTCCGCTCAGTGACCTACGGGCTCTTTTTCCTGCGGAAGCCGGTCCGGTCCGGTATCAGAGGAACGGGCTCTTTTTCTGCGGAAACCCGGTCCGGTCCGGTGTCAGAGGAACGGGCTCTTTTCCTGCGGAAACCCGGTCCGGCCCGGTGTCAGAGGAACGGGCTCTTTTCCTGCGGAAACCCGGACCGGTCCGGTATCAGAGGAACGGGCTCTTTTTCCTGCGGAACCCGGTCCGGTGTCGGAGGAACGGGCTCTTTTCCTGCGGAACCCGGCCCGGTCCGGTATCAGAGGAACGGGCTCTTTTCCTGCCGAACCCGGTCCGGG
>JAAENB010000004.1 GCA_024224995.1 bacterium | reverse complement strand
TCAGCAAAAGTTGAAAGCGTTAATCTAATCAAATAAAATAAATAACTTAAATATGGGTAAGCTGAAAAAATATTCAGATCAAAATGTAAATATATTCAATAAATCAAAATAGACAGATGTGTTTCTTATAAATGTGTTAACTTTTCGCATTCATCCGTTTTTTGTAGCACAAAATTGCAAATGAATAAATCCGACAGACGACCCTCTATTAATTCAGGTGATTGGATTGTTTGTGATAAATCGAACAACTTTTGAAATGATTCTAGACTCTCTTTGTATTTTCCTTTTGAAAATTTGATCCAAATGAAATTATTAAGAAAACTTATACTGCCTATTCGCTTAATGGAATCAGACTTGTTTTAATTTAAAAAGCTTGTCAGAGTCAACTTCAATTTTAAATTTTTTTTTAATTCTTCTTTGGCAAACTTAAGATATAATATATTGATTTTACTGAAATTAGTCATATAATAGCAGTAAAGGAATGATCAGCCGGCAGATTTTCTGAGATTCAGGCATATCGGTATTCTGAATTTTTGTAAGCAAAAATCATGCCAATTAAATTACCAAAGAATTTAACATCTGATATTGAATTTTTCTCATAATCCGGATATAATTTTCTGAATTTTATTC
>JAAENB010000003.1 GCA_024224995.1 bacterium | reverse complement strand
TCGCCGTTTTCAATGGCAGTTTCAATAAATAATCTCACCTGCGCGGTAAAACGGTCCCGGATAGGAACGAATTCGGAAAAGGTGCGCAGGGGCGAATCGAATATGAGTTTATAGGCTTCCATAACAAACTCACGATCCTGGAGATAAACATCCAGCAGGGATTCCAGCTGTACCTGGAGTTTTTCTTTAAGGGTAAACTCCGGCAGATCAGGGATCTGTTCAAGGGTAAGGGCAGCCTGTTCATGGCTATCTTCAAAATAGGCGTATAATATTTTTTCCTTGGTGGGAAAATAATTGTAGATAGTAGCGCTGCCGTACCCGGCCTTTGCGGAGATTTCCCGCATGGTTGCGGCTTTGAAACCCTTTTCGGTAATGATCTCAACAGCAGCCGCGATTAGTTCTTTTCGAATCTCTTTCTTTTTTTCTTGTGATACTTTCATTGTATTTATCTCTATTGCATAATTACTATTTATTAAATAAGACTTGTGCTTATAATATACATATCGTTTTCACATTAGTCAAGTAATTTTTGATTTATCAGATAAATTTTTTTGAGGGGTTGGGACCTCAGAGCTCTTTAATAGAGTTTAACAGAAGAAAAAAAGAGGAGAGGAGCCCGCAGGTTGTGTCCATGCTCATAAACACCCTGCGGACTCCTCTATAAAAGTCCCTGGCTAAGGAACTTTAAGGAACAAGTAGCAAGGCACAAGTTATCATGTTAGTGTTTAACCTGTCCCTTGCGTCTTATTCCGGTTGTGACAGTTTGCAATTTATGCCTCTTACTCTACATTCCTTCTCAGAAAGGCAGGAATGTCGAGATCTTCGTTTGAATAATCTCTTGACCTTCTCCGTTTGTCGTAATCAAGGGAAAAGGTGTTTGCAGTAACGGGAACCTTTTTAGGACGGGGTTCCTGGTCGCCTTCAATAAGCGTAAGAGGAGTACCCGTAACCTTATCCAGCTCACTGTGCTTTTTGCTGTTCCTGCTAAGCATATTCTTCTTTTTATCGAAGCCCGTGGCAATTACCGTAACCCGGACCCTGTCATCGAGAGCGGGATCAACTGTAGTTCCAAAAATAATATTGGCTTCAGGATCGACCTGGCGGGTAATAACATCAGTAACCTCGTTCACTTCGTGAAGAGAAAGGTCATTTCCGCCGGCAATATTTATCAGTACGGCTTTGGCACCTTCAATACTGGTTTCCTCAAGAAGCGGGCTGTTAATGGCCATCTGGGTCGCTTCAAGCGCCTTATTTTCACCGGTACCAATGCCCACACCCATGAGCGCGTCTCCGGTCTCTTTCATAACGGTTTTAACATCGGCAAAGTCCACATTGACAATACCGGTTATCATAATCAGGTCTGCAATACCCTGAACGCCCTGGCGTAAAATATCATCAGCCAGCTTAAACGCATCTTCAATAGGAGTTTTCCTGTCTATAATCTTTAATAACAGATCATTGGGGATCTGGATGAGGGTATCGACCTTTTCCTTAAGAGAGGCTATCCCCTCTTCGGCACGGGTTATTCTCTTTTTCCCCTCAACTCGAAATGGTTTGGTAACAACACCAACAACCAGGGCGCCACTTTCTTCTTTTGCCACTTCCGCAACCACAGGAGCTGCCCCGGTACCGGTACCGCCGCCCATGCCGGAGGTAATAAAAACCAGGTCCGCGCCTTTGAGCGCTTTCTGGATCTTGTCCCGGTCTTCGTTTGCTGCTTCTCTTCCAATTTCGGGATTGGCTCCCGCTCCAAGACCTCTTGTAAGCTTGCTGCCAATCTGGATCTTTACCGGTGCCAGGCTGTCACGCAGCTGCTGAGCATCGGTATTGGCTACAATAAACTCAACACCCTCCATGCCCGTTGCGATCATCCTGTTAACGGCATTTGTCCCTGCACCGCCTACGCCAACTACCTTAATAACTGTTGAAAGCGGCCTTTCTTCTTCTAACTTAAACATTTCTCCTCCCCTGCGTATTGCATTATGTCACATTACAACTATTAATTTTGTTAATCAACAAAAAATTATTTATTTATTTAAAAAATGTACATAAATTCCCCGTAAAATACGGAAAATCTTACTTCCTACAAGTATTCTTCGAGCCACTTTTTTACTTTGTTAAAAAGTCCGGTCCCGGACCCGTCAAATCTGCGTTTACCTCTGAACCGGTTCATACGTATGCCGTACTTTAACAAGCCTACGGCATTGGAATATTGCGGTGTGGAAACCACATCCTTAAGCCCTACTATATCAACAGGAGTTCCTATTCGAACCGGCATATTCAAGACCCGTTCAGCTGCTTCAATACAGCCGTCCATCATGCTCCCGCCGCCGGTTAGTACAATTCCCGCTGCCAGTATATCTTTCCGTTCGCTTTTAACAAGCTCCTGGTCGATCATCTCCATTATTTCCATCATTCGCGGTTCAATTATCTGTGTCAGCTCCTGGCGGAACAGGCTTCTGGGAGCCCGGCCCCCTACTGAAGGGACTTCAACCATTTCCGACGCGTCTACAAGGTCAAGAACCGCGCATCCGTACTTCTTCTTGATCATTTCAGCCGATTCAAAAGGCGTCCGGAGACCAATGGAAATATCATTGGTGACATGGATTCCCCCTACTGAAATTACCGAAGAATAGGCTACCCCGCCTTCCATATATACTATAAGATCAATGGTGCCGCCGCCAATATCCACGAGAGCGACTCCCAGTTCTTTTTCATCATTACTCACCACCGCATCAGCAGTTGCCAGAGGGTTAAATATGATATCCTGGAACTGGTACCCTCCCTTTTCAATGGACTTCATCATATTCTGCAAACTGGTAATTGCCCCGGTTATTATATGGACTTCAGCTTCCAGCCGCACTCCGCTCATGCCAATGGGATCTTTGATCCCGGTTTGATCATCAACCGTAAATTCTTTTGAAAGGACATGTAATATTTCCCGGTCCACCGGTATTACCACTGCCTGGGCCGCTTCAATAACCCGCTTCACTTCAACAGGAGAGATTGTCCTGCTCCTGTTTGTTATTGCCACAACCCCTTTTGAATTCTGGCCCGATATATGCTGCCCGCTTATGCCCGCAAAAACCGAATCTACCTCATGTCCGGCCATGAGTTCCGCGTTTTCAATCGCTTTCGCGATAGCGTAAGCTGTATTGTCGATATTTACAATAATCCCGTTCTTAAGGCCTGTTGAAGGAGCTGTTCCCACTCCCGCGATCTCAACCTGGTTATTTTCATTTAACATGCCAATTACCGCGCATGTTTTTGTCGTTCCGATGTCAAGGCCTACGATTACATCTTCCATAAAAATTCTCCGAATTTTGAGGTTAAAACTTCAAACTTCAAACTTTAAACTTTAAACTACTTTATAACAGCCATATCGTCATATATTATTACACTGGGGGGATAAAACTTAAGCCGATCCAGGTACCCCGTAATATATTTCAATCGCACCATTCCTGTTGTTAACTGCCTGTTTAAACTATTCCTTATTATATCTTTTCGGCTCTTTTCGTTCAATTTTAGATAAAATTCCGTTTTTCTCCCGCGCAGGACCACTTTTACCTGCCTGTTTTTTTGCAAATAGACTTCCGCTATCTCTTTATACAGTATGAGATCTTTTTTTTTCAATTGGCGCAGCAAACCAATACAATCCTTTACCCGCTGAGAAACCTTTCTCCCTACAAACGAACTCTTTCCGGAATCATCATTCGTTACCAGGTCCCCTTCTTCAATAAGAATGAGCGGCAGAGTCCCGGTACGTATGATATTCTCCGATATAATCTCAAAACGGCTGTTCAGCTCAACAAGTATTGTTTCGTACTTCCGGTCTTTCCCGGTTATTAGAGCCATAAACAACGCAGGCTTTTTCTCTACTATTGACAATATCACCCTGTTTCCTTTTTCGCTTATTGTATACCGCTCCACCTGCGAATTATCCCCAAGAGCTCTCTCAAGAGAATCAAGATCAATAAGTATCCCGTCCTTCCGTCCTTCTATAGCCACTCCGTTCAGTACTTCCTTCTTACTCAGGCTCTCCAGCCCCCGAAACTCCAGAGCCTGCACCTTCTTCACGTTCTTCCCCCAAACCCCGGTTCCTATACTTGCACAAAAAAGAACAACTACTCCTATATATAAAAAAACCCTTTTCATTTTCTTAAAACCGATCATCCGGGCTCTCCGGTGTCTGAGCGGAGCCGAAGACCCGATCACTTATTCTTCACTCCCTCAAGGATTGCGGGCCCGGCTTTATATATATCTCCCGCGCCCAGGGTCAAAATAACATCCCCTTCCTGTGCTGTCTCAATGACTGTTTTGGCAATATCTTCAAATTTTTCTATTATTGTTACGTCCCGTCCTTCGTGTTTTTTTACGGAATCCCCAATAAGTTTTGAGCTTACTCCATGAATGGGCAATTCGCCTGCCGGGTAAATCTCTGTTAAAAACAATATATCGCTATTGGCAAAAGACTGGCCAAAATCATCCCAGAGCAGCTGCGTTCTGGTATACCGGTGCGGCTGAAATACCGTAATAATCCTGCGCCCAAGGTTTCGAAGCGCGTCCAGGGTTGCCCTGACCTCTGTTGGATGATGACCGTAATCATCAAATACAAGGATTCCCTTTTCCTCTCCAATCCGCTCCAATCGTCTTCCTGCTCCCCTGAAATCGGCCAGACCCTTTTTTATGGTCTCATAATTCAGTCCCAGCTCTACGGCAACTGCTATTGCCGATAGTGAATTAAGCACATTATGATTTCCCAGGAGGGTTATTTCAAATTCCCCGAGAAGTTTTTCATTATGATAGCAATCAAAACGCATCCTGCCATTGCTTTGCCGAACATTCGCGCCCCGGAAATTGGCGTCTTTGGAAAATCCATACGTTATAAAGGGCTTGACTACTTTCGGCAGCAGCTCCTTTACCGTTACATCATCAATACATAAAACAGAATAGCCGTAAAAAGGAACGGTATTCATGTACTGTAAAAAGGCATCTTTGAGGCCTTCAAAATACTTATAATAATCGAGATGATCGGCATCAATATTGGTTACAATCCCAATCGTGGGCAGCAGGTTTAAAAATGTTCCGTCCGATTCATCGGCCTCAAATACAATATACTCCCCTTCCCCTACCCGGGCATTCGATTCAAAGTTCAAGACTTTCCCGCCAATCACGGCGGTTGGATTAATTCCGCCGGTATAAAGAAGGTAGGCCAGCATGGAAGAGGTGGTTGTTTTGCCGTGAGTTCCGGCTACTCCAATTCCGTGTTTTAGCCGTACCAGTTCCGCCAGCATTTCCGACCGGTGAATAATTGGTATTCTTCTCTTCCGTGCTTCTATTATTTCAGCATTACTCTGATCAATGGCGCTGGAGGTGACCACCACATGATAGTCCTGAATATTCGACATGGCGTGTCCAATATAGACCGCAGCTCCCATGTCCCTGAGCCGCTGTGTCTGTTCCGACTCTCTAAGGTCGGACCCGGATACCTCGTACCCCAGGTTTATAAGTATCTCGGCTATGCCGCTCATGCCGACTCCGCCGATTCCAATAAAATGCATTTTCTTTGACTTTCGAAACAATGTAAAACCTCGTTTTATAATTATAGCTTATCCGTCATAATATCATCAACAATTACCTGTGAAGCGTCTCCCTTTGCTATTTCCAGGGCTTTTTCCGACATCCGCTTCATCTCCCGGGGATTGTTTAACAGTTCAAACAATATTGGACCAACTTTTTCGGCCACTGCTTCACTGTCTTTTATTTTTATGGCAGCTCCCGCCTTTTCAAAAGCGTCCGCGTTCTTATCCTGGTGATCCGCGGCCGCATGGGGATAGGGAACCTGGATCGTCGGCAGGCCCATTGCCGCCTCTTCCATCATCACCCCGGCTCCGGACCGGCTTATTGCTATATCGCACGCGGCGTAAGCCAGCCCTACCTTCTCAATATAAGGAGAAAGATAAATTGAGCCCCCGTCTATTTCATTATGGACCCGGTCTTTAAATTTTTCATAGGAATAACTTCCCGTACTCCAGATGGTCCCTATATCCTTAAATTCCTTTGGATACTGTTTTTTTAAGCCCAGCATGAGTTCGTTTATTCGAAGCGCTCCCTGGCTTCCCCCAATGGCGAGGATTATTTTTTTGCTATGCTCCAGGTTAAAGGCTTTTTTGGCTGCCTCTTTGTTTCCCTTTTGCAAGGCCTGCTTCCGGATTGGATTCCCCGCGTAAAAAAGTTTTTCGGGAAATTTCATATACTCTTTTGATACCTCAAATGTTCCGTATACTTTCCGGGCGTATTTTTCAAAAAAGCTCGTTACCTTTCCCGGGACCGAATTTTGATCACACAGGTATACGGTAAGTCCTCTCATCTGTGCCGCGATCAATGCCGGTGCCGACACGTATCCACCCATGCCAATTACCGATGAAATCACCTGTTCCCGCATTATTTTCCGGGCCTTGAATATTGCCAGAACAAACTGCACGAAAAAAACCGGTAATTTAAATATATTCTTCGTTAATGTGGGCGCTGAATAATAATACAAATCATCGGTAGAAACTTCTTCCAGGGTTGAAAACCGTTTGTCCCTGGTTCCCGTTAGAAAAAAAACTTCCACGCCTTTATTTTTAAACTCTTCATACAGGGCTATACCGGGACTAATGTGTCCCCCGGTGCCGCCGCCTATTATTAGTATTTTCTTTTTAATCACTCCCATACCTCCCCGGTCAATTTCATTCCATCCAGGGCCGCCTCTTTATATCTTGATATATTAAGCAAGATGCCGGCGGCAATCATATTTGACAGCAATGACGATCCGCCATAGCTGACAAAGGGCAGCGGAATTCCCGTTGTAGGAAGACTTCCGCTCACCACTCCCATATTTATAAAAGCCTGAACTACAATCAACAGGCTTAACCCTATCGCCAGCAGTTTGCCGAAATCATCGGGCGCGTGCAAGGCGATGTGAACTCCTCTCCAAAAAATAGCAACATACAAAAGAACAATAAAAACCGTGCCAAGAAACCCAACCTCCTCCGCGATTACCGCGAAAATGAAATCGGTATGCGGTTCCGGCAGCCGCTTTAACTTCTGTGTCCCCTGGCCAAGCCCCATTCCCATGAGCCCGCCTTTTTTAAAAGCAATAAAAGACTGTATAATGTGATACCCTATTCCATACCGGTCCTGCCACGGATCGAGATAGGCCAGGATCCGCGTCTTTCGATAGTCTACCTGGTATACTAAAAGGTAAAACATCGGGATGCTGATCACAAAAAGCGACAGCAGGTACAAAAGCGGAAATCCCGACACAAAAAGCACAAAAACAGAAACAATTAAAAGATCAACCGCTGTTCCAAAATCGGGCTGCATCATTATTAGCACAAAAATAATACCCGTTATGAGCATGGGAATAAGCAGCTGGGCAACCAGGTTTTCCCGCTCTTCAGAGGAAAAAACCTTGGCCAGGTATACTACCATCGCGACTTTCACGAATTCCGACGGCTGTACCCGGATAGAACCGATGCCAAGCCAGCGAACCGACCCTTTTGCGTGCTGTCCCAGCCCGGGAAGAAACACCAGGATAAGCAGCACAAATGACGCGAGCAGCATAATCTTGGTATACCTGGTATAGGACCGGTAGTCAATCTCCTGGAAAAGAAGAAGAGCCGGTAACCCAAGGGCAAACCACATCAGCTGTCTCTTTAAAAAATAGAACGAATCATGAAAATGCTTTGTCGCGTAACTCTCGCTCGCGCTATAACTCATGGCAATACCAATCCCCGTTAGAAGAAAAATTATTGCCAGGAGGCTTATGTCGGGCACCCCCTTTCTCCGGGTATCTATGACCGATTTCAGGTCCAATGCAAACTTCCGCTCAGCATTTTTTCACATGATTCTTTGAATAAATCTCCTCTTTCCTCATAGCTCTTAAACATATCAAATGAAGCGCATGCCGGTGATAGTAAAATAGTATCCCCGCTGCTGCTGTTCTTCATTGCCTGTACCAGGGCGTCATCAAGATCCGCTGCCGGTACCGGGTCGTATTCTTCTAAAATTTTCGAAAAATATTCCTTTGATTCTCCAATAACCACAACAGTGCTTATGATTCCTTTTAATATCTCAATGAGCCTGGTATAATCATCCCCTTTGGTCCTTCCGCCCAGGATTAGCACTCCCGTGCCCTTGATACTTTTTACCGCCATTTCCAGGGCTCCGATTGTTGTTGCTTTGGAATCATTAATAACCAGGCGTCCTTCAATCTCTCCAACCCGTTCCATGCGGTGCGGCAGGCCGGTAAACGTATAACAGGCTTCTACAATAGCGTCGTAATCGACCTCATGGCCCATCTTTTTTTGAAGAGACGACACCATTAATATTGCCGCCATAGCATTCTGTATATTATGAAGCCCCATGATTCGCATCCGGTCCTCTTCCAGTATGGCCCGGGCCTGGCCCTCTTCCCGGATATACACCAGGCCCGTATCGTAATAAGAATCGGCTGAGGTGTTTACCAGTGAAAAAGTCCGGTGACCCGATGCCGCCCTTCGCGCGCATCCCGTAAGTGTCGCGTCGTCCAGGTTATATACATAAAAGTCATCCGCTCCCTGGTTCTTCACGATGTTCAGCTTTGCTTCAAGATAATCGTCCATGCCCGTATACCGGTCAAGGTGATCCGGTGTTACGTTAAGAATTGCCGCGACTTCGGAATTATAGGTATCGATTGTTTCAAGCTGGAACGATGAAAGCTCTACAACAGATATGGAATCTTCCCGGGTTTCTTCCACAAGACTAATCAGGGGGATGCCGATATTCCCGCCTACAAAAGTCCCGTATCCAAGGGCTTTTAAAATATGGCCGGTTAAACAGGTTGTAGTCGATTTTCCGTCGGTTCCGCTTATGGAAATTACCCGTCCTTTTAAATAAAGATACGACAGCTCCACTTCGGATATCACGGGAATTCCCTTTGTATATGCCGCCTGTACCAGGGGTATGGCCTTTGGCACGCCGGGACTGAGAACCAGTACGTCAAAGCCTTCATCCAGAATACCCGGCTCCTGGGAACCTGGTATCACCCTGACACTTTTATTTAGCTGCTCTATTATCCCTGCCAGTTCCTCTTCCTTCTTCATATCCGACACCACTACGGATACTCCTTTTTTCGCGAGGAAATTCGCAGCAGCAAGCCCGGTTCTAAATCCTAACCCTACGACGAGCGCTTTCTTTATGTCATCTTTCTTCAAGTATAGATCCTTTTTTTATAATATCTTCAAAGAACTCAATCCCAGTATTCCCAGGATTATTCCTAATATCCACATTCTTACGACAACCTTTTGTTCGGGCCAGCCCGAAAGCTCAAAATGATGATGGATCGGCGCCATTTTAAAAACTCTTTTTTTCCGTAATTTATACGATACTACCTGTATTATTACTGAGAGTGCTTCTATTACAAAAACTCCTCCCACAATAAACAGGAAGATCTCTTTCTTGATCATTATGGCTATAATGCCGATAATTCCTCCCAGGGCAAGCGAGCCCGTGTCTCCCATAAAAACAGAGGCCGGGTTGCTGTTGAACCAGAGAAATCCTATTGATGCCCCAATAAGAGCTGCCAAAAAAACCGTCAGCTCCGCGCTTTGCGCGATATAGGGTATACCGAGATATTTGGAAACCGTAACATGTCCCGTAAGGTATGTCATGAGCCCCAGGGTAACGGCGACACTGCCGATAGAGCCAATGGCAAGGCCGTCCAGACCATCCGTTAAATTAACAGCATTTGAACTGCCGGTAATTACTATAACCGCGAAAATAATCCAGGTCCACTTCAGGTCAATGACCGCTTCATTAAAAAAGGGTACATACAGTGTTGTGGCATTTTCCGGATTAGACGGATTATAATAGACCACCAGTGCCACTGCCAGGGCGATAGATACCTGCACAACAAGCTTTGCTATTGGCGGAAGCCCGTCTTTTCTCTTTAATACGGTTTTAATATAATCATCGGCAAACCCCAGGAGCGTTAGCAAAATGGCGGCCCCTATAAGCAGCAGCAGGTATAGATTGGAAAAATTTCCCCATAAGGCGATGGAAAAGAGTACCGCTCCTATAATTATAATCCCTCCCATAGTGGGAGTTCCCACCTTGGCCTTATGGCTTTCCGGTCCCAGTTCACGGATCTCTTCTTTAAATTTCAATCTTCTCAGCCACCGTATGAGAATATTTCCAAAAACCAGCACCACAAGCAGAGCCGTTATGGCCGCGTAGGCCGATCGAAACGTTATATATTGAAACAATCGTAAAAACGATACGTATTCTTGCAGCGGCGCTAACAAATGATAAAACATCGATTACACTCCTCTTTTAAAAAAAAGTTCAAGGTTCAATGTTCGAGGTTCGAGGTTAAAACTCCAAACTTCAAACCCTGTACCTTAAAATTTTCGCACTCTCAAGAAACTTAATTTTGCTTGTGAGCGGGCCTGGAAGCATGAGCTCTTTGGATTGCTGCGGAACTCGCTCCGCTCAAACAGTCCTCACAACCCAAAGAGCTCATACTTCCAGGCCAGATGCAGCTCGCAATACTACCAGGTTTCTGACCTATTTTTTCCCTGCTTCGCAGGGTCCGCACTCTTAAAGCATCTCTAATTTTCTTTCCCGGAACAAGACTCACTCGTTTACGGATACACGATCTCCCTCTCCCAAAGGGCGAAAACAAACCGCCTGCAGTTGCACTTATTGCAAACGGTATTCGGCCGCCTCCGGCAGCCGGCTGACAAACGCTATCAAGCCAACAAGGCGTTAACAACCTCTTCCATTTTCATGGATCGTGATCCTTTTACCAGGACTACGTCCTGTTCCGTTATTTTATTAACCAGGTATTCACTCATTTTTTCTTTTGTGTCACAGGAAATAATATTTTCCTGCTTCATCCCGCCCTTCAGGGCTCCCCGGGAATAGGCCCCGGCCATTTCTCCCCACACTACAAGAAGATCAAAACCAAGCTCCGCGGCCTCCTGCCCGGTTGCGGAGTGAAAAGACTCCGCGAACTCTCCAAGCTCTTTCATATCCGAGAGTACCGCGATTTTGCGTCGCTCCGGGAAAATCGCTCCTACCGATTCCAGCGCGTACTTCGAAGAGAGGGGATTGGAATTATAGGTATCATTAATAATGATGTACCCCTTCTCAATCACCTGGCTTCTCCCATCCACATTCTCAAAGTTCAACAATCCCCGCCCCATTACTGCGGGGTCAACTCCGTATTCCTCTGCCACGGCGATAGCTGCCATAATATTATATACATTATGAATTCCGTATAACGGAATAAACAGCTCCTCTCCCCTGTATGAAAGTTTAACTCCCTCCCTCGTAAGACTATACCGTTCGGGAAATATATCGGCGTCTTTCTTTACTCCATAGGTCTTAAGACGCAATCCTCGTTTTACCGCCTGCTCCTGCACTAAATCAAAGCATACGGTCTCCTTATTTACCAGTATTGTTGTTCCCTGCTCCATTCCATGCATAATTTCCGATTTTGCCAGGGCCACATTCTCCACACTTCCCAGGAACTCAAGATGCCCTTCCCCCACATTGGTAATGAGCGAAAGATTGGGCCTGGTTATTTTTGAAAGCCTGTCCAGTTCTCCGGAATGGTTCATCCCCATTTCAATTACTGCCATGGTATGGCTCTTTTCGAGCTGCAGCAGGGTAAAGGGCACCCCGATCTCATTATTATAATTCTTCACGTTTTTTAAAACAGAATTCTGTTCTTTTAAAATCGCGTATACCAGTTCCTTGGTTGTGGTTTTCCCGTTTGTTCCCGTAATTCCTATCACTTCGGGGTTTATACTATCCCGGTGAGCTGCGGCTATTGCTCCAAGAGCCCGCAGGGTGTCGCCGCATTCAAGGACTGTAATGCCGTGTTTTTCAGCGATATCTTTATATCCCTGTTTCATTGTTAAAAAGGCAGTAATAACTCCCTGCTCACAAAGGGTTTCTATAAATTCATGCCCGTCGAAGCGTTCCCCGATTATGGGTATAAAAAGACTCTTTTCTCCAAGCTCCCTGGAATCGGTGCTGATTGAATCAATTGCAGCCGCCCCATTGCCGCAGAGAATTGTTCCTCCGCAGATTCCGGCTATTTTTTCAGCTGTTATATTAAAATCCGCTTTCACCCGGCTCTCCTTGCTTCGATATATTTTTTTGCTATTTCTTTATCATCAAAATGTATTTTCTCTTTTCCCAGGACCTGGTAATCCTCATGGCCTTTCCCGGCAATAACAATAATGTCTCCCTCTTCAGCTATGGCAATTGCCCGCTCTATGGCTTCTTCCCGGTCGGGTACCACGTCATAATCCTTACCGTTTTTTTCATTTAATCCCTGAAGAATGTCGGTAATTATATCGCCGGGGTCTTCTGTTCGCGGATTATCGCTCGTTACTATGGCCAGGGTGGAATTTTCTATGGCGATCTTTCCCATTACGGGCCGCTTTGTTTTATCCCGGTCTCCGCCGCATCCAAACACGGTTATAACCCGGTTGGGATTCAGCTCATTTACCGAGCAAAGCAGTTTAAGCAGGGCATCTCCCGAATGGGCGTAATCCACTACAACATAATATCCCTGCCCTGATTGTACAACATCAAAGCGCCCGGGAACGGTTTCCAGATCACGCAGCCCCTGAGCGATCCGGTCAAAGGAAACTCCCACGCTGTGGGAAGCGGCAATGGCCGCGAGAGAATTATAGAGCTGAAATGTTCCGGATACCTGCATTTCTATTTGGCAGCCCTTTTCAGGAGCTTCCAGCACATAGCGCAAACCGGTTATTAAATTTTGTATGCTTTCCCCATTGGGCCGGTACCGGGCTTCCTGCTCCAGCCCAAATCCCAGGACAGGGTATGAACAATTTTCCAATTCCCTGTATAATTTTTTTCCGTATTCATCATCAACATTTATTATTCCGGTCTTTCGTTCTTTTCCGCTCTTCTCAAGAAGGCGAAAGAGGATCTTTTTTGCTTCAAAATAATTATCGAAATTTTTATGAAAATCGAGATGGTCCCTGGTAAGGTTCGTAAAAACCGCGGCATCAAGTTCGATATCGTCCGCTCTGCCCAGTTCCAGGGCATGAGACGAGACCTCAAAAACAACAGAATCAACTCCGTCTTTTTTCATGGCATAAAACATTTCATGAAGGTCTCTTGACTCGGGAGTGGTGTTCGGGGCGGGAACCTCTTTTGTTCCCCAGCGGTAATTTACCGTGCCCACAACGCCCGGATTCATTCCGTTCGCGCGCAAGATAGATTCAACCATATAGGTTATGGATGTTTTTCCGTTTGTCCCGGTAATTCCAATTACCGTAAGTGAGCGTGAAGGATAACCGTAGAATAGAGCCGAAGCCGCGGACAGGGCTCTCCGGGTGTCGCTGGAAACAAGAAGGCTTATGCCGGAATTATGAGAGAGTGTTTTAAATTCTTCAGCCCGCTCTACGGAAACCAGGATTGCAGCTGCTCCGTTTTTAATGGCCGTATCTATATAGCGGTGTCCATCGGTTTCATAACCTTTAATGGCAACAAAAAGACTTCCTTTTTGCACCTTTCTGGAATCATATTCAACCGATGAAATAGTTCTCTCGTTATCCCCCTGTACACAGTCAATTATCCCCCTTGTCCCCTTCAGGATCGCGGATAATTGAACTGTTATGTCTAATACTTTATCTTCCATTTCTTATCTTTTATCTTTTATTCGTTCCTTTAGAAACCAGTACGTCAAAGTCTTCGGGAGTTATTTCCCGCAAACCATTTTCACGCGCGTAGCGCTCAACATTTTCCATTCGTTTATACTGCTCAATCTTATACAGCAGAAAATCATTTTCTTTTATAAGATCCTTTTTAGCTGACAGCTCTTTTCGATAGTTACTTTCCAGTCTCATTACTTCCACATTCTGCCATACATAGAGTACCAGGAAAACGCTTAACACAAAAACAACCGCGAAATACTTAATGGCTCAACTCCTTTTTTATACCCTGTCACACACCCGCAGCTTTGAACTTCTCGCTCTTTTATTGAGTTCTATTTCGTCCTCTCCGGGGATAATCGGCTTTCTGGTTATTAGCCGGACCAGGGGGGTCTGCCTGCATTGGCAGTGTTTTGGCTCATTCTCACAGGTGCAGCCCCTGGAAAGTTTTCGAAAGCGGTTCTTCACAATCCGGTCTTCCAGGGAATGAAAAGATATTGCCATCATTCTGCCCCCTGGTGTCAAGCATTTATAGGAATTCTCCAATGCTTTTTCTATTGATCCCAGCTCGTCATTTACCTCTATTCTCAAGGCCTGGAACACTCGCGTGGCCGGGTGTATATTCTTTACCTGCATCTTATTTGGTATTGCCGCCAGCACGATAGTCGCGAGATCCCCGGTTGTTTCAATTGTTTCTTTCTGCCGCCGTTCACAAATTACCAGGGCGATCCTTTTGGCCCAGTTTTCTTCTCCGTACCGGTAAAATATCTCAGTGAGTCTTTCTTCTTTATAGTGGTTTACAACATACCAGGCATCCAGCTCCTGCTCAGGCGTTAGCCTCATGTCAAGGGGCTCGTCTTCTTTGAAAGCGAATCCTCTTCCGCTTTTATCAAAATGAAAGGATGATATTCCAAAATCATACAGCAGGTACTCTACGTGTTGTCCGCGCTCTTCAAGGCATTCAAAGGCTTCGGAAAAATTATCATTCACGAATTCGATCCTGTCTTTAAACGGCTCCAGCCTCTTTTTAGCCACTTCCAGTATGCTGCTGTCCCGCTCAAAAGCGATTATTCGCAAATTCTCAAAACGCTTCAAAAGAAGCTCCGAATGCCCCCCTTCTCCCAGGGTACAATCGACAAAACAACCGGTTCCTTTAAACTGCGAAGTCTCCACATACTCCACAATCTCCCGCCACAACACAGGGATATGGGCGTAAGCGGGATTTTTTATATTATCTATATTCTCTGTTTCTTCCATTATTATGTCGCATTGCTTAATAGTTTGAAGTTCAAACTTTCTTAAAACCCCAGATCGCCGGCAAAAACACTCAAATCCTCACCATCGGGCTTGTACTTGCTATATCCTTCGCTTCCCCAGATCTCAATCCGGTTGTAGAGTCCAAGAATTACCAGCTCCTTTTCAACTTCAGCGTACTCCTGAAGATAAGCCGGAATAATAAGTCTTCCCTGTTTATCGAGATCACACTCACAGGCTCCGCCAAGAAGAAAGCGGATCCTCATTCGGTTCTTTGGATCGGACTGGGGAAGATTAACCAGTTTTGTTTCCACAAACTCCTTCCAGTCCTCTTCCCTGAACGCCATGATACACTTGTCGAATCCATGCGTAATAACCAGTTTATTAATTATGGCATTTTCCCCATAAGCCTTTCTCAGCTTCACCGGTATTGCCACCCGCCCTTTCTCATCAAGAGTCGGATGATACTCACCCATAAACATAAACCGTCACCCTTAACCACCACTTCGTGGCCTATTTCAACATTTTTCCCCACATTTCTCCACTTAAATATAGTAATGTGACATAATTGTCAAGTAAAAATTACTTTCATACAAATTAAAGTATAAATCACTTGTTTAATGTATAGTAAATAAAAAGCAGGTGAAAGGGAAGATAAAAAAAACCGGAGCAAAACTCCGGCTTAAAATATTTTATCTTCAAGGTTCAAAACTTAAAAGCTTTCCTTAGTCTCTATTAGTAGAAATATACTCCCCGACCCAGGCTCGTCCATCCTTCTTCAACAAACCGTTCCTGTCAGCGGCATTTGTCTTTGCCACATTGTTCCAGTGCCCAATGGTAGTAGCGCTTAGAAGCTTCGGCACAGTCTCTGCTGCCGAGGTTCCCTTAGGTACCGCATCTCCATTAGCGGCTCTCCATTGATTTCTCTTTATTACCTTAAATTTAGCATTATATTCCGATTTGGCTGTTTTCCAGGCAGACCTCATTCTTCCCGGTTCCTCTCCATTTTCCTGGATTAACAAATCCGGAAGAGTATTACCAGCCCTCCCTACTGCCTGGTAATACCAGATGATATCAATTTTTTTTGCCAGAAGATACTTGTAGAGTTTTTCAAAGTGCGGATGCCCAAATAATAAAAAAAAGTTTGCATAAACACGTTGAACATCCCTTTCAATGTTTACGGGACCATGTATCTGAGCTTCAATGTATGTTGTATCACTCCTGCTCGAATTAACCTTAAGTCCCGATTTGATTACATTTTCCTGGTTATTCAGAAAATTAAGGATTTCTTTGACTTCCTTGCGATAATTAAGCACATGAAACAGGTAGTCTTTATCACCCTGAGCATCAGTATCAAAAACACCTTTTGGTCCCATTCCCCAGGGATCGTTTTTTTCAATATCAGGGCAGTGGCCATCATTCTTTATCAACCCGGCATTTTTTGCTTTCTTACATGCAGCATCCCCCGACAGCCACATCTGCAATGAATCGTTTGCGGTTATTGTCATCCTGTTCTTTACCCGCTGTTTATACGCAAAGGTAAGCACTGAATTGTCCCTTCCCCCGATACCTTTAAGGACGCCATCCCATCGCGCCAGGTAATTAAGCGCGCCATACTTGGGCAGTAAAATTGCATCCTCTTCCATGTTAAAGCTGGAAAATAATTTCTCCATATCAGCTTTATTTTTGTAAGCCCCCCCCGCATGAGTGCATTTTACCGCATCCCAATAATCCGTCTTGCTTGGCCAGAATACAACCCTTGGATGGAACGAAGCTATTTCCGTAAGGGCACGTTTAGGGCTGTCATCATCCCTTCCGACATCGGACATATGTACCTCGTGAATATTTCTCAGCTTACCGCCATCTGCTATCAACTGGCCTACACTTGTCCATTTTTTCCAGTCTTCATTATCAGAATTTGTAATCTTTAGGGGGTTAAACGATGTAACCACTTCAACACTTTTATTAAAATACTTAAGCACTTTAAGCCGGTTAGCCGCACTGACACCGCCTTCCTCTGCTATCTTTTTTGAATCCTTTTGATCTGTTGCGTGTTTAATATTGTGGCTCATCATATAGTCCAGCTTTTTTGCTTGATTCGTAGTAAGTCCCAGACCTTCCGATGCCGCATCTCTTGCAAGCAGCCGGTCACTCCCTCCAATCAGCAGCAACTGGGCCAGGCAGCAGAGTACAACAAAACTTTTAAGATACTTCATATTTTCACTCTCCTTATTTTTTATTATGCTCATTCTTTCAAACTATAGTACAAATAATAATAAAAAAGTGGACACCATTCTTAACATTTTTTTAAAAAATTTACTCACAGAACAAAACCGAAATGCCGCTTCATGCTCCCCTACATCCCCCCTCTTCGAAAGACAAAAAAGGTCAGGTTTTCCCGCCGGATATTTACCACTACTATTCCCAGGGTTATAAGCGCCAGGGCCACCAGCAAATTCGAGCTCAATTCCTCGCCCAGCAGCAACCAGCTTAATATCACTCCTGAAATGGGCATTATAAACACGTAGGCGTGCAGGGAGACTGCTCCATATTCCTTAATGAGGTTTGTCCAGGTGACAAAGCCGAATGACGCGGTAACGAGCCCCTGGTAGAGCAGGGCCCATATTACTTTTGAATTTACGGAAATTATCATGGTTTTGTCCCATAAAATTGCGGCCAGGATATAAAAGGGTACGGCAAAAATCATTTGATATAAGACCAGTAAAAAAGGCTCAAAACCATGAATGATTCTCTTTACGTAAATAACATTGCAGGCCCACACCAGGGTGATAATTACCACGATAATATCCCCCATATTAAAAGCGGCTCCTGCTCCTTTTTTCTGCAAAAAAACAAATGCCAGGCCCGAAAATCCCAGCACCAGGCCTGCCGCCTTTCTCAGGGTTATTCTGTCTCCGGGGATAAAAAAATGGGCCAGGATAAGAATAATAAAGGGCTGCAGGTTTATCAGCAAGGTGGCCCGTGAAGCATTGGTTTTACTCAGGCCTATATAAAATCCCCCAAGCTGCATCGTGAAAATAATCGACAGCAGCAGAAAATGGCGCTTCATTCCCCTGGGTACGCGGAACGATCTCCCCGTAAAGAATGCCCATAGCGAAATCGCGGCAATAGCCATTCCAAAGCGTATGGCTGCCGTGGTAAAGACCCCCAGCCCCGTGAGACTGATCTTTATCGCTACGGCGTTCGCTCCAAAGGTCGCGCAGAGAAATACGGTTAAGAGCGATGCTGCCAGTGTGAGCTCCCTGTTGTGCTGCTGCGTATTCATATTTGTATCATTCCTGTTTGGCTCTTTTCAGAGGAAAGGAATTATGATACTATATAAGACGGGATGTCAAGTGGAAAAGTGATTTAAGAAAGGTTACCGGTTACCGGTAACCTTTCTTCCCCCATTACCTGGGAGCAATATAACTCCTTACCCAGGCTCGTCCGTCCATCTTTGGCAAACCTTTCCTGTCGGCGGCATTTGCTTGTGCCACACTGTCCCAGAGTCCGGAAATAACTCCGCCGTTATTTGCGACTCCCGGCACTTTCAGTCCGGAGCTTTTTTTCTTGATTTGTTTCCATTTACCATCTCGTGCTATCTTATAAGCACGCTTATATTCTTTTGCGGCAGCTTTCCAGGCAGACTTCACTCGTGCCGGTTCCAGTCCGCCTTCCTGGATTAACACAACAGGAGCTGTTTCTTTTTTCTGATAATACCATAGTATATCAATTTTTTTTGCGATTAGAAACTTATAGAGTTTTTCAAAGTGCGGATGCCCAAATAATAAATAAAAATTACAATGCACGCGCTGAATATCTCTCTCAATCGTTATGGGGCCATGAATCTGAACTTCAACGTAACTCGCATCAAGCCTGGTAGAACGACCATCAATTCCCGATGCAATTTCCGCTTCCTGGTCATTTAGAAAATCAGCAGTCTTTTTGATTAGTTTGCGAGAACTGAGCACATGAAGCAGGTAGTCTTTATCTCCATTATCAGTGTCAAAGACACCCTTTGGCCCCATTCCCCAGGGGTCATTTCCCTCTACAGCAGGACAGTTTTCTTTATTCTTTATCAATCCTGCCCTTTCATACTCTTCATACTCACCAGTAGGCTTATAGCACCATGACCGTAAAGAATCTTTCGCGGTAATTGTCATACGCACCTTTACCTGCTGCTTATACACAAATGTAATGGGCGTGGTGTCCACTCCCGGGAAATCCTTAAGAAGACCATCCCACCGTGCCAGGTAATTAAGCGCGCCATACTTGGGCAGCAATTTCACGTCCCGTTCCATTTTAAAATTGGTTAATAATGTCTTTTCATATTGTTCGGCTTTGCTGCAATCATGAGTACATTCGATACCGTCCCAATAACTCATTCTTTCAGGCCAAAACTCAATCATTGGATAAAACGAAGCTATTTCAGTAAGAGCCCGTACGGGACTGTCTCCCGCGCCCCCAATATCGGACCTATGCACCTGGTGAATATTTTTCAGCTCACCGGAAGCTGCCATCAGGTCGCTGGCGCTTGTCCATTTATTCCAGTTTTCATCAGTAAAATTGATATAATTTACGGGGTTAAACGATGTATGCACTTCAACATTTTTATTAATATACTTAAGCACCTTCAACTGGTCAGCCTTGCTAACAGTAGTTTCCATCGGTATCTTTTCCGATGCCACCTGGTCTTCCGCGTGTTTAAGATTGTACCGAATCATATTGTTCAGTTTCTTTGCTTGATCTGCGCTAAGCCCCAGCCCTTCCGCTGCCGCACCTCTTGCCAGCAGCCGGCCACTCCCTCCAATCAGCAACAACTGGGCCAGGCAGCAGAGTACAACAAAACTTTTAAAATACTTCATATTTCCACTCTCCTTATTTTTTATTATGCTCATTCTTTCAAACTATAGTACAAATAATAATAAAAAAAAGGACACCATTTTTAACATTTTTTAAAAAAAATATTTTTTTCTTGACGATTTACACTGACTTCATAATACTTGCTCAGGTAATCGCGGGTGTAGTTCAGTGGTAGAACTTCAGCCTTCCAAGCTGACTACGTGGGTTCGATTCCCATCACCCGCTCATAATAACCCCTGAATTTTTCAGGGGTTAGAGACCACCAAACCAATTGGCGTCTCTCTTTAATCTTAAAAGTAAGACAATTGTAAGAAGAACAAATGTCTTGCCCAAAAGGAGAAAAGAGATGATGTCAAACAAACCTTATTCAATCTACCCCAGAAAACGAAAAAACGGCAAACCTGTATATTATGCTCAATTCCGTTTACCTTCAGGGAAATGGTCAACTGCAAAATCTACCGGGGAAACCTCAAAAAACAGGGCTGAAAACTGGTGTATTGAATACCTGCAAGCCGGACAGGTTGTATTTAAGGAAAATGTGTCCCTGCATGAATTTACTGGTAACGATTTTTTCTCTTATGGCAGCGAATGGGAGAAAAACAAGCGGTTCTCAAAGAAAAAATCACCTTCCCCCCGGTGGTGCCTGGAACGGACTGAGATGTTAAAAAATCACATAATTCCGGCACTTGGCGAATATCGGCTTTCACTCATTACTGAAGAGGTTATTATCAATTTCCGTAATAATCTCTGTGCCGGGACATTCGGGAAAAAATATAGCGGTGCGTTCACCAACAAAATACTATTCGCATTGAGAGATATTTTAAAAGCCGCTGCCAAAAAAAATCTAATAAAGAGTATCCCGGAAATAGAACTGGCTGAAGTTAAAGAAAAACACAGGGGGCGGTTATCTCAACATGAAACTGAGCTGTTATTTTCTTTCCAGTGGAACGATGAACGGTCATATATCGCCTGTCTTATTGCCGCGTCTACCGGGGCCAAGCTTTCAGAAATCCAGGCATTAAGAATAAATGATATAAAACCCGATGGTACTATTACAATATGTAAAGCCTGGGAACGAAGAACCAAACAGGTTAAAGACAGAACTAAAAATAATAAACACCGCAAAGTTCAACTAGCAGAGAGTATTTGCAATCGTTTATTGCAGTATTTTGAAAAACATCCCTACCGTAATGATAACGGGTTTATTATTTATTCCAATAAAAGTAAAGACTACCCTGCATGTGAACAGGTTATTATGAAATCATTTCACAAAGCATTAGAGGAAATTGGCATTACTAAAGAGATACGACAAAATAAAGGACTTTGCTTCCACTCATTCAGATATTTTTGCAATAGTGTTTTAATTGAATCCGGTGTTCCTGCTGAAACTGTACGTGAAAGACTTGGCCATTGCTCTGACCGTATGACTCAAAAGTATTTTAAAAGTGAAGATACTGATATTATGGCAAGCACTATTGAAACTGTATTGCCTTTACCCCGGACATTGGATAATACTACAAAATCAAATAAAAAAATTAAACATTGATAGGAACAAATAGAGCGGAAAAAAAATTTTTGTTGACAATAATAAACAGAAAACTATTTTGTAGAATAAATTAACGCAATTGATTATTAATCTTTTGCGGAAAACCAGCGCAAAAGATCGACGTCATAAGTTCAGCGCTCAAATTAACCGACACATAACGTGTTATAATTGTGAGGCAAACTTATGACCAAAAATACTTCAAATCAAAAACAAGCAGCAATCTATAATCAATCGCAATCCCCCTGGGACTATCAAGAGCTTAGTGCATTCCTAAAACTTTCGCCAAACACATTACGGAAATGGGTGATGCAACGAAAGATTCCATTCTATAAAATAGGTGGAGCTGTGCGGTTTTCCCCTGAAAAAATTCACGCGTGGCTTGAGCAACAAGCTGTTGACGCAGGGGGTGAGTAAATGAAAAAGGAAACTTCCCCCACTATAGATAAAAGTGTTCTCTCCCTGCTTAACTCCGAACTTGAGGGAGTCAAACACGGTATTGTAACAGTAGCAATTCACGTCAGAGATGGGAAGATTTCACGGTTTGTGACCAACCGTGAAAAGAGCATGATGCCTTCCGACATAGGAGGTGGGGAAAATGAACGTTAACATAAACCCTACCGTCACCGGCATAGGTGAATATTTAAAAAAATATGTAGATCAAGGTTTTAAGGTTTTCCCCTGTAAGCTAAGCGATATTCCAGAAAAAAATAAATCCCCCGCTTCGATTAATGGCTTTAAGGATGCAACAGATAGTATTGATACTTTTTACACACTAAAGGAGAACTATTCAGCTATTACCAAACAGGTCATACCGGATGATAAACTATTAATCGGATTAGCAACCGGGAATGTCAATGGTATTGTCGTCATAGATTTTGACATAAACAAAAAAATACCCGGCACTAAGAATATTGATCCCCGGACAGTTGATGAGTTGATTGAAGAGGTGGAAGAAAATTATGGACCATTGCCGGATACGTTTACAGTGGAAACTAAATCAGGTGGCAGGCATTTTTATTATTTACTTCCCGATGGGGTTGAACTAAGCTCCGGTAATCGGTTTTTAGATCGCTTATTAAGTGTTGATATAAAAGCAAACGGCGGTTATGTCATTGCACCGAGTGGGGAAAGCGGATACATTGTTTATGATGACGTGGATGATCTTGGAATTGATAATTTACGGGAACGTTGCGCTCCATTGCCGGAATGGATCGAATTCCACCAACGCACCCAGCAGGAGATCACACAACAAGTCTTAAACGAAACTTTATCACCGGAAGAAATCAGGGAAATCAGGTC
>JAAENB010000002.1 GCA_024224995.1 bacterium | reverse complement strand
TTTCTCTCTAAAGAATGCATAATCAATTCGATCATATTCTTCGTAGTAAAGCAATTTTACCGGTAAACGTTTCCTGGTATAATTGGCCCCAAAACCGCAGTGGTGCTCGTACAATCTTTTATCCAGATCAACAGTGCTTCCAATATAATAGGTGCCATCAACACATCTCAATATATACATAAATCCTATCTTCACAATCCTCATCTCCTCCCGTTTCGGCTCCGCTCAACGTCCGGGGTTTACTACAAAGGTCTCTTTTCCAACACAACCCCTCCCAACACAAGCCGGACACTGAGCGGAGCCGAAGTGCCGGACTTTACAGCAAAGCCCCCTTCCCAACACAACCCCTCCCAACACAAGCCGGTCACTGAGCGGAGCCGAAGTGCCGGACTTTACAGCAAAGACCCCTTCCCAACACAACCCTTCACCAACACAAGCCGGACACTGAGCGGAGCCGAAGTGCCGGACTGCAACCAGTCAAATGTATACCAAACAAAAAGTAGTGATATTTTGCAAGAAAATTTTCTAAATAATATCGTTTCGACTCCACCTGGACACCGTGCTCAACGCAGGCAGGTCACAGAGTTGGAATCCGAGAGGAGCCGAGGACGAGCCGAAGTGACCATTAATAAGTTAACAACCACCACCCTTCTTTTTAATAAGCTTATCGATGTTTTTTTCTCTACCTTTTATAAACAAACTTTTTGGCCAGGATTATAATAATAAATTTAATCCCGTAAAAATTATATCATTGATTATACTGGCAGCGGGGATAATTCTTTTTCTCAAAGGGTTTTCAAAAATGAGTTTTTAGCGCCTATTTCTATACAACAGGCGATTATTCCGAAGAATTCAAGCAGTCCACTCTGGTTTTTTCATTGATCCTGAAACCATTTTTTTTCATGTGATATATAAAAAAAAACCATTTCTTATACATAACAATGATAATATGTATAGAAAACACGTTTTTTTATACATATTATCAACTCTCAATACCGTCAAGACGATTATCCCCCACTCCTTAAAAAATATTCACACCAATCCCATACAGGCGATCACAGTCACTAAAAAACAAGTGTTAAACAAATCAAATACACACCAAAAAAGAGCTTGACAGTAAATCTATTTTCCTGTATTTTTTTACTCTCAGAAGCTGTATGCGTGAGCAAAATTTTAAATAAATTTAATTATAACAATAGGAGAAAACAATGAACAAAAAAACTGCGTTTATTTGTCTTACTGTTGCTTGCCTGATTATTGATACATCCTGTACGCGCAAGAAAGAGAGTCTGACCAAATTCTTCCATGACAGCGACTTTAGCCAAATTTCAAAGACAAAAACGAATCGCCTCCTGGTAGCGCAAAAAGTGAGCAAAACCGGAAGTGACGATGTTAACAATTTCAACGATTTTTTTCTTATTAATGGGATGGGAGAACTACTCGTCAATTTTGACCATGCTCTGAAAGTGAAGGGTGAAGTAAAAATGCCGGGCTGGTTAGGACCTGCTAACCTGGATAATAAAAACATTAAAGATGATATTCAGGATGGTTGGCAAGCTGTAAAGAAGGCATTTTCTATTAGTGGCCCGGTTACCAATGTAGGCGTTTATAAGACATTGAACACTAATCAAATCGTCTATTGCTATACGGTTCTACCGTCAAAGAATGATATGTGTATGCAATATCTCTATACACCCGCCACGAAGAAATCGGAGGTGGGAATGTGGGCGAGATGCTACATGGACCTGGACCTCAAGAATGTTCAAAAACTTGGTTCGGCAGGTGAAGTCAAGAGCGCCAAATAATCCATGCGCTACAGTGACGAATTTTCCCCCCGATGTATATGTGACACTCTTTTTATTACCAGGATGTGATTGACAAAAATCACATCCTGGTACAATAATATTCCCAATACTTCGAGTCTATTGATTTATTTTCAAGTAAAACATTAATATAAAATAAAAAGAATGACACTAACCGTAAAAATACTGAAAGTTAAAAAAGAAACGTATGACCCGGAGGGTTTCGTATGACTTATATTTTTTGCAGATAATATCAAAAGCCTGGTTCATCATATCTTCCAGGGGAGGCAGCCTTTTTTTTAACTTTAAAACCCATATTTCGACACAACAGGCAATTATCCTTAGATTCCTCAAACACCGGATAATGAGGCGAATCGCATTTTACCGGAGACCGTGATCCAGAAGCATCTTCAACCAACATAAGCCAGCCCACAAAGGGACGAGGCTGTTTTCCAAATGCACCTTCACGATATGCAACCCAAAAATCATGTGCCGTGCCGATAGACTCTTCGGTTCGGTTGTTG
>JAAENB010000001.1 GCA_024224995.1 bacterium | reverse complement strand
GCATCAATATATCGCATGCAAAAGAAAAAATAATAAGGCCCACCGCTGAACGGCTCACCGCCCTTGGTAAGCAATTCGACAGGCACGAATTTATCGACATCCGGCTCCAGGCTGACAAAGAGGTCATACAGTCTTTTGGAAATGATCGGATAGCCATTTCTCCCCATAAACAAGTCCGGCAAATGTTTTCGCTTGGTCCTGTACACCCCACGAGTTGGAAAATAGTCATGGAACAAATTAGGTGAAAATACATTTTTTTCACCGTTTCAGGCACATATAGCAAACCATTAGGCCTGACTTTTGCCCGCGCCATTGCACTTCTGGAAATTTCACCGTGCCATTCGAAACCAATAATATTTGCATCGTCAAAATACAATAATTCCGCCATCAATTGCTTCCCTTGTTGCAAGTTGCGCTCATCAATGAACATTTTATAGAATGAGCAACTTGATAATCAATCCCAAACCAGTCTGCCCGACCGCAACCCGCTGACCCCATCATTTCAAGCCTGAAGAAAATTCCGCAATTGATAAAAACAAATATACACTTCTCGTAAAACCGGATACCTCGTCCAGATTCGGCGTTAGATTATTTGTATCATAGCAGAACACATTTATTTTGACCAAGTTCGGGTTTTTTTTCGCTC